>NZ_CP091804.1:3052232-3392165 GCF_022024275.1 Sphingopyxis sp. BSN-002
TTTCTGCTCGAGGTGAAGGAACTCAATCCGGCGCTCGGGTAAGGGGGGACGAAAATGATGATTGCGATGCTGATGCTGCTCGCGGCGCCCGGAGCGGAACAGCCGCCGTCGCCCGTGCCGCAGGCCGACGAGCCGATGAAGCCGGTCACCAATCCGGGGGGCTGGGTCACGCCGGCGGACTATCCGCCCGCCGCGCTTCGCGACACGCTGGAAGGCGTGACGGGCTTCCGCCTGACGGTCGGACCCGACGGCTTGCCGCGCAGGTGCGAAATCATTGCGTCGAGCGGGCACGAAATGCTGGATACCGCAACCTGCCGCCTCCTCATGGAGCGCGCGCGGTTCCAGACGCAGCGCGATGCCAACGGCGTGCGGGTTGGCGGCACCTATAGCAACCGCATACGCTGGCAGATGCCCGACGATTATCTGGAGCAGCTGGCGAGGTCGGGTTTCCAGCTCGATACCAATCGCCCGGCCTGGCCGCGCGGCGCCGTTCCCGATCCGGAGATGGTGACGCTCGATGCGGGCGCGCACTATCCGGCGAAGGCGCTGGCGGAGCGGCAGGAAGGCGATGTCGTCATGACGCTGACCGTCGATCCGCTTGGCAAGGTGGTCGGCTGTGCGGTGATCAACACCAGCATGGTAAAGGAGCTCGACGATGCCGCTTGCGCGCTGATGCGGGCGAACGGCAAATTCCAGCCCGCGCTCGACAGCAATGGCAAACCGGCAAGGTCGGTGGTTCCGGCAACCTTCAACTGGGTGCTGCCCCGCGCCGACGATGCCGCGCCGAACCCGGAGCCGCCCATTCGCAAATTCCCCATGAGCGATGCCGGGATGATCGAGGCGACGGTGCGGATCGGCACCGACGGGCAGGCGAGCGATTGTCAGTACAAGAGCGCAGGTGTCGGGGGGCAGATGCCGAATCCGTGCGACTCGATCGGCGGCAGGCTGCGCTATATCCCCTTTACCGATACGAACGGGCGGCCCGTTGCAAGGCGGATCACCTTCCGGACCGAGGTGAAGGTCGAGGACGATGCGGCGCCGGCGGCCGCGCCGGCCAAATAACCAGCCACTGGACGCCGGACCACTTTCACCCTATGTTCAGGGAACGGGGCGCAATAATCTTGGCTCCGGACGTATGGAGGGGCGATTCTTGCGGTTACTTCTGACCCTTTTGGCGCTGATCACCGGATTCGCGAGTGCGGACCGGGCGATGGCTGCGCCTGCCGTTCCGGCGGCAATGGGGTCGCTCGTCCTGCTCGCCGAAAGCGCGGGCAAGGTTGAGACCGTCGACAATGAACGCCGTCCCACGACGACCGCACCGACGCGCCGCACCACCAGCGGCGGCGGCGGCAAGCCGCGCAAGGCGGGGCCGCCGCACCTTCCCGGCCTTCTCACCGGCAGCGACCGCGCGCTCGAATAGCTTGAAGAGCTGACGCCCTTTCGGGCCTCGCCTCCGCCTGTGCGGGGGCTTTTCCTGTATGTTCCGCGCGGCATGCCTGCCGCCCCCGCCTATCCAGAATCCAAGGAAATTCCATATGTTCGGCAGCATTGCCAAGAGCCTGTTCGGCTCGTCCAACGACCGCTACGTCGCCTCGATGCGCAAGATCGTGGCGAAGATCAACGCCTTCGAGCCCGAGCTCGAGGCGCTGAGCGACGACGACCTGAAGGCGCAGACGCAGAAATTCCGCGACCGGCTGGAAGCCGGCGAAACGCTCGACGACGTCCTGCCCGAAGCCTTTGCGACGGTGCGCGAGGCGTCGAAGCGCACACTCGGCATGCGCCACTTCGACGTCCAGATGATCGGCGGCATCGTCCTTCACCGCGGCGAGATCGCCGAGATGGCGACGGGCGAGGGCAAGACGCTGATGGCGACGCTCCCCTGCTATCTCAACGCGCTCGAGGGCAAGGGCGTGCACGTCGTGACGGTCAACGACTATCTGGCCCGCCGCGACGCCGAATGGATGGGAACGGTCTATGGCTTCCTGGGCCTGACCACCGGCATCATCGTCCCGAACCTCAACGAGACGCAGCGCCGCGAAGCCTATAACAGCGACATCACCTATGCGACGAACAACGAGCTGGGCTTCGATTATCTGCGCGACAATATGAAGTTCGACCGCGCGCAGATGGTCCACCGCACCTTCAACTTCGGGATCGTCGACGAAGTCGATTCTATCCTGATCGACGAGGCGCGCACCCCGCTGATCATTTCGGGGCCGACCGACGACAAGTCGGAAATGTATGTCCGCGTGAACGAGGTCGTGCTCCAGCTTGTCGAGGACGATTACGAGAAGGACGAGAAGGCCAAGTCGATCAACCTGACCGAAGAAGGCACCGAGCATGTCGAGCGGCTGCTCGAAGCCGCGGGCCTGCTCCAGGGCAGCAACCTCTATGACATCGAGAACACGCAGGTCGTCCATCACGTCAATCAGGCGCTGAAGGCGATCGTGATGTTCAAGCTGGACATCGATTATATCGTCAAGGACGGCAAGGTCGTCATCATCGACGAATTCACCGGCCGCATGATGGACGGTCGCCGCTGGTCCGACGGTCTGCACCAGGCGGTCGAAGCGAAGGAGGGCGTCCAGATCGAGCCCGAGAACCAGACGCTCGCCTCGATCACCTTCCAGAATTATTTCCGCATGTATCCGAAGCTGTCGGGCATGACCGGTACCGCCGCGACCGAAGCGGCCGAATTTTTCGACATCTACAAGATGAACGTCGTCACCATCCCGACCAACCGCCCGATCGCGCGCAAGGACGATGAGGACGAGTTCTACAAGAATATCACCGACAAGTTCGGCGCGATCGCGCGCACCATCCGCGAAGCGCAGGAACGCGGACAGCCGGTGCTCGTCGGCACCGTGTCGATCGAAAAATCGGAACTGCTGTCGTCCTTCCTCGAAAAGGAAGGTGTGGCGCACAGCGTCCTGAACGCGCGCTTCCACGAGAGCGAGGCGCACATCGTCGCGCAGGCGGGCCGCACCGGCGCGGTCACGATCGCGACGAACATGGCGGGCCGCGGCACCGACATCAAACTCGGCGGTAACGAGGAGTTCCGCATCGAGGACGAGCTGAAGGACATGCCCGAGGGCCCCGAGCGCGACGCCGCGGTGGAACGCATCAGCGCCGAGGTCGCCGCCGAACGCGAAGCCGTGCGCGCAGCGGGCGGGCTGTTCGTGCTCGCGACCGAACGCCACGAAAGCCGCCGCATCGACAACCAGCTGCGCGGCCGTTCGGGACGCCAGGGCGACCCCGGTCTGTCGAAATTCTATCTCTGCCTCGACGACGACCTGCTGCGTATCTTCGGACCCGACACGCTCTTCTCCAAGATGATGAACAAGAATCTGGAGGATGGCGAGGCGATCGGATCGAAGTGGCTGTCGAAGGCGATCGAGACCGCGCAGAAGAAGGTCGAGGCGCGCAACTACGACATCCGCAAACAGGTCGTCGAGTATGACAACGTCATGAACGACCAGCGCAAGGTCATCTATGAACAGCGCGGCGAGATCATCGACAGCGAAACCGTCGACGAGGTGATGACCGCGATGCGCGCCGAAACGGTGAACTCGATCGTCGCCGATGCCTGCCCGCCGGGAAGCTATCCCGAACAGTGGAACATCGAGCAGATGAAGGAGCGCGTCGCGAACATCCTCGACCTGACCCCGCCGATCGACGACTGGATGCAGGAAGATGCGGTCGACGCCGAAGTCTTCGAGGAACGCATCCAGGAAATGGCCGACAGCGCCGCCGCAGGAAAGGCGGCGCAGGTCGACGATGAATCGTGGAAGGGGATCGAAAAGTCGATCCTGCTGCAGACGCTCGACCATCACTGGAAAGAGCATCTCTCGACCCTCGACGCGCTGCGGCAGGTCGTGTTCCTGCGCGCCTATGCGCAGAAGCAGCCGATCAACGAGTACAAGCAGGAAGCCTTCGCGCTGTTCGAGCGGATGCTGCAGAATATCCGCGAGGATGTGACGCGCACCGTCGCGCGCATCGACTTCCAGTTCCAGGAACCGGAACCGATGCCGCTTCCCGATCTGCCCGATTTCCTGACGACGCATATCGACCCGTTCACAGGCGAGGACGACAGCGGCGACATCGACGCGGGCGAACTGGGCGTGATCGCGAACACGCTGCCGCCGATGCAGTCGCCGCGTCCCGACATGCCCGATGGCGAGAATCCCTATGCGGCGCTCGAGATCAGCCGCAATGCGCCGTGCCCGTGCGGGTCGGGCCGCAAGTACAAGCATTGCCACGGCCAGCTCTAAGGGCCGTTACTCCTCCCAAGTCGTCATCCCGGCGAAGGCCGGGATCTCGACCTCGCGATAAAAGGCAACGGTGAGATCCCGGCCTTCGCCGGGATGACGGGGAAAGGGGCAGTGACAGGGGGGAGATGAGATGACCGGACTAGCTGCCCTCTTTGGCCTCACCGCGCTGCTTTATTCGGCGGTCGGGTTCGGCGGCGGGTCGACCTATACCGCGCTGCTGCTGCTTGGCGGTGTCGCGGTCGGGCTGGTTCCGGCGATCAGTCTTGCGTGCAACGTCATCGTCGTCACCGGCGGAACGATCCGCTTCGCGCGCGCCGGGGTGATGCCGTGGACGAAGGCGCTGCCGCTGATCGTGGTCGCTGCGCCGCTGGCATTCCTTGGCGGGCTCACGCCGGTCAAGCAGGGCGTGCTCGTCGTTCTGCTGGGCCTGTCGCTGCTGGCCTCTGCGCTCGCCCTGCTGTTCCAGCCGCAGACCGCGAAGCCGGTCGATCTGTCGCCGAAGCTGTTGCTGCCGGTTGCAGCGGCGCTCGGTTATCTTGCCGGCGTCGTCGGCATCGGCGGGGGCATTTTCCTTGCGCCGATCCTGCACCTCATTCGCTGGGCCGAGGCGCGCAGCGTCGCCGCAACCGCCAGCCTGTTCATCCTCGTCAACAGCCTGTTCGGGCTGACCGGCCAGTTGATCAAGGGCAAGGGCGGCGAGATGGTCCACGCGATCGCGGGGCACTGGCCATTGCTGGTCGCGGTGCTGATCGGCGGGGCGATCGGCACGCAACTGGCTGTGAAGACCGGCCCCGCGACGCTGATCCGGCGGCTTACCGCGCTGCTTGTCGGGTTTGTGGCGGTGCGGCTGCTGTATCCGGTGATCGGACCCGCGATCGGTATCTAGTTCCTGTGCCTTCTTTCTGGTTTTCAAGGACTTTTTGCGCTCTTGCCTTCCCGTGCCGCGGTGCTAGCATCGTCTCCACAAGCTTGGCGGCCGCGTAGCCAGACAAGCAACGCAGCAGGCAGGAATATCGGGGCCGTGCACGCCCGACCATCGCGCGCGGCTGGACGTTGGCATGTTGCGTGGAAAGGGCTGGGGCATTTCCTTTTTCGACGAGATGACGGGGCAAGGCAGCGAAGTCCGCTCGCCCTATCGCGACTATCATGAATGGTTCGATCGCGAGGATGCGGCGCGCATCCAGCGCAAGGCGCAGCAGGCCGAAGCCTTTTTCCGCACGACCGGTATCACCTTCAACGTTTACGGGCAGGACGAGGCCGACGAGCGGCTGATCCCGTTCGACGTCGTTCCGCGCATCATCTCGGCGAGCGAATGGCGGCGCCTGTCGCGCGGGATCGAGCAACGCGTCCGGGCACTCAACGCCTTCCTCCATGACATCTATCACCGGCAGGAGATCCTTCGGGCCGGCCGCGTGCCGACCGAGCTCATCTCGCGCAACGAGGCCTTCCTGCCGATGATGATGGGAATGGACCCGCCGGGCGGCGTCTATACGCATATTAGCGGCATCGACATCGTCCGCACCGGCCCGAACGAATTCTATGTGCTGGAGGATAATGCGCGCACGCCGTCGGGCGTCTCCTATATGCTCGAGAACCGCGAGACGATGCTCCAGATGTTTCCGGAGCTGTTCGCGAAGATTTCGGTGCGCGAGGTCAGCGACTATCCGCTCAACCTGCTGAAGTCGCTTTCCGCCTGCGCGCCGCCCGCGTGCAACGGGACGCCGACGGTTGCCGTGCTGACGCCGGGTATCCACAACAGCGCCTATTTCGAGCACAGCTTCCTTGCCGACCAGATGGGCGCCGAACTGGTCGAGGGTCACGACCTGCGCGTCGTCGACGGGCGCGTCGCGATGCGGACGACGCAGGGCTATACGCCGATCGATGTCCTCTATCGCCGCGTCGACGACGACTTTCTCGATCCCCTGAATTTCCGGCCGGAATCGATGCTGGGCGTGCCCGGGATCTGGGATGTCTATCGCGCCGGCGGCATCACGATTGCCAACGCGCCGGGCACCGGTATCGCCGACGACAAGGCGCTCTACAGCTACATGCCCGACATCATCGAATTCTACACGGGCGAGAAAGCGTTGCTGCCGAACGTACCGACCTGGCGTTGTTCGGAGCCCGAACATCTGAAGGAAGTGCTCGACCGCCTGCCCGAACTGGTGGTGAAAGAGGTCCATGGGTCGGGGGGCTACGGGATGCTCGTGGGTCCCGCCGCCAGCAAGAAAGAGATCGCGGCTTTCAGGGACAAGCTGGAAGCAAACCCGCGCGGCTATATCGCGCAGCCTACGCTGTCGCTCTCGACGGTGCCGATCTTCACCAAGGCGGGTCTGGCGCCGCGGCACGTCGATCTGCGTCCCTTCGTTCTGATGTCGCCGCAGGGCATCACGATCACGCCGGGCGGGCTCACGCGCGTCGCGATGACCAAGGGGTCGCTGGTGGTGAATTCGAGTCAGGGCGGCGGCACCAAAGACACGTGGGTACTGGAAGACTGATGCTGGGGAAAACGGCGGGCAGCCTCTACTGGATGGCGCGTTACCTCGAGCGCAGCGAGAATAATGCGCGACTGATCGATGCGGGGTTTCGTATCGCGCTGACGCGGTCGAGTACCGCGAAAGCCGAATGGCGCTCGGTCCTTGTGACCGCAGGGCAGGACTACGCCTTCAAGCAGACGCATCAGGACTATAATTCGCAGCGCGTCGTCGACTTCATGCTGCGCGATCCGTCGAACCCGTCGAGCATCCTCTCGGTCGTCAAACAGGCGCGCGACAATGCGCGGACTGCGCGAACCTATCTCACGCGCGAAGTATGGGAGGCGGTCAACACGAGCTGGATGACGCTTGGCGCACTGCTCAAGCGGCAGGTGCGCGAGGATGATCTGCCCGATGTACTCGCCGCGATCCGCCAGCAGAGCGCGCTCGTCCGCGGGGCCTTTTCCGGGACGATGTTGCGCAACGACGGCTATAATTTCGCGCGGGTCGGGACGTTTCTGGAGCGCGCCGACAACACCGCGCGCATCCTCGACGTCAAATATTATCTGTTGTTGCCGTCGGTGGCGCACATCGGCAGTTCGATCGACAATGTGCAGTGGGAAACCATTCTGCGCTCGGTGTCGGCGCACCGCGCCTATCACTGGCTGTACGGGACCGAGATCAGCGCGCTCAAGATTGCGGAGTTCCTGATCCTGTACAAACAGATGCCGCGCAGCTTGGCCTTCTGCTGCGATCAGATGAACGACAATCTCGGCCTGCTCCAGCGGACCTATGACGAGGAGACCGAGGCGGTCCGGATGGGCAGCGCGATCTGCCGCGAGCGGCTCTCGCGCCCGATCCAGTCGATCTTCGATGGCGGGCTGCACGAATTCATCACCGACTTCCTTCGCGCCAACGCCGCGCTCGCGCAGCAGATCGAGCGCGACTACCGCTTTGTGGAATAGTTATGAAACTGCGCGTCGAGCACACCACCCGTTATAATTACGACAGCCCTGTCGCCTATGCGCTGCAGCAGTTGAAACTGACGCCGAAGGAGCGGCCGGGGCAACAGCTGATCCACAATTGGTCGATCGAGGTCGAAGGCGGTGCGCAGCAACTGCACTACACCGACCATCACGGCAATGGCGTCGATCTGGTCGCGGTGCGCAGCGGCGAGACCGAGCTCGTGATTCGTTGCGCCGGCGAGATAGAGCTGATCACGTGGGACGGCGTGATCGGCGCGCACCGTGGTGCGATGCCGCTTTGGACCTTCCTCCGCCCGACCCCGCTGACCCGTGCGGGGCGCCAGGTGCGGGCGTTGGCGGCGCAGCTCGGCCGCGACTATGCGTCCGACATCGAACGCGCGCATGCGCTGTCGGCGTTGATCATCGACAAGCTCGCCTACCGGATCGGTTTCACCGATGCCGAGACCACCGCCGAGCAGGCGCTGGGCGGCGAGGGCGGGGTTTGCCAGGATCATGCGCATATCTTCATCGCGGCGATGCGGCATCTGGGGCACCCGGCACGCTATGTGTCGGGCTATCTGATGATGAACGACCGGACGCATCAGGATGCAACCCACGCCTGGGCCGAGGCGTATTTCGACCATATCGGCTGGATCGGTTTCGACGTGAGCAACGGCCACTCGCCCGACCAGCGCTATATCCGGGTCGCAACCGGCCTCGACTATCGCGACGCCGCCCCGGTTCGCGGGATGCGCTATGGTGCAGCGCAAGAAAATCTGGTTGTCCAATTGCAGGTCCAGCAATAAGCGGGCTTCGGGCGACCACATCATCCGGGCGGGGAAACGGGATTCGATGACCTATTGCGTTGGCATGCGTTTGAACAAGGGACTGGTGTTCATGTCGGACACCCGCACCAACGCGGGCGTCGACGACATCTCTCAGGTCCGCAAGATGCGCAGCTGGACGGTGCCCGGCGAGCGCGTGATCACGCTGATGTCGGCGGGCAACCTTGCGACGACGCAGGCGGTCGTCAGCCTGCTCGACGAGCGCACCAAGGCGCCCGAAGACCGGCAGCCCTCGATCCTGCAGGCGCCGTCGATGTTTCAGGTCGCGACGATCATCGGCGAGACGCTGCGCGGCATCGTGATGCGCCACAACGAAGAGGGGCCGTCATCCGAATCGCTGTTCCGCGCCTCGCTGATCGTCGGCGGGCAGATCAAGGGGGCCGAACCGCGGCTGTTCCTGATCTATCCCGAGGGCAATTTCATCGAGGCCGGCGAGGACAATCCCTTCTTCCAGATCGGCGAAACGAAATACGGCCGGCCGATCATCGTCCGGTCCTACGATCCCGCGATGTCGTTCGAGGATGCGGTGAAGCTGCTCTGCGTCTCGTTCGATTCGACGATCCGCGCGAACGCCGGCGTCGACCTGCCGATCGACCTCAAGGTTCACGAGCGCGACGATTTTTCGAGCGTGCGCGAGCGGCGTTTCGAGCGCAACGATCCTTATTATGAGAGCGTCGCCGACGGCTGGGCCGAGGCGCTGGGAATCGCGCTGGCGGAACTGCCCGACTTCCATTTCTGATTGGAGGTTTGCGCCGGATTTCCGGAAAGGGAGGGCCCGGAAGGTGCGGGACCTTCCGGGCCTTGTTGCTCCGGCCGCAGGGAGGGGGGAAGGCGGCCGGAACTCGGGGGCGCTCCCTATATGGTGCGCCGCGGCCGCGCGTTCAATCATACCAAAGAATGATACGGCCTATCTGTTCTTCCGCCCCTCGATCAGCCCGTCGACGAGGCTCGGATCGGCAAGCGTCGACGTGTCGCCGAGCGACCCGAAATCATTCTCGGCGATCTTGCGCAGGATGCGGCGCATGATCTTGCCCGAGCGCGTCTTGGGGAGCGCGGGGGTCAGGTGGATATGGTCGGGGGTTGCGATCGGGCCGATTTCCTTGCGCACCTGCTGTTTCAACGCCGCGACGATCGCGTCACTCGCTTCGACGCCGGCGTTGAGCGTGACATAGGCGTAGATGCCCTGACCCTTGATGTCGTGCGGGAAGCCGACGACCGCGGCTTCTGCGACATCCTCGTGCAGCACGAGCGCGCTTTCGACCTCGGCGGTGCCCATGCGATGGCCCGAGACGTTGATGACGTCGTCGACGCGGCCGGTGATCCGCCAGTATCCGTCGGCATCGCGGCGGCAGCCGTCGCCGGTGAAATATTTGCCCTTGTAGGTCGAGAAATAGGTCTCGGCGAAGCGGCCATGATCGCCGTAGATCGTCCGCGCCTGCCCGGGCCAGCTATGGGTGATGCAGAGATTGCCCTCGGCCGCGCCGCCGGTTTCTTCGCAGACCAGCGTATGGCCTTCGGCATCGACGAGTTCGGGGCGGACGCCGAAGAAGGGCTTGCCCGCGCTCCCCGGCTGCATCGCGTGCGCTCCCGGCAGCGTGGTGATCATGATCCCGCCGGTTTCGGTCTGCCACCAGGTGTCGATGACGGGCACACGGCCCTTGCCGACGGTCTGGTGATACCAGCGCCACGCCTCGGGGTTGATCGGTTCGCCGACGCTGCCGAGCAGGCGGATCGACGACAGGTCGTGGCGCGTCACATAGTCGTCGCCCTCGCGCATCAGCGCACGGATCGCGGTGGGGGCGGTGTAGAGGATGTTGACCCGATGCTTGTCGACGACCTGCCAGAAGCGGTCGTGGTCGGGATAGTTGGGGATGCCCTCGAACATCAGGCTGGTCGCGCCGTTCTGGAGCGGGCCATAGACGACATAGCTATGGCCGGTGACCCAGCCGATGTCGGCGCTGCACCAGAAGACCTCGCCCGGGCGATAGTCGAAGCCATACCAGAAGGTCGTGGCGGTCCAGACGCTGTAGCCGCCGACGGTGTGGAGCACGCCCTTCGGCTTGCCGGTCGAGCCTGACGTATAGAGGATGAAGAGTGGATCCTCGGCGCCCATCGGCTCGCACGGGCAGTCGCTGGCGACATCGGCCGACAGTGCGTCGTACCAGTGATCGCGGCCTTCCTTCATCGCGACATCGCCGCCGGTGTGAGCGATGACGAGCACCGCCTTCACCTCGACGCGCTCGAGCGCCTTGTCGACATTGGCCTTCAAGGGAACGGTCTTGCCGCCGCGCAGGCCCTCGTCGGCGCAGATCACCCAGTCGCTCGCGCAATCCTCGATGCGGCCGTGGATTGCCTCGGGCGAGAAGCCGCCGAAGACGACGCTGTGCACCGCGCCGATGCGCGCGCAGGCGAGCATCGCGACCGCGCCCTCGGGGATCATCGGCATATAGATGGTGACGCGGTCGCCCTTCCGGACGCCCATTTTCTTCAGCGTGTTCGCCATGCGGATGACGTCGGCGAGCAGCGCGGCATAGCTGATCGTCCGCGTCTCGCCATCGGGCGCGTCGGGTTCGAAGATGATCGCGGTGCGCTCGCCATGGCCCGCCGCGACGTGGCGATCGATCGCGTTGTGGCAGAGGTTGAGGACGCCGTCCTCAAACCATTTGATCTCGACCGGGTCGTACGACCAGTTGCCGATCTTCGTCGGCGCCTGGACCCAGTCGACGCGCTTTGCCTGTTCGGCCCAGAAGGCGTCGGGGTCGTCGACGCTCTGCGCATAGAGCCGGTCGTAATCGGCGGCGGTGCAATGTGTGTTCGCGGCGGCGTCGGCGGGGACGGGAACCAGCGGTTCGGAGGGGGGTAGGTCGGACACGCTGATTCTCCCGCTTTCGATTTGACTCGCTTGCTGGCTGCGATAACCCGCGAGCCACAAACTGCAAGGGCGCGCTCGCGCCGGTGAAGGGACATAGAATGACGATATTGGGCCAGGAGGTCGCCTCGCTTCTCGACACACTCGGCGTCGATCGCACCGCATGGATCGACGGGTCGATGCCCGCGGTGACGCCGCTGACGGGCGAGCAGCTGGGGCAGGTGCAGATCGTCGATGCCGCGGCGATCGACGCGGTGCTCGGGCAGGCGACCGCGGCGTTCCGTGCCTGGCGCAATGTCCCCGCGCCGCGCCGCGGCGAGCTCGTCCGCCTGTTCGGAGAGGAGCTGCGCGCCGCGAAGGACGATCTGGCGAAGCTGGTGACGATCGAGGCGGGCAAGATCCCGTCCGAAGGCGCGGGCGAAGTGCAGGAAATGATCGACATCTGCGACTTCGCCGTGGGCCTCTCGCGCCAGCTTTACGGCCTGACCATCGCGACCGAGCGGCCGGGGCACCGGATGATGGAGGTCTGGCACCCGCTCGGCGTCGTCGGTGTGATTTCGGCGTTCAATTTCCCGGTCGCGGTGTGGGCATGGAATGCGGCGCTCGCGCTCGTGTGCGGCAACAGCGTCGTGTGGAAGCCGTCCGAAAAGACGCCGCTGACCGCCTTGGCGACACAGGCGATTTTCGAGCGGGCTGTTGCGCGTTTCGGCGATGCGCCGGCGGGGCTGTCGCAACTGCTGATCGGCGGGCGCGAAGCGGGCGAGGCGCTGGTCGACGATCCGCGCGTCGCTCTCGTTTCGGCAACCGGGTCGACGCGCATGGGCCGCGCGGTTGCGCCGCGGCTCGCGCAGCGCTTCGCGCGCGCGATCCTCGAACTCGGCGGCAATAACGGCGTGATTGTCGCGCCGTCGGCCGACCTCGATCTCGCGCTGCGCGGTGTCGCCTTCGGGGCGATGGGGACCGCGGGACAGCGCTGCACCACGACGCGGCGGCTGTTCCTGCACGACAGCATCCATGACGGTTTCGTCGCGAAGCTGAAGGCGGCCTATGCCAGCGTCGGCGTCGGCAATCCGCTGGAGGGCGAAGTGCTCGTCGGCCCGCTTATCGACCGCGCCGCATACGAGATGATGCAGGAAGCGCTGGCCGCTGCCAGGGCGGCCGGTGGCATCGTGCATGGCGGCGACCGCGTCGGCGATGGCGCCAGCTTCTATGTAAGGCCGGCGCTCGTCGAAATGCCGGGGCAGGTCGGGCCGGTGCTGGAGGAGACCTTTGCGCCGATCCTCTATGTCATGCGCTATTACGACCTCGACGCTGTGATCGGGCTGCATAACGACGTGGCGGCCGGCCTGTCGTCGGCGATCTTCACCACCGACATGCGCGAGGCCGAGCGCTTTCTTGCCGCGAGCGATTGCGGCATCGCGAACGTCAATCTGGGCACGAGCGGCGCCGAGATCGGCGGCGCGTTCGGCGGCGAAAAGGAGACCGGCGGCGGGCGCGAAAGCGGTTCGGACGCGTGGCGCCAATATATGCGCCGCGCGACGAACACGGTGAACTATTCGGACGCACTGCCGCTGGCGCAGGGGGTTTCGTTCGACATCTGAGGGCTGTGCCGCCCGTCAGTAGCAGTCCCACTGATAGAAGACCTTGCTGAAGTCGCGCTTGAGCAGGTCTTCGCGCCGGATCATGAACTGGCCCTGCCCCATGTCGCCCCACATGATGTGGTCGTCGCTCCACAGGTTGATCAGGACGCGATCGACGTCCTGATAGGGCTTGTCGGCCCGCCAGTCCGACTGGGTGAAGCCGGGGTGGCCGCCGACATGATGGCGCTGCGGGGTCGTCTCATATTGCTTGTCGGCAAATTTGTAGACGCTGTCGCTCTCGAGCGCCGCTTTCATATCCCTTTCGGCCAGCCACGACTCGACCGAGGGCACCTGCTCGACGCGTTCGGCCTTCAGCGCGATCCCCCGCAGGACGGTATCGTCGTTCAGCGGGGAATAGTCGTCGATTCCGCGGTCACCGCGCGGCGTTCCGCTGTACAGTTTTCCGGGCCCGTCCATTTTTTCGCGCCAGATGACGCGGAACTTTCCGGCCTCGGGCTTCTCGAAATTCGCGCCGTACAGGTCGTCGCGCGCGATAAAGAATTGCAGGACGCCACTGGCCGGATAGTCGGGCAGCGGGGGAAGCTCGGCAAAGTCGACCTGTGCGAGAAAGGACATCGGCTGCCCGTCGGCGTCGGCGGGCCAGGCTTCGCCTGCGGCAAGCCAGACCGGGCCGCCGATACGGGTGCCTCCGGGTGTCGAGGGGGCCGGGCCGGCCGGTTCGAGATCGATGGCCGGAAGGCTATGGTCCTTCTGCCACGCGGCAAATTCGGCGACGACGGGATCGCGCAGCAACTCCTCCATCGCCGGTTCGGCGCGGGTCGGTGCCGTGCATCCGAAAATGCTCATGATGGCCGCGCCGAACGCCAGCCGGACGAAGGGGTTTTTCATGCGCTCGACCATAATGGTCGACGGTGCTGAGGGCGAGCCGTTTCAGCGCACGTCATAATCGGCAGCTCAGGCCGCGCGCCAACCGAAGCCTTCTTCCAGTGCAACGATCCGCCCCGACGTGCCGACCGGTTCGACTCTGCCGTCGGTGAGAAAGGCGAGCATCGCGGGATCCGCGACGTCCACATATGCCAGCGTGCGCTGGCCTTCGGGTGTCCGCGCAGCAATCACGCCAGCTTTCGGCGCGCCGTCGCGACCATAGAAGATCGTGTAGCTTTCAACCGTCGCAGGGCCGGCATAATCCTCGACCAGTTCGGGCACCGGCCCGCGCTTCGCTTCGGCTTCAGCCTGATAGTCGAAGTCCTGCGGGAAGCTTGCGGCCGCGATCGGTTCGCTTCCCAGCACGATGCAATGATTGTCGGTCGCGAAGCCGCCATTGGCGAAGAGGAAGCCGTAGCGCCCTTCATTGCGCAGCTTCCCGACCATCGAGACGATCGCGTGGCTCATATAGTTGGCGATCGGGCCGCCGCCGAAGGTCAGGCCGCCGAACACGGTAGCGGGCCTGTCGACCGGCCAGCCGAGGGTGCGGCGCGCCATTTTGGGGACGCACGGGAAGCAGCTGTAGAGTTCGACGCAGTCGAAATCGGCGACGGTCATGCCGTTGAGATCGAGCGTGCGATTGATCGACGTCTCCATGCTGACGCTGCCATCGTAGCGGTCGCGGTGGAGGATGCTTGCGGGCTCTTTCGCCGCGGCGCCCATGCCGACATAAATGAGACGGTCTTCGGCAATGCCACGGCGCCGCGCCTCGGCGAGGCTGGCGACGAGGAAGCCCGCGCCCTGATTGACCGACGAATTGGCGACCATCAGCTTCGAATAGGGAAAAGCGATCGGGCGGTTGCGCTCGTCGACGTTGAGGATGTCGGCGGGGCTCGCGGGCTTGCGGATCCACGCACCGTCGTTCGCGGCAGCAACCTCGGAGAAGCGCGACCAGATTTCGGCGCTTTCGGCCTGTGCCTCGGTCAGGCTCTGCCCCCACGCCGCGCGCGTCGCATTTTCGTAGAGCGGATAGACGTCGACGGGGGCGGCGAGGCCATGAAGCTGGGCATAATTGGGTTCGCGCCGCGTCGCGACCTTGCGGATAGCATTATAGCTCTTGTCCTCGCCGCTCGCCGCCTTGGCGGCGCGGCCCGCTGCGGTGCGCAGCGCTTCGGCGCCGACGATGGCGGCGAGCTTGACCTCGCCCGCGCCGATACGGTTCGCGGCTTCGTTGAGCAGGCGCACCGGCGTATCGCCATGCGGTGCGGCGGACTGGTAATTGATCGCGGGGCTGGCGCCGATCGCGGCGGCGAGCGGTTCGGGGAGCTTGCCGAGACTGTGGAAGCTGATCTGGTCGACGATCGCGAGGCTGTCGATTTCGGTCAGCGATACGCCTGCATCTTCCGCCGCGACTTGCAGCGCCGCGACCATCAGCCCGAGCGAATCCAGCCCCTGATCGGGGTCGTCGGGGCGGTCGTTGACCTGCCCGACGCCGATGATGACGGGAATGCGCTCGGGATCGGTCATCGCCATCCTCAGCGCGCCTTCCACTCGGGCTTGCGCTTCTGCGCGAAGGCGAGCGGGCCTTCGCGTGCGTCCTCGCTGCGCATCAGCACGCTGCGCTCGCGGGTGTTATGTTCCCAATAGGGTGCGTCGGCGGCGATCCGGCCGTCGGCGATGCCGAGCGCGACGCGCTTCGACGCCTGCACCGACAGCGGCGCATTACCGGCGATCTTTTCGGCCAGCGCGATCGCGGTCGGCATCAGGTCGGCGAGCGGCACGACATGGTTCACAAGGCCGAATTCGGCGGCGCGCGCGGCGGGGATCGGGTCGCCGGTCAGCATATATTCCATCGCGAGCTTGCGCGGCAGTTGTTGGGCAAGACGGAAGGCGCCGCCCGCTGCGGCGAACAGCCCGACCTTGACCTCGGGCAGGCCGAATTGCGCATGGTCGGCGGCGACGATGATGTCGCTCATCAGCGCGATCTCGCAGCCGCCGCCAAAGGCGAAGCCGTTGACGGCGGCAATGATGGGTTTCGAGATGGGGTGCGAGACCATGCCCGCAAAGCCCCATTCCTGCTGCACCTTGTCGGAAGGATAGAGGCTCTCGCCACGCGACAGTGCGACAAGGTCGGCGCCGGCGCAGAAGCTCTTTTCGCCCGCGCCGGTGATCACGACGGCGCGGATGTCGTGATCGCTTTCCGCTTCCTTGAGCGCGGTGCCGATACCGACATGGACCGCGGCGTTGACGGCGTTGCGCGCGTCGGGCCGGTTGATCGTGACGATCAGGACATGGCCGCGGCGTTCGGTGAGGATGGTGGTGTCGGTCATCGCGAATCTCTCCCTTTCGGGCGAGTATCGCGATGACTTGACGTTTACGTCAACTGGAAAGACTTCGATGCAGATGCCCGTGAGGGAGCCTCTGCATCGCTATTGTGTCAACGAGCCGTCCGCGCCAGCGCTCGCAATATGCGCTTCGGCCGCTGCAGTCATCGCGCGATCGACCCGTTCTACCAGATCAGGGGATGCGCTATCGACAATCCACTTCTCTTCGATCGCCTTCTTTTCCAGATCGCTGGCCTGAAACTTTTGCCCAGCCGGGGATTCGAAAAAACGTTTCAGGTCATTGAGTTGCCTCGTCGACATTCTCTGGAGGGCCGTTTTCGCGCCTTCGGATCTTTGTGCCTGCGTAGGTCCGCCGTCGTTGCCCGGTTCGTTATACTGCGCGGTCACCGCCGCGTGCGATGCCAAGGTATCCGCCCATACTCCCAGAAGGATCTGTCCGACCTCCCCAGTCAGGAAAATCTTGACCTGTCCGATCTCGGCCGTGGAGAGCCGACTTGCGTAAAGCTCGGTAAGCATCGTCACATATTGTGGATAGCGATGATCCAGGTCGTCCTGAAGAATGGGCCGCAACGAGTTGCGAAGCGCCTGATCAAGTCCCGGATATTGTCGATTCAGATCAGCTGCCACAGGATCGGACGCGAGCAGGCGATCGATCAGGAAGTCGACCGTCGGTTCGATGAACTTCTCCATTCGGCTCTTGCTGAACAGGGTCGTTGCCAAATCCCGAGCCGCCTCCTCATGGGAAGGCGTCTTCACAGTGGCCGCGGGTACAACTTGCGCAAGCGCGGGTAGGGGTGACAGTCCCGTTACAGCTATGGCTGCGAGAACACGCAGGCAGCGAACCATTGTCTTTTCCCCCGATGCAAATCAGTCACATCCGTCCGCGAGCCAATCTGCTGTAAAGGCGTTTGCCACTCAGCGGCCGGAAATTGCTGGCTCAAGCAATGGTTTGCCCGGTCTTCGCCCAATCCGCAAGGAAGCCCTCGATGCCCTTTTCGGTCAGGATGTGCTTGAAGAGGCCCTTGATGACCGACGGCGGTGCGGTCATCACGTCGGCGCCGATCTTCGCGGCTTCGAGCACATGGATACCGTGGCGGACGCTCGCGACGAGGATTTCGGTTTCATAGGCGTAATTGTCGTAGATCAGCCGGATGTCGGCGATCAGCTGCATGCCGTCG
Organism: Sphingopyxis sp. BSN-002; assembly: GCF_022024275.1. Lineage (NCBI taxonomy): Bacteria > Pseudomonadati > Pseudomonadota > Alphaproteobacteria > Sphingomonadales > Sphingopyxidaceae > Sphingopyxis > Sphingopyxis sp. BSN-002. Next base: position 3,069,705 of record NZ_CP091804.1, read on the forward strand.
AAACCATTGTCGTCGTGGCGGCCGACGAAGGGCGAGACGAAGGTCGCGCCGGCCTTCGCCGCGAGCAGTGCTTGTGCGGCCGAGAAACAGAGCGTGACATTGACCATCGTGCCGTCGCTGGTCAGCGCCTTGCAGGTCTTGAGCCCGTCGATCGTCAGCGGCACCTTGATGCAGACATTGTCGGCGATCTTGCGGAGGATTTCGGCCTCCTTCATCATCGTCGCATGGTCGAGCGCGACGACTTCGGCCGACACCGGGCCGGTGGTCAGCGCACAGATTTCCTTTGTCACTTCCTTGAAGTCGCGGCCCGACTTGGCGATCAGCGACGGGTTCGTCGTGACGCCGTCGAGCAGGCCGGTCGCGGCGAGTTCCTGGATGTCGGCGATTTCGGCGGTGTCGGCGAAGAATTTCATGGCGCGGGGCTTCCTTGCGGGCAGGGTGATTCGGATCGGTTCCCGCCCTAGAACAGCGCGCGCCAAATATGAACCGTCCGCATTTCCGGAAAGCGCTGGCGTTCCGTCTTTGTTCCGATTATGCGATCGGCATGGCCAAAGCGAAGCGTCAATATGTCTGCCAGAATTGCGGATCGGTCTCGTATCGGTGGCAGGGGCAATGCGCCGATTGCAACGAGTGGAACACGCTCGTCGAGGAAGCGGGCGAGACCGCCTTTTCGGCGAAGCACGACCTCAGCAAGGGCGGCCGGACGCTCGCGCTCGAAACGCTCGACGAACATAGTCCGATGCCCGAACGGATGCTGTGCGGCATCGCCGAGTTCGACCGCGCGCTCGGCGGCGGATTCGTCGCGGGATCGGCGACGCTGATCGGCGGCGATCCGGGGATCGGCAAGTCGACCTTGCTGCTGCAGGCCGCGGGGCGGCTCGCGAAATCGGGCAAGTCGGTCGTCTATATCAGCGGCGAGGAAGCGGCGGGGCAGGTGCGGCTGCGGGCGCAGCGGCTGGGGCTCGGCGATGCGCCGGTCGCGCTCGCCAGTGCGACCTCGGTGCGCGACATCCTCGCGACGCTCGACAGCCGGACCGCCGATTTCGTCGTGATCGATTCGATCCAGACCATGCACAGCGACCTGATCGACAGCGCGCCCGGCACGGTCAGCCAGGTTCGTGCGAGCGCGCAGGAACTGATCCGCTATGCCAAGGACAGCGGCGCGGCGATTGTGCTGGTCGGGCATGTCACCAAGGACGGAACGATCGCAGGACCGCGCGTCCTCGAACATATGGTCGATACCGTGCTGGCGTTCGAGGGCGAGCGCAGCCACCAGTACCGGATCCTCCGCGCGGTGAAGAACCGCTTCGGCGGTACCGACGAGATCGGCGTGTTCGCGATGGGCGAAGAGGGGCTGGGCGAAGTCTCCAACCCGTCGAGCCTGTTCCTGACCGATCGCAGCCGCGACGTGCCGGGGTCGGTGGTGTTCCCTGCATTGGAGGGCACGCGTCCGGTGCTCGTCGAAGTGCAGGCGCTCACCGTGCGCCTCGCGAGCGGCGCGACGCCGCGGCGTGCGGTCGTCGGTTGGGACAGCGGCCGGCTTGCGATGGTGCTTGCGGTGCTGGAGGCGCGCTGCGGACTCCAGATGGGCGGCGCCGAAGTCTATCTCAACATCGCGGGCGGCTATCGGCTGACCGATCCCGCGGCCGATCTCGCGGTCGCGGCCGCACTGATTTCGGCGTTCAGCGAGCGGCCGGTGCCGTCCGACGCGATCGTCTTTGGCGAGCTGTCGCTTTCGGGCGAGGTTCGTCCCGTCTCGCACGATGCACTCCGCCTTCGGGAGTCCGCGAAGCTCGGCTTTTCAAAGGGCTGGGGGCCGAAGGGTATGAAGCCTGTGAACGGGATCGGGGTAAATGGCTTCGGACGTCTCGGCGAACTCGTTGACCTGATGCTCGGTCGCGACTAGCTCGCCCTTATGGGTAGTTTGACGGCTATGGATATTCTCGTGCTGGCGCTGATCGGCGGCAGCGCGGTGCTCGGCTTTTCGCGGGGGCTGGTGCAGGAGGTAACAAGCCTGCTCGCCTGGGTGCTCGCGATCGCCGCGGTGCGTTTCTTTCACGGGATGACGACAGACCTGCTGTCAAAATGGATCGAGGCGCCCGGGGGCGCGGCGATGCTGGCGTTCGTGGTCCTGTTCGGCGGGGTTTTCGCGATTACGAAATGGGGTTCGCGTGCGATGGGGCAGCGGAGCCGCGCGTCGATCGTCGGCGGTTTCGACCGCGGGCTCGGTGCGGGTTTCGGAGCGGTCAAGGGGCTGATCATCGCGACCATCGGCTTCATGCTTGTCACGCTCCTCTATGACATCGGCTATGGCAATGCGCAGCGCCCCGCGTGGATGGCCGATAGCCGCACCTATCCCGCGCTCAATGCGACGAGCTCGGCGCTGAGCAAGGTCATTGCCGACCGCCGCGCCGAGGCGCGCGCCGCCGAAAGCGAAGGCGCGGCTCCCGCGACGCCGAAATGAGCGCCGCGCTCTATAACCGCGACATCCTGTCGCTTGCAGTCGCGACCGCGGATTTCCCGCCACTCGAGGCGCCGCATCATCGCGTGTCGGTGCGTGCGCCGCTCTGCGGGAGTGCGATCATTCTCGACCTCGATACCGAAGCGGATGGCGGCGTGACGGGCATCGGCCTGCACGTCGAGGCCTGCGCACTCGGTCAGGCGTCGGCCGCCTTGCTCGCCCGGCACGCGCCGGGACAGGGGCTCACCGAAATCCGGACCGCACGCGACGCGATCGCGGCGTGGTTCAGGGGCGAGGGCGAGGCACCCGCGTGGCCGGGCTTCGACCTGCTCGCCGCCGCGCGCGATTACCCGGCACGCCACGGGGCGATCCTGCTGCCCTTCGACGCCGCTGTTGCCGCGCTCGAAGACCGGGCGGACGCGGCATGAACCTTGCCGTCCTGACCGCGGCAGCCACGGAGGTTGCGGCGGAGACTGCAACCGACGCGGTGCTGCTGGAGGGCGCGATCCTGCTGGGGGTCGCGACGCTGTTCGTCCTGATTTTCCGCCGCCTCGGGCTCGGCGCGGTGCTTGGCTATCTGATCGCGGGCGCGCTCGTCGGACCCTATGGGCTGGGTCTCGTCGGCGGCGGGGAATCCAAGCTCGCCTTTGCCGAGATCGGCATCGCCTTCCTGCTGTTCCTCGTCGGTCTCGAACTCCATCCGCGACGATTGTGGGAGATGCGCAAGGCGATTTTCGGTCTCGGGCTCGCGCAGGTCGTGGTGTCGGGACTGATCCTCGCGGCGCTGATTTTTGCGACGCTCGGCTTCAGCTGGCAGGCGGCGCTCGCGCTGGGGCTGCCGCTCGCGCTCTCGTCGACCGCGCAGGTGTTGCCGAGCCTCAAAAGCTCGGGACGGATCAATTCGCCCTTTGGCGAAAAGGCCTTTTCGGTCCTGCTGTTCCAGGATCTGGCGATCGTCCCGATGATCACGATCATCGCCGCACTGTCGCGCGCGCCTGCCGACCCGGCGGCGCCACCGGGATGGCAGATGGCGCTCTATACGGTCGGCGCGATCGCCGTGCTGGTGCTGGTCGGCCGCTTCGTCGTCAATCCGCTGCTTCGGCTGATCGGCCGCTATGGCGAGCGCGAGCTGTTCGTTGTCGTGGGGCTGCTGGCCGTGCTGGCGAGCGCCGCGTTCATGCACAGCCTCCACCTGTCGACCGCACTTGGCGCGTTCGTGGCCGGCATGATGCTGGCGGACTCGCCGTACCGGCACGAGATCGAGGCCGATATCGAGCCCTTCCGTCTCGTGCTTCTGGGCCTTTTCTTCCTTGCGGTCGGTATGGTGCTCGACGTCAGTGTCGTTGCCGAAAAGCCGATGCTGGTCGTGTCGCTCGCGGCGATGGTCGTGGTGGTGAAGGTGGCCGTGCTGACCGTGCTTGTCCGCCTGTTCGGCAAGCCGTGGAACATGGCGCTGGGCCTGGGTCTGCTGCTGAGTCAGGGCGGTGAATTCGGTTTCCTGCTCTTCACGCAGGCGGCCGACGCGCTGCTCGTCGCACCGCAGGCGGCGAGCCTGTTCAGCGCAGTCGTGACGCTGTCGATGATGACGACGCCGTTCCTGATGCTCTTCGCGCGCAACCTCGAATTCTCGCCGAGCGTCGACGCCGACCTCGACGATCCCGAAAATGCGCCGCGCGGCTCGTCGATCGTCATCGGCTATGGTCGCTTCGGCCAGATCGTCGCGCAGATGCTGCATGCGGTCGACTGTTCGGTAACGCTGATCGACAAGAAGCCGAGCCAGATCGAGCTGTCGGGCCGCTTCGATACCAAGGTCTATTTCGGCGACGGGCTGCGCATCGATGTGCTGCGGCGCGCGGGCGCCGAGGAGGCGCGGCTGATCGTCTTCTGCACCGACGACCGGACGATCGACGCGGCCGCACTCGCGCCGATCGTCGAGGCGTTTCCCAATGCGCGCGTGCTGACCCGCGTATTCGACCGTCGCCAGCTTCTCGCGGTCGACGGGGCGGGGACCGCGGGCGCGGTGCGCGAGGTATTCGAAAGCTCGATCGCGCTCGGCCTGATGGCGCTGCGCCAGCTCGAGGTCGAACCGCGCGAGATCGAGGATGTCGAAACCGCGCTGCGCCAGCTCGACGCCGAACGCCTCGACATGCAGATCAGCGAGGGCGACATCGCTGCGGGCCGCGAGCATCGGTTCGTCGCGGGCGGCGGGCGGCAGGCGTCGAGCGTGCTCGAGGCGCTGCGCGAACGGCGGCAGGCCGCGAAGCGCGCGCGCGAGGAAACCGAGGCTGAAGAGGCGGCCTAGCCGCGCTGTCCGTCGAGAAACTCGGCGACCGTATCCAAGCTGTATTCGTCGGTGACGAAGCTCTGGCCGATGCCGCGGGTCAGGATCAGCGGCAGCTTGCCGCCGCGCACCTTCTTGTCGTGCGCCATATGCGCCGCGAGCGCCGCGCCGCCGGTGTTGATCCCGGCGCTGGCAAGACTGTGCGGCAGCTCGACGCTGGCCAGATGATCGCGCACGCGTGCCGCATCTTCGGCTGGGCAAAGCCCGTTGGCGGCCGAGAATTGATGCGCGAGCACCATGCCCGCGGCAACCGCTTCGCCGTGGAGCAGCCGGTCCGAATAGCCGGTCTCTGCCTCCAGCGCGTGGCCGAAGCTGTGACCGAGGTTGAGCAGCGCCCGCACGTCCTGCGTCTCGCGCTCGTCGGCGGCGACGATGCGCGCCTTCGCTGCGACGCTGTGTGCGATCGCCTTGTGCCGCGCTTCGGCGTCGCCCGCGAGCAGTGCCGCGCCGTTGGCTTCGCACCAGGCGAAGAAATCCGCGTCGTCGATCAACCCGTATTTGACGACCTCGGCATAGCCTGCCCCCAGTTCGCGGCGAGGCAGGGTGGCGAGTGTCGTCGGGTCGATCACAACCAGGGCGGGCTGGTGGAACGCGCCGATCAGATTCTTGCCCGCCTCGACGTTGATCGCGGTCTTGCCGCCGACGCTGCTGTCGACCTGTGCGAGCAGGGTGGTCGGCACCTGGATGAAGTTGCAGCCGCGCTTGACGATGCTGCACGCGAAGCCGACGAGGTCGCCGATCACGCCCCCCCCGAGTGCGATGACATGGTCGCTGCGTTCGATGCCTTCGCCGATCAGCCATTCGGTAAGCCGCGCTAGGCCCGTCCAGCTCTTCGTGCTCTCGCCCGCCGGGAGCACGAGCGAGGAGAAGGAGATATTTTCGGCGCCGAGCGAGGCGCCGAGCGCAACCAGATAATGGTCCGCGACATGGGCGTCGGAGACGATGAAGGTGCGCGGACGCCTGAGCAGCGGCGCGACATGGCGGCCGATGTCGCGAAGCAGTCCGTCGCCGATCAGGATCGGGTAACTGCGGCTGCCAAGGTCGACGGTCAGGCTTTCCACTGCGCCAGCTCCTCCAGTATCGCGCGCACCGTGTACTCGTGCGGGCTCGAGGCCGAACTGACGCGGATATGCGCCTCGGCATAGATCGGATTGCGGACCTCGGCGAGTTCGCGAAGCACCTGTCCCGCATCGCGACCCTTCAGCAACGGGCGGTGATTCCGGCGCGCGGTACGTTCGACGAGCGTCGGAATATCCGCATCGAGCCAGATGCAGAGACTGTCCGCGAGGATCAGCGCGCGGGTCTCGTCATTGATGAAGGCGCCGCCGCCCGTCGCAAGGACGTGCGGCTTGCCGGCAAGCATCCGGGCGATCACGCGGCGCTCGCCATCGCGAAAATGCGCCTCGCCGAACTTCGCGAAAATATCGGAAATCGTCATCCCTGCCGCACGCTCGATCTCGTCGTCGGCGTCGGCGAAGGCCATGCCGAGCCGCTGCGCGAGGCGACGCCCGATGGTCGACTTGCCCGACCCCATCAGACCGACGAGCACGATCGATCGCTCGCGAACCGCGGCGGGGATCGGCCCGGAGGCGGCCGGAGCCGGGCTTTTCGGGTTTCGTGACATGGTGCGGGCGGCTATACCGACGAAGGCGCGCGGGACAATGCTTTACTGCGGGCATTTTGCTGCAATGCACAGAGGATATGGGTGGACGTGACCGACAAGATCGCCGAAAGCGGCCCGCGATGACGAAGAAATTGCTGACGCTGACGCTCGGTATGTCGGGCACCGCCATGGCCGCCGCGCTGGTCCTGCCTGCGCTCGCGCAGGAATCGCTGCTCCCCGAAGGATTCGGCAATCCGTCCGAGAGCCCGACCCCGAAATCCTCGCCCACGCCGTCGCCGACTGCGGCGCCCACGCCGTCGCCGTCCTCGTCGGGCTCGTCGCCCGGCGTGCTGCCCCCGTCGGTCGTACCGACGACGACTGCCGCGAGCGACGAAGAAGGTGATGATGCGGCCGACGATGAGGAAGAAACCTCGGGCGGCCTGAAATATGACCTGCCGCCGGGCGCGCGCCGCCTGCTGTCGCGCATCGGCCCGCTGACGCCGGAGACCGGCGGGCTCGCGCCCGACGCGTTCGGTGTGCGCGGGCAATATGCCGCCGCGCTGATGCGCAAGACGAACGGCAATCTGGCGTCGCGCTGGGGCCAGATACTGCTTCGCCGCGCACTGTCGTCGGCGATCGACACGCCGGACACGATCAACGGCGCCGATCTGGCGGCGGACCGCGCCGGCCTGTTGCTCCGTATGGGCGAATCGACCGCAGCACGGTCGATCGTCCAGTCGGTCGACTATGACCGGGCAAGTCCGCGGCTCGTCCAGGTCGCGCAGCAGACGTTCCTGGCGAACGCCGACCCGGCCGGGCTTTGCCCCTATGTGCCGGCAGGTCTTGCGCATGGCGAAGAGCAGTCGTGGCGTCTCTCCGCGGGCATCTGTGCCGGGCTGTCCGGCGAAGCGGGCCCGGCGGGCTGGGCGATCGGCCGCGTAAGGTCCAGCGGCCGGATCAGCAATTTCGACATCCTGCTCGCCGAACGCGTGCTGGGCGCGACCGGTGCCGGCCGCCGTTCGACGACGATCGAATGGACCAAGGTCGACAAGCTTACGAGCTGGCGCTTCGGCATGGCGACCGCGACGGCGATCGATATTCCCGCCGACCTCCGCAAGACCGAACCGGCCTATATGCGCGGCTGGACCGTCCTTGCGCCGATGACCGACATGGCCGACCGCATCGCGGCGGCACCCGTTGCGGCGGCGCGCGGCGTGCTGTCGAGCGAAGCCTATGTCTCGTTGCTGAGCGCCGCCTCGGCCGAGGAGGAGCCGCCCGAGGCGCTCGTCGGCCAGATCGACCGGCTTCGCAACGCTTTCAGCGCGCCGGGCGGCGCCGATCGCTATTCGGCCATGCAGGGCCTGTGGAGCGCGGGAACGGATCGCGTCCAGCATTATGCGGCCATGGTCGCGACCGCGCGCGCCGCGGCGGGACTGCCGACGAATACCGACGTGGGCAACGATCCGTGGCAGCTTCTCGGGTCGATGATGGCGGCCGGCTTCGACAATAATGCCATGGCCTGGGCGCCGAAGATCAGCGTCGGCAGCCGCGCATGGGGCGTGCTGGCGGTGGGCTCGCCGCGTCCGCTGAACGGCGTGAGCGCCGGCAATATCGGCAGCTTCTCGGGAAGCGACGACAGCGACCAGTATCTGCGCTCGAAATTCCTGGTGGCCGGCCTCGCGGGGCTTGGACGGCTCGATCAGTCGCAGGCGGCATCGGCGGCGAGCGATCTCGACCTCAATCTCGGCAAGCAGACGCGCTGGACCCGCGCGATCGACGATGCCGCGGCGCGGGGCGAACCCGGCATGGTGGCCTTGCTGGCAGCGACGGGGATGCAGGGCGAATGGTCCGACCTGCCGCCCTATCACCTCTATCATATCGTCCGCGCACTGCGGCAGGTCGGGCTCGGATCCGAAGCGCGGATGATCGCTGCCGAAGCGCTGGTGCGTGTCTGACGTTCAGGATTTGTCAGGCCATGCCTGATGGAAGCCTGATCGACCGCTTCCTCGAGATGATGGCTGCCGAGCGCGGCGCATCGCGCAACACGCTGGCCGCTTACCGCCGTGATCTGGAGCAGGCTGCGGAGTTGATCCACGGGTCGCTGGGCAACGCCCAAGCTGACGATTTGCGCAAATTGATGGCTGATTATCAATCGCTTGCGGCAAGCAGTGCAGCGCGCAAGCTGTCGGCTTTGCGGCAATTCTTTGCGTTTCTGCTCGACGAGGGCGACCGGACCGACAACCCCGCGCTCGATATCGCGCGGCCTGCGACGCGGCGGCCGCTGCCGCGGATCCTGACGCACGATCATGTCGAAACGCTGTTTGCGCAGGCGAGCGAGGAGGCCGCGGGCGAAACCCCGCCGGCCAATGCCGTGCGAATGCTGTTGCTGCTCGAACTGTTATACGGCTCCGGCCTGCGAGCGAGCGAGCTCGTGTCGCTTCCGCGCCGGGCGGTCACGGGCGGGCGCGAGTTTCTGATCATTCGCGGCAAGGGAGACAAGGAACGGCTCGTTCCGCTCTCCGAGCGCGCGCGCGAAGCGGTCGACCGATGGTTGCCACTGCTCGCCGACGGTTCGCCGTGGCTCTTTCCCTCGGGCAAGGCGCATCTCTCGCGCGTTCGCCTGTTCCAGCTCCTGCGCGAGCTTGCGGCGCGCGCGGGGATCGACCCGGCGGCGATCAGTCCGCACGTCCTGCGCCACGCGTTCGCGACGCATCTGCTCGAAGGCGGCGCGGACCTTCGCGCGCTGCAACTGATGCTCGGCCATGCCGACATCGCGACGACGGAAATTTACACGCATGTCGATAGCCGCCGCCTCGTCGAGCTGGTCAACAAGCGGCATCCGCTGGCGCGCATCGACGACGTTGACCTTGCGACATCATCGTCCTAGCGACTGCGCATGACAGCCTTTCTGGACTTCGAAAAACAGGTCGCGGCGCTCGATCGGCAGATCGCCGAACTGCGCGAAATGGGCGACGATCCGTCGCTCAACATCGACAACGACATCGCGCGGCTGGAGGACAAGTCCTCGAAATTGCTGCGCGAAATCTATTCAAAGCTGACGCCCTGGCAAAAGACGCAGGTCGCGCGCCATCCCGATCGCCCGCACTTCAAACATTATGTCGCGGGGCTGTTCGACGACTGGATGCCGCTTGCCGGCGACCGGAATTTCGCCGACGATCAGGCGATCCTCGGCGGTCTGGCGCGCTTTCGCGGCCGCCGTGTGATGGTGATCGGGCACGAAAAGGGCGACGATATTCCCTCGCGCATGAAGCATAATTTCGGGATGGCGAAGCCCGAGGGGTATCGCAAGGCGATCCGCCTGATGCAGCTTGCCGACCGTTTCGGACTGCCGGTGGTGACGCTGGTCGATACGTCGGGTGCGTTTCCGGGCATCCAGGCCGAGGAACGCGGACAGGCGGAAGCGATCGCGCGTTCGACCGAGCAATGCCTTGCCTTAGGCGTCCCGATGGTCGCGGCCGTCGTCGGCGAAGGCGGGTCGGGCGGCGCGATCGCGCTTGCCGCAGCGAACCGCGTGCTGATGTTCGAACATGCGGTTTATTCGGTGATCTCGCCCGAGGGCTGCGCGTCGATCCTGTGGCGCACCTCGGACAAGGCGGCCGATGCCGCGACGGCCATGAAGATGTCGGCGCAGGATCTGCTGGGACTGAAGGTGATCGACCGCATCGTCCCCGAACCCGTTGGCGGCGCGCACCGCGCACCCGAGGTCGCGATCCGTTCGCTCGGCGATGCGATCGCGCAGGAACTCGATTCGCTTGCCGGTCTGCCGGCCGAGGCGCTGCTGACCGCGCGCGAGGAGAAGTTTCTGGCGATGGGCAGGGTCTGACCCCGGAACCCGATCCGCCTTTATCGCGTTCAAAATCCACAGCATCGCAAGCCGTCGTTCAGGCACGGCTTGCCAGATCGCGTCCGGGGGTTAACCCTGCGACCGGAAAAAGTGGGAGGCGCATTCAGATGACGCAAAGAACGGGGACCAGGCTGGCGATCATGCTGGCCGCGAGTATGGCTCTTTCGGGAGTCGCCGACGCGCAGCTCAAGGCGATCCGGACCCAGACCAATATCACGCCGGCCGAGCGCAAGCAGGGCGACGAGGCACATCCGCAGTTGCTGCAGGAATTCGGCGGTGCCTATGCGGGGCAGCAGGCGGCCTATGTAAACCGCATCGGCCAGAATATTGCGGTCCAGTCGGGATTGTCGCGCAGCCCCAGCGATTTCACCGTGACCTTGCTCAACTCGCCGGTGAACAACGCGTTCGCGATCCCCGGCGGCTATGTCTATGTCACACGCCAGTTGATGGCGCTGATGAACGACGAGGCCGAGCTGGCCGGCGTTCTGGGCCACGAAGTCGGCCACGTCGCGGCGCAGCACAGCAAGAAGCGCCAGTCCGCCGCAACGCGCAATACGATCCTGGGCGTCCTCGGCGCGGTGATCGGCGGCGCGATCGGCGACAATGGCGGACTGCTCGGCGGTCTTGGCGGCCTGCTCCAGAACAATGCGATGAAGGCGGCGCAGCTCGCGACCCTGGGATTTTCGCGCAGTCAGGAACTCGAAGCCGACCAGCTCGGCGTCCAGTATCTGAAAAAGGCGGGTTACGATCCGCTCGCGCTGTCGACGATGCTCGCCAGCCTTGCCAACCAGACCAATCTGGAGGCCCGCGTGTCGGGTGGCGACGCGCGCGCCATCCCCGAATGGGCGAGCACGCACCCCGATCCCGCGTCGCGCGTGAAAAATGCCCAGTCGCTCGCCGCGAAGGTCGGCGTCGGCGGCGTGCGCAACGCCGATGCGTTCCTCGCCTCGGTCGACGGCGTGCTCTATGGCGACGATCCGGCGCAGGGCGTGGTCGAGGGGCAGGAGTTTCTCCACCCCGACCTTCGCCTGAAATTCGCGGTGCCGAACGGCTACGGGATGCAGAATGGCGCGACCGCGGTGCTGGTGAGCGGCAACGGCGGGCAGGCGCAGTTCACGACCGCGGCCTATAATGGCGATATGAACGCCTATATCGCCGCGGCTTTCAAGGCGATTGCCGGCAACGCGCAGCTTAGCCCGGGCAGTATTCAGCGCACGACGGTGAACGGCATTCCCGCCTATTATTCGACGGCGCGCGCGAATACCCAGTCGGGTCAGGTCGATGTTACCGTCTTTGCCTATGAGTTTTCAAAGGGCAGCGCGTTCCACTTCGTTGCCCTGACGCAGGCGGGCGGCGGAAACGTGTTCAACACGATGTTCAACAGCGTACGGCGACTGAGTGCGGCCGAAGCGGCGGCGATCAAGCCGCGGCGGATCGACGTCGTGACGGTCGGACGCGGCGATACGGTCGCAACGCTGGCGCGGCGCATGGCGTACAGCAATTTCCAGACCGAGCGGTTTCAGGTGCTCAACCGGCTGACCGCGTCGAGCCGGCTGACCCCGGGACAGAAGGTCAAGATCGTCGTATACGCGGCGCGATAGCGGCGGCGCGCGGCCCGAAGGCAAAAAGAAAGGGCGGTGGAGTGATCCACCGCCCTTTCGATTTTCAGCCAGCTCGCGTTGGCGAGCCCGACCGGTGCGCAGTGATTACTGCTGCAGGCCGGTGTTGACGTCCTTGAAGGTCGTGCTGACGCTCTTACCAACGGCGGTCATGGCCGAGATGCCGGCGACGGCGATGAGAGCGGCAATCAGGCCGTATTCGATGGCGGTCGCAGCCTTGGTGTTGCGAACGAACTTTTTGATGAACTTCATGTCTGGTCTCCTGACAATCACTTACCCTGTTGACGGTCTGGTCGTGGTCAACAATTGCAAGTTAGGGCCAATTGGTTTTGAAAATCTTAATGGCGGCGCTTGCGTTTTCGGGATTTTCGAGTCCCGAAACAGGACGCTTAAGGTCCGCCCATCGCGGCCGTCGATGTATCCGACACCGTCGTCCACATCTTGATGGTCGACGTGCCCACGGCGGAGATCGCAACGATTGCCGTGAGAAATACAAGGGCCAGGATCAGCCCGTACTCGACAGCTGTAGCGGCCCTGGTCGACCGCAGCAGCTTATGAAACTTGTTCATTGTTCCGCCCCTAACTGAAGTTATAGTTCCCGAGGCTTGCGAGGGTCGCACAGGAAGGTTAACAATTTGTCCGTGTCGGGGGCTGTAATCGCCGCAAAAACTACACTTTCGGTCGTCGCGGCGGCATTGGTCGATCGCGATGGCCGGCTGCTCGTGCAGCAGCGGCCGGAAGGCAAGCCGATGGCCGGCCTCTGGGAATTTCCGGGCGGCAAGATCGAGCCCGGCGAGACGCCCGAACAGGCCCTTATCCGCGAACTGGCAGAGGAACTGGCGATCGACGTCGATCATAGCTGTCTCGCGCCGGCCTGTTTCGCGAGCGATACGCTGGGCGACAAGCATTTGCTGCTTCTGCTTTTCGTCTGTCGCAAATGGAAAGGCGTGCCCGTGGCGCAGCATGCAAGCGCGCTGCGCTGGGTGCGGCCGGTCGAGTTGCACGGCCTTCCCATGCCGCCTGCCGATGAACCGCTGATCGGCCTGCTGGAAGCGCTGGTCTAGGTTTTCGGTTTCAGCGCCTCGGCGAGCGAGGCCATCCCGCTGCCGCGTCTTGCCGGCTGCGGCTGATCGGGGTGCGGCGCCCAGCCGCTGAAATGCACGATCCGGAAAATTTCGGCGACGCGGCCGTCGGGGTCGGCCTGCGCCGCGAAGGCCGCAGCGATTCGGGCCGCCTCCTCGCGGGTCAGCGGCGGCGGGGCGGGGGCAAGCTGCGACGACAACCCCGCGGCACGCAGATCGCGAACGAGTGCGAACCAGTCGCCGTAGCGAACGGTCAGGGCATCGACATCGACCACCGGCAGGGCGAACCCCGTGCGCTGGAGCAGGTTGCCGATCGCCGACAGGTCGATCTGCGGATGGAGGCGCGCGACCGTGCGGACCCCGTCGGTCATCACGGCCCGGCGCTGCCGGGCAAGGCTGCCGTCACCGACGAACGCGCCGAGCAGCAATCCGTCGGGCGCGAGCAGCGCGCGCATCCGGACCAGCGCGCCGGGGACGTCGTTGACCGCTTCCAGCCCGCCCGGCCACACGATCAGGTCGAAACTGCCGGGCGGCAGGTCGATGCTGTCGGCCTCCCCGCAGAGCGCGCCGGTCGAGGCGGCGAGACGCGGACCCGCCTCGAACAGGGTGAGCCGGGTCCCGGTCGCGCGGAGATGAGCGGTCAGTGCCGGATCATGAGCGCCGATCAGCAGGATGTGTCTGAAGTCGCGCGTAACCATCGACAGGCGATCGAGCAGCGTCTCGGCGATCAGCGGCGCAAGGAAATTGGCGTCGGCCGGAAGGCCTGCCATGCGATCGCGCTGTGCCGCGTGGCGGGCGGGAGAAAAGAGGGGCGGGGAGGACGACATGCACGCGCTTGTGCCGCCCCGCGCGATGCTTCACAAGTGTCCGCATGAGCGCGGCAATCGGGGACGCCGGAATCGACGCGCCGGGTGCGGTCGGCCACGGCTTCATTCACCCCGTACGCCGGATCGGACGCGCCATCGTCGATTATGCGTTGCCGCCGCGGTGTCCGGGCTGTGGTGCGATCGTCGGCGAGGACCGGCAATTCTGTCTCGGTTGCTGGTCGTCGCTCCATTTCCTCGACGGCCCGGCCTGTGCGCAATGCTCGATCCCGCTGCCGACGGCTTTGCCCGGCGCGCCGGTCCGTTGCGGCGCCTGCCTCGCGTCGGCGCCGCCGTTCGAGGGGGCGCCGTCCGCCGTCGCCTATGGCGCAGTTGCGCGCACCGTCGCGCTGCGGCTGAAATATGGACGGCGGACGGGACATGCGCGGTTGATGGCACAATTGATGGCGCGCCCGCTGGCCGCGCTCGGCCGAGGCGACGAGATGCTCCTGATCCCGGTTCCGCTCCATCGCTGGCGGCTCTGGTCGCGCGGCTTCAACCAGGCGGCGCTCGTCGCCGACGCGCTGACCGAGCTTACGGGCACGCCGCACGACCATCGCCTTCTCGTCCGGAACAAGGCGACTGCGGCGCTGCGCGGCAAGGGGCGGCGCGAGCGCGAACGGATCGTTGCGGGAGCCTTCGCACTGGCGCAGGATGCGAGGCCGCGCGCCGAGGGCCGGCATCTGGTGCTGATCGACGACGTCCATGCCAGCGGCGCGACGCTCCGCGCGGCGGCACGGGCGCTGAAGCACAGCGGCGCGGCGCGGGTGTCGGCGCTGGCGTGGGCCCGTGTGGTTCCCGATGCGCTGATGACGGGCAACATATTTGACTTTGCGGACGTTGATTCCGATATGACGATCAAAGGATGACAGGATAGCCGCATGGCAAAGATCGAAATCTATACCAAGGCCTTCTGCGGCTATTGCGCGCGCGCGAAGGCGCTGCTCGATCGCAAGGGCGCCGATTATCAGGAACTCGACGTGACAATGGACCGCGCCGGGTTCGAGGCGATGGTCGAACGTTCGAACGGCGGCCGCACCGTGCCGCAGATATTCATCGACGGAAAGCATGTCGGCGGGAGCGACGACCTGGCCGCGCTCGAGGCGAAGGGCCAGCTCGATCCGCTGCTCGGAGCGGGCTGAAACTTGATCGTTTTCGACCTCAGTTGCACCGGCGCCCACCGGTTCGAGGCGTGGTTCGCGAGCAGCGAGAGCTTTGCCGACCAGCAGGCGCGCGGGCTGATCGCATGCCCCGTCTGCGGGGATGTCGATGTAAGGAAGGCCGTGATGGCGCCGCGTGTCGGCGCAAAGTCGAACCAGATCGCCAGCGCTCCGGCGTCGCCGCCTGTGGACACCCACGGCGAGCCGGGTCCGGAACTGATGCGCAAGGTGCTTGCGGAGATAGCGGCAAAACAGGCCGAGATGCTTCCGCAATCGCGCTGGGTCGGGCGCGATTTCGCCGATGCCGCGCGCGCCATGCACGAAGGCCGGGCGGCCGAGGACCTGATTCACGGTCAGACTTCGCCCGAGGAGGCGCAGGCGCTGCGCGACGACGGGATTGCGGCCATGCCGCTTCTCGTTCCGATCGTTCCGCCCGAGGCCGCGAACTGATTGACCTGTCGCATACCCGCCCGCTACACGGACCCCGGCTGCACCCGTAGCTCAGCAGGATAGAGCATCAGATTCCTAATCTGGGGGCCACAGGTTCGAATCCTGTCGGGTGCACCATGATGTCCCGGTTGCGGCGCGCTCCGGGGGCGGCTAGCCAAAGGCATGGCCTGTTTCAGCTTTCGCTCGTCGCTCTTCCTCCTCGCCGCCTTCATTCTTCCCGCATCCGCTGCGGCAGCAGACGGAGTCCTGTATAGCGACGTCACGCTGATCGACGGGACGGGAGGGCCCGCCCGCGAGCATCAGGACATATTGGTCGAGGGCGAACGCATCGTCGCGGTCGGGGCGCGGGGCGGCCTGGACGAACGCGCTTCGGGCGCGCGCAGGGTCGACCTGGCAGGGCGTTTTGTGATCCCGGGGCTGATCGACAGCCACGTCCACCTTGCGACGCCGCCGAACCGCGCGCGCGCCGAAGCGATCCTGCGGCGTCAGCTCTATGGCGGCGTGACTGCGGTCCGCGACATGGCCGACGATCTGCGCGCCGTCGGCGATCTTTCGCGTGCGGCGCTGGTCGGCGAGATTCCGGCGCCCGACATCTATTATGCCGCGCTGATGGCCGGACCGCCCTTTTTCGAGGATCCGCGCGTCCTGGCGGTGAGCCGCGGCTTCACGCCGGGAACCGCGCCGTGGATGCAGTCGATCGACAAGGGAACCGACCTTCGCACCGCGGTGACGCTGGCGCGCGGAACCTCCGCAAGTGCGATCAAGATCTATGCCGACCTTCCAGCCGAGCGTGTCCGCGCGATCACCGCCGAAGCGCATCGCCAGCATGTGATGATCTGGGCCCACAGTTCGGTCTTTCCGGCCAGACCCTCGGACGTGATCGCGGCGGGCGCGGATGTGATCAGTCACGTCTGTTATCTCGGCTATGAGGCGCAGCCGGCGAATCTTGCCGCCTATGAGGACCGGACGCCGGTCCGGGAAAATCTTCTCGCCCCCGCCGGTGACGATCCGGTCGTCGCGCGCCTCTATCGCGCGATGCTGAAGCAGGGAACGATCCTCGACGCGACCGGCAATCTGTTCGTGAAATTCGAAGCGGAGCGCAAGGCGCACCCCGAAAAGAAGCCGCTGCGTTGCAGCGGGGCGCAGACGATCCGCCTGACGCAGCAGGCTTGGCGCGCCGGTATCCCGATCTCGACCGGAACCGATTATGTCGATCCGGCAGGCGATGCCTGGCCTGAAGTGCATGAGGAGTTGCGCTATCTGGCGCGCGATGTCGGCATGCCAGCGCTCGCGGTGATCCGGTCTGCGACGCTGGTCGGGGCGGAGGCTGCGGGGCAGGCGAAGGATATGGGGTCGGTCGAGGCCGGCAAGCTTGCCAACTTCGTCGTGCTGACCGCCGATCCGCTCGTCGACATCGGCAATATCGAGACGATCGAGATGACGGTGAAGCGCGGGCGCGAGTATCGGCGCGCCGACTATGTCCCAGTGACGGAAAAGGAGCTTGGCGATGACGATTGAACGGCGCGCGATGATGCTTGGCGCGGCGGGGCTCGCTGCCGGCGCCCTGCTGCTACGCGGAGCCTGGGCAGCGGCTCCGGACAGCAGCAAATGGGTGATCGTCAACGCCCTCGGCGGGCTCGGCGATCCGAACGATCCCGATGCGGCCGATCCCTATTCGGCGCGCGTGCTTGCCGACGCGCACGCTTCGGGCGTCACCGCGATCAACTGGACCTTCGGCTATGTCGCCGGTCCCGACGAGCCGTTCGAGAAGAGCGTCCGCGACGTGGCCGAGGCCGACATGCTGCTGCGGCGCTATCCACGCGACCTGATCAAGATATTGAGCGTCGCCGACATCCGCCGCGCCAAGGCCGAGAAGAAGGTCGGCATCATATACGGATTCCAGAATGCAGCGATGATGGGAAAGGATGCGCGCCGGGTCGACATCTTCGCCAATATGGGCGTGCGGATATTCCAGCTCACCTATAATCCGGCGAACCTGCTTGGCGGCGGGTCGATGGCGGCGGACAATCCGGGACTGACCGATTTCGGACGCGAGGTGATCGAGCGGCTGAATGCGCAGAAGATGATCGTCGACCTTTCGCACAGCGGCGAACGCACCTGTCTGGAAGCGGCGCGGGCGTCGAAGGCGCCGATCTCGATCAACCATACCGGGTGCCGCGCGGTGACCGACCTGCCGCGCAACAAGACCGATGCCGAACTGCGGCTGGTGGCGGAGAAGGGCGGTTTCGTCGGCATCTATTTCATGCCTTTCCTCAACATCTCGGGCCATGCGCGTGCCGAGGATGTGGTGGCGCATATCGACCATGCGGTGAATGTCTGCGGAGAGGATCATGTCGGGATCGGCACCGACGGCTACGTGACGCAGATCGACGATCTCAAGCGTTACGAGGCTGTGCTCGCGAAAGAGATCGAGGCGCGCCGCGCCGCCGGGATCAGTGCGACCGGCGAGCGGCCCGACACCTATCCCTTCGTCGTCGACCTGCGCGGGCCGGAGCAATTTCGCAAGCTGATAGGGCTGCTGTCGGCGCGGGGCTATTCGTCGGCGCGGATCGAGAAGATCATGGGGCTCAATTTCATGCGCCATGCCGAAGGCGTGTGGGGTGCCTGAACCCATCGCGTTCATCGACGCGAGCGAGGTCCGCGAGCGGCTGGGCCATGCCGACTGCATCCCGCTGATGAAGACGGCGATGGCCGCGCTGGCCGGGGGGCGCAGCCAGCAATTGCTGCGCGGGATCATCGATCTGGGCGGCGGCGACATGTTCGGGGTGATGCCGGGTGCGCTCGACGGAGCGGGCTTCGGCGCGAAGATCATTAGCGTGTTTCCCGCCGCAGCGGCGGAGGGCGGGTCGCACCAGGGGCTCATCCTCCTGTTCGACCGTGCAAGCGGTGCGCCGGTGTGCGTCATCGACGCGGGGGAGGTGACCGCGATCCGCACCGCCGCCGCTTCGGCGGCTGCAACCGATGCGCTTGCGCGCCCCGACGCGCGGCGGCTCGCCATATTGGGAACGGGCGAGCAGGCGTGGCATCACGTCGCCGCGATCCGGCATGTCCGCAATCTCGAGGAAGTGACCGTCTGGGGGCGGGCAACGGAAAAGGCGGATGCGCTGGCACGGCGGATCGGCGATCTCGGGCTCCCGGCTCGCACGGTGAAGTCTGTGGCCGAAGCTGCGGCGGGCGCCGATATCATCTGTGCGCTCACCGCCGCTGCCGAACCGATCCTGTTCGATCGCGATGTTGCCGAGGGCGCGCATATCAATGTCGTCGGGTCGAGCCGAGCCGGACCGTCCGAAATCGACGAGGCGCTCGTCGCGCGCGCGCGCTTCATTCCCGATCATCGCGAGGGGGTGCTTGCGCAGGGCGCCGAATATCTGCGCGCGAAAGCGGCGGGGCTGGTGACCGAGGCGCATGTGCTGCCGGAGATCGGGCACGTCTTCGCCGGGACGGCGCCCGGCCGGATCGGGGCGCGCGACGTGACGATCTACAAATCGCTGGGATCGATCGTGCAGGATCTGGCGTGCGCCGGCTGGCTGTGGCGCGCGGACCGAAGATGACGAATATGTAATCCGGTCGCCATCGCCCGGGCAGGGTGGGGCGCCCATAAGGGGGGCGTCGGATGAACCGGTCCAATCCATCCCCCTGACCCTGGCAGAGGATCGGTTCATCCAGACGGCGCCCGTTTCGGAAAATGGGGCGGATCAACTGTCTAGGAGTGAACCCATGCGTAACTTTACCAAGCTTGCTGCCGCTGCTGCCCTGTCGGTAGCGATCGCCGGATCCGCCTTTGCCGCGACGCCCGCCGCGCAGCCGGCGAAGAAGACCGCCACCACCAAGGCGCCGGCGAAGAAGGCCGCCACGCACAGCGCGAAGAAGGTCGAGAAGAAGGGCCAGTAAGCCCCTTTCCCTCTCGAACTCCGAAAAGGCCGGTCCGCACCTTGCGCGGGCCGGTCTTTCCATTTGTGCGCGTGGCAAGCCGATATTGCCATATGGCATATAATTACTATATGATGCCATATGGAGAATGATCATGCTGGCATTGCAACCCGTTGATACGATCGGCCAGGCGTTTCGCGCCGACCCGATCACGCAGGCCGAGGGCGAGGCGCTGTTCCGCGCCGCGCTGAACCTGTTCGGCAAATGGGGTATCACCGACGAACAGGCGGCCGTCCTGCTCGACATGCCGGTGCGCAGCTTCCGCCGCTGGAAGGCCGAGGGGCCCGGACGCCTGACGCGGGACGGCCGGGCGAGGCTGTCGAACCTGATGGGCATTCACAAGGCGCTGCGCATCATCTTCACCGAAGCGCAGCGTGCCTATGACTGGGTCAAGGCGCCGAACACGGGCTTCGGCGGCGGCAGCGCGCTCGAGGTGATGCTGGGCGGAGAGCTTACCGACATCATGCGCGTGCGTCGCTATCTCGACGCCGAGCGTGGCGGGTGGTGACGAAGGGGAAGCTTCCTGTTTCGCGGGTCGAATGGAAAGGGGCGGTGCGGATCATCCGCAGCCTGTTCCCGCCGATCGACCTGTTCGAGGATATTGCCGATCCTGCCGACTGGCCGCTTCTGTTGTCGGCCGAGCAAAAGACCAACCCGCGGATCATGGCAACGATCGGCAATCTCGACCTGGTGCCCCCCGACCGGCGCGTCGGCGGACCGGGCGCTTCCTGGTTGATGGCGTCGTTCACCCATGTCAGTCCCGACCGGACGAGCCGTTTTTCCGACGGCAGCTTCGGCGTTCTCTACGCCGCGCGCGCCTATGAGACGGCGTTGTTCGAGACCATTCACCATCACGCGCGCTTCATGGCGCGAACGGCCGAGGCGCCCGGATGGACGTCGCAGTTCCGGGAGCTCCTGCTCGACATCGCGGCCGATCTGCACGATCTGCGCGGAGAGGCGGGCGCGGGCGAACTCGACCCCGACGATTATGATGATGCGCAGAGTCTGGGTATCCGGCTTCGTCGCGGTGGAAGCGACGGCATCGCCTATCCCAGCGTACGCCATCCCGGCGGCGAATGCGTCGGCCTCTTCTACCCCGATGGTGCTTCGCTGCCCGTACAGGGGCGGCATCTCGACTATCACTGGGACGGCCGGTGCGTCGATCTGGTCCGCGATGCCGGGACGGGCGCGGTGTTTCGAATCGTCGACGAATAGCGGCTGTCGCCTCACCCGGCGACGGTGTGGATGGCGGTCCTGCCGGGGGTCATGCGGGGTGTGTGTCCATGGTTCAGCAGCGTTGCATTCGTAGTCTTGGCATCGCTGAACGGCTCGCCGGGCCTCGCGCGCACTTCCGCACGGAGGAACCTCTTCCCGATATTATTCCTTTAAAACCATAAAGATGAAAAAGACGGCCTTGATTGCGACAGCACCCGCGCAACGATGCCTCTTCTGTTGCATTTAACGCGTGGGCGCCATGCGAACGCGTTGACAAAGAGAACGTTATCATTTAGGTGAACGTTCACATTACAAATGCCGCCAAAGAGTGGCTAAACGGGAGGGTTAGGGATGCAGGCTTCGCACAAGCATTGGCTCGCCAAATTTTTGGTCAGCACATCGGCACTGTCGCTGATGGGGGCGGCCCAGGCGGCCATGGCACAGGAAGCTCCGGCAGAGGGTGCCGGCGACGAGATCGTCGTGACCGGTATCCGGGCAAGCCTCTCGGCGGCGGCGGATATCAAGCGCGACGCTGTAGGCGTCGTTGATGCGATCTCGGCCGAAGACATCGGCAAATTCCCCGACACCAACCTTGCCGAATCGCTGCAGCGGATCACCGGCGTATCGATCGACCGCTCGAACGGCGAAGGCTCGACCGTTACGGTCCGCGGCTTCGGTCCCGAGTTCAACCTCGTCACCCTCAACGGCCGCCAGATGCCCACCGCGATCATCGGTGACGGCGGCAGCGCGCCCTCGTCGCGCTCGTTCGATTTCGCGAACCTCGCCTCCGAAGGCGTTTCGGCGGTCGAGGTCTACAAGAGCGGCCGCGCGACGGTGGAATCGGGCGGTATCGGCTCGACGATCAACATCCGTACGCCGCGCCCGCTCGACAAGCCGGGCATGTACGGCAGCCTGTCGGCCAAAGCGGTTTATGATTCATCGCGCAACAACGGCAATCCGGTCACTCCCGAAATCTCGGGCATCTTCAGCACGACCTTTGCCGACGACACGCTCGGCATCCTGATCACCGGTTCGTACCAGAAGCGCAAATCGAGCAACAACCAGGCGAATGTCGGCTGGCGCGACGGTTATCTGGGCAGCGAAAACAACTGGGGTTCGCTGGCGCAGCCGGGCGATCCGCGTTTCCCCAACATCGCGAACCGCCCCGATCCGACCGACGTCTATCAGGTGCCGCAGAACGCGTCCTACGACCTCAACGACATCAATCGCGAGCGGATCAACGGGCAGGCGGTGCTGCAGTGGCGCCCCGCGGATTCGCTGACCGCGACGCTCGATTACACCTATTCGCGCAACACGGTTCAGACGCGAAACAGCAACGTCGGCATCTGGTTCAACCACGAGGACACGTCGAGCGCCTGGACCGACGGCCCGGTTGCCGGCCCGATATTCTATACCGAGCGCTTCGCGGCACCGCCGGCTCCGCCGAGCACCACCACGCTCAACGGCGGCAAGGATCTGTCGTACAGCGGCGCGCTGACCGACAACCGCGCCGAGAACCGTTCGATCGGTTTCAACCTCGACTGGAAGAACGATACGGGCTTTTCCTTCGAGCTCGACGCGCACCATTCGACGGCAACGGTCAAGCCGGTCAACAAATATGGTTCGAGCATGTCGGTCGGGAACGCGATCTTCGGCGTCCAGAGCCAGTCGATCAATTTCGAGAACGATCTGCCGATCCTGTCGTACCAGATGTATCCGGGCATCGACCCGCTGAACGCGGGGCTGATCCAGCCGACGGGCAACGCCTTCCGTGCCGCCTATTTCCGCGACGAGATCAACCAGATCCAGCTGCGCGGCCGCTATCAGGCGGAGGAAGGTTTCCTCGACAGCATCGACTTCGGCGTTTCCTATGTCGAGAACAAGGTGCGCTCGGCGTTCGGGACGATCCAGAACGACACTTGGGGCGGCGCCGGACCGGCGGCGGATATCCCTGACGATATCTTCACGCTCGAAACGTTGCCCGACAAGTTCCCGGGCCTTGCGCAGCCGGGGATGATCCAGAGCTTCTACACGTTCGACTTCGAGCGGATGGTCGATCTGATCGAATCGAAATACGGCACGTGCAGCCGGCCGCAGACGGGGTCGCAGGCGATCCCGGGCACCTGTATCGCCAACTATAATACCGACCGGCGGATCACCGAAAAGACGCTGGCGCCGTATCTGCAGGTCTCGACGAAATTCGACCTGTTCAACAATCCGGCGCATTTCGTGGCGGGCGTCCGTTACGAGACGACCGACATTTCCTCGGCCGCGCTTGTGCCGGTGCCCACCGGTACCCGCTGGGTCGGCGACAACGAGTTCAACATCATCTTCTCGGGCGACAGCGACTTTACCCGCTTCAAGGGATCGTACGAGAACTGGTTGCCCGCGTTCGACCTCGACGTCTCCCCGATCGAGAACGTCAAGCTGCGCGCGTCGTACAGCCACACGATCACGCGGCCCGACTATGCCAACATGCAGGGCGGCCGCACGCTCGACACGCTGTTCCGGGTCGGCGGCGGAACCGGTTCGCAGGGCAATCCGGGACTGATCCCCTACAAGTCGAAGAATATCGACCTGTCGGCGGAATGGTATTACGCCCCCGGCAGCTATATGTCCGTCGGATATTTCCATAAGGATGTCAGCAACTTCATCTCGACGACGCGCGTCGATACCGAAGCTTTCGGGCTGAAGACGCCGGTGAACGGGCCACGTTGGAACGCGGCGGTCGCGGCGCTCGGCCAGAATGCCACGGTGGCACAGATCCGGCAGTATATCTTCGCCAACTATCCGGGGTCGGTGACCATCACGGGCGGCGGGCCGGGCACCTATGTCGGGACGATCAATACGCTGCCCGAGGACCCGGCGCTCAATTTCCAGGTCACGCAGCCGATCAACAGCGATCAGACGGCATCGCTGAACGGCTTCGAATTCGCGATCCAGCACAGCTTCTGGGATACGGGCTTCGGGGTCATCCTGAACTATACGATCGTCAATGGCGACGCGACGTACGACAATACGCAGCCGTCGTCGGTCCCGCAGTTCGCGCTGGTCGGCCTCAGCGACAGCGCCAATGCGGTGGCCTATTACGACAAGAACGGAATCCAGGCGCGCGTCGCATGGAACTGGCGCGACGAATTCCTCCAGGGCAGCGGGCCGAACCCGACCTATATCGAGGATTATTGGCAGATCGACGCCAGCGCGAGCTATGAGTTCATGCCGGGCCTTACGGGCTTCGTCGAGGCGATCAACCTGACGGGCGAAGGGCGCCGCGGGCATCTGCGCAGCAACAACAACGTCACCTTCGTGGCGCCGGGCTATGCCCGCTACGCGGCCGGTGTGAGGTTCAGCTTCTAGACGCGGGGACCCCTCCCGCAGGCGACAGAGCCGCGCTTCCCCGGGGCGCGGCTCTTTTGCGTGACGGAGGGCGCCGACTGGCTTAGGAACGTTCCCAATGACGCAAAAAGTCGAGAGGGTTGTCATCGTGGGCGGCGGCACGGCCGGCTGGCTGGCTGCGTCGCTGATCGCCGTTTCGCGCCGCGCCGAGGCCGCGCCGCTGTCGATCACGCTGGTCGAGGCACCCGACGTGCCGATCGTCGGCGTCGGCGAGGGCACCTGGCCGACGATGCGGTCGACGCTGGCGACGATCGGGCTCGACGAAGGCGATTTCCTGTCGGCCTGCGACGGCGCGTTCAAGCAGGCTTCGCGGTTCGACGGCTGGGTCGACGGTTCGGAAGGCGACAGTTACCTGCACCCCTTCACGACCCCGCCGCCCGTCCCGACCGGCGAGCTGCTCGCGGCATGGCAGGCCTCGGCGCCCGACCAGCCCTTTGCGGCGGCGATGAGCGCGCAGGCGGCGGTTTGCAGCCTGCACCTCGCCCCGCGCCAACGCGCGATGCCGGGCTATCAGGGCGCGACCAACTATGCCTATCATTTCGCGACCGAGAAATTCGGCGCGCTGCTCGCCGCGCATGCGAAGCAGAACCCGCTCATCACCCACATCCTCGACCATGTCACCGGAGTCCGGCACGCCGACAACGGCGACATCGCTGCACTGACGACCCGCAGCGGCCGCGAGATCGAGGGCGATCTCTTCATTGACTGCAGCGGCTTCAAGGGTCTGCTGATCGACGGCGCGCTGGGCGTCGAGTGGGTCGACCGCAGCGACCATGCCTTCAACGACCGCGCGATCGCGTCGCAGGTGCCGGTGCCGCCGGGCAGCCCGATCGCGTCGCAGACGATCGCGACCGCGCACGAGGCAGGGTGGATATGGGACATCGGCCTGCCGTCGCGGCGCGGGATCGGCTGCGTCTATTCGAGCCGCTTCATGGATTCCGGGCGCGCCGAGGAAATCCTGCGCGCCTATATCGAACGCGAATTGCCGGGGGCGGAGCCCGAGAGCAAGGTGTTCGGGACGCCGTTCCGGCATATCAGCTTCCGGACCGGCCACCGCGCGCGCTTCTGGGAAAGGAACTGCCTGTCGATCGGACTGGCCGCAGGGTTCGTCGAGCCGCTCGAGGCGTCTGCGATCGTCCTTATCGAACTCTCGCTGCGTGCGCTGACCGATAACTTCCCGGCCGACCGGGCAGCGATGGATATCCATGCTGCGCGCTTCAACAAGCTGTTCCGCTATCGCTGGGACCGCATCATCGAATTCCTCAAGCTCCATTATGCGCTGAGCCGCCGCGAAGAGCCCTATTGGGTGGCGCACCGCGCGCCCGAGCATATCCCGCCGCATCTTGCCGACCTGCTGACGCTGTGGCGCGACCAGCCGCCTTCCTCGTCCGATTTTCCCTATGTCGACGAGATTTTCTCGGCCGAGAGTCACCAGTATATTCTCTATGGCATGGGCTTTCCGGCCCCCGCCGGCTGGCCGGCGAGCGACCGAGCGATGGCTGCGCTTGCCGAAATGCGCCAGCGCGCGCGCACGCTCGCGGCGGGCCTGCCGACAAACCGTACTTACCTCGACGCGCTCGCCGCCGAACGCATCGTCGCCGAATAGAAAGACCCGCATGACGAACCACGCCCTTCTCGACAGCAACAGCCACCGCGAGCTTCGCGTGCGCGTCGATACGGGTGTCGATCTGGGCGACGGGGTGATGGCGACGCTGACGGTGCCGACAGAGTTCCGGCGCGTACAGGGCCATTTCCCGATCCTTTTCCGGCGCGAGGCGGGGCAGGAGCAGTTTTTCGCGGTGGCGCTGTTCGGATTCGAAAGCGGCGAGAATCTCTTTGTCGATGGCGCGCGCTGGGATGCCGGCTATCGCCCGTTGTCGCTCGCGATCCAGCCCTTCCTGATCGGCCGGTCGGCGAACGAAGATGCGCCAGCGCAGGTGCATGTCGACCTCGGCCACCCGCGCATCGCCGCGGGCGGGGAAGGCGTCCGCCTGTTCGACGCCAGCGGCCTCGCAACCCCTTTTCTGGAGGATATCGCGGACAAGCTGGGTGACCTCGACGAAGGATATCGCGAAAGCACGGCCTTCTTCGCGGCGCTGGCCGGGCACGACCTGCTCGAACCGTTCACGCTCGAAGTCACGCTCGACAACGGGTCGGTCCACTCGCTCGTCGGTTTCCACATCATCGACGAGGCGAAATTGCGCAGCCTCGACGCCGCGGCGCTCGGCGCGCTTCACGAAGCGGGGCACCTGATGCCGATCTTCATGGCGATCGCATCGCAGGCGCAGATCGGCGCGCTGATCGCGCGCAAGAACCGGCGCCGCGATGGCTGAACGCGACGCGCCCATATACGACCGCCTTGCGCGGGTCCCGGAGCGGACGGTTGCTGACACGGCGGGGCTCGACGCTCTCCTTCACGAGGCGCGCGAACCCTTCGTGATCCGGGGTCTGGTCGCCGACTGGCCGCTCGTCGCCGAAGGAAAAAGGTCGGCGCGTGCGGTGCGGCAATATCTGCTCGACCGCGCGCGCGACCGGCCGTTCACCGTGTCGATCGGTCCGCCGGGACACGACGGGCGCTTCTTCTACGACGCGAATATGGAGATGAACTTCCGGACCGGCACCGGCAAACTCGCCGACATTTTTGCCGGGATCGACAAGAGCGAGGATCTCGATGACCCGCGCGCCGTCTATCTTGGCTCGGTCGACATGGCGGGCTATTTCGACGGCCTGGGCGAGGCGAACCGCGTCGACCTCGGCGACCGCGAACCGCTCGAAAGCATCTGGATCGGGACGCGGACGCGGATCGCGGCGCACAATGACTTTCCCGACAATCTGGCCTGCTGCGCCGCGGGCCGGCGCCGCTTCACGCTGTTTCCGCCGGGCGAGTTCCGCAATCTCTATCTGGGGCCCATCGACAACACGCCGGCGGGCCGCGCGATCTCGATGGTCGATTTCGAACGTCCCGACCTCGCGGCGCATCCCAAGTTCGTCGAGGCGATGGCGCATGCGCTGACTGCGGAACTGGAGCCCGGCGATGCGATCTTCATCCCGTCGATGTGGTGGCATCATGTCGAGGGGCTCGCGGACTTCAACATTCTGGTGAACTACTGGTGGCGGCGGACCCCCGCCTGGCTCGGCCAGCCGCAGGAAGCACTGAACCATGCGATCCTCGCGATCCGCGACCTGCCGCCCGAAGACCGCGCGATCTGGCGCGACCTGTTCGACCATTATGTCTTCGACGCGGACAGCGGCGTCACCGACCATATTCCCGAAGCGGGGCGCAGCATTCTGGCGCCCCTGACCCCCGAAAGCGCCGGGCGCCTGCGCGCCTTTCTGTTGAGGACGTTGAGCAGATGAGTGACACCAAACCAGTTCGCCGGGTCGTGATCGCGGGCGGCGGAACCTCGGGATGGATGATGGCCGCGGCGATCGCGCGGACGATGGGCAAGACCGTCGACCTGACGCTGGTCGAGTCCGAGGCGATCGGGACGATCGGCGTCGGCGAATCCACCATTCCGCCGCTGGTCAATTTCAACCGCATTCTCGGCATTCCCGAGCCCGATTTCATGCGCGCGGCGCAGGCGACCTTCAAGCTCGGCATCAAGTTCGACAACTGGAAGTACGACGGGCACAGCTATTTCCACAGCTTCGGTCTGAGCGGAAAGGATCACTGGTCGGCGGGCTTCCAGCATTTCTGGCTGCATGCGCGCGCCAAGGGTTATCCGCACAGCTATGACGACTATTGCCTCGAGCTCGTCGCCGGGCTGCAGGGCAAGTTCGCGCACCTGCCCGAAGACCGGATGAACTACGCCTATCACGTCGATGCGACGCTCTATGGCCGCTTCCTGCGCAAGCTCGCCGAGGCCGATGGCGCGAAGCGCGTCGAGGGCAGGATCCAGAAGGTCGAGCTCAACGGGGAGACTGGCAATATTGCCGCGCTGCTGCTCGACGGCGACCGCCGCGTCGAGGGCGACATGTTTGTCGACTGCACGGGCTTCCGCGGCCTGCTGATCGACGGTGCGCTGCACGCGGGGTTCGAGGACTGGTCGCACTGGCTACCCAACGACAGCGCCATCGCGGTGCAGTCGGACCATCTGGGGCCGCCGATGCCGTACACACAGGCGATCGCGCATGATGCGGGCTGGCAATGGCGTATTCCGCTGCAGCACCGGATGGGTGCGGGGATCGTCTATTCGAGCGGCTATCTGTCGCGCGATGCAGCCTATGACCGGCTGATGTCGAGCGTCGGCACGCCGCGGATCGAGCCGTTCGACATCAAGTTCAAGGGCGGTGTCCGCCGCAAGCAATGGTATCGCAACTGCGTCGCGGTCGGGCTGGCCGGCGGCTTCGTCGAGCCGCTCGAGGCGACGACGGTCCACCTGATCCAGCGCGCGGTGCTGCGCTTCATCCGCCTGATGCCCAACGGCCGGGTCAGCGAGCGCGACGCGATCGAGTTCAACGAACAGCAGCGGCAGGACATCGAGCAGATCCGCGACTTCGTGATCCTGCACTACAAGGCGACCGAGCGGCGCGACAGCCCGTTCTGGCGGCACGTCGCGGCGATGCCGGTCCCCGACAGCCTGCAGCAGAAGATCGAGCTGTTCCGCGAAACCGGCCGGACCTTCCGCAAGAATGAGGAACTCTTCGCCGAGAACAGCTGGGTGCAGGTCATGATGGGGCAGGGGGTCGATCCGCAAAGCTGGCATCCGATCGCGGAGAAGCTGGGCGACGACGAACTCGAACGGTTGATGGCATCGCTTCGCGAGAGCGTGACGCGCACCGCGGCGACGCTGCCCTCGCATCAGGATTATGTTGCGCAATATTGCGGTGCGGCGGAGCCGAAGGCCGCGTGAAGCTGCAAAAGATAAAAAACCGCCGGCTTCGTGTCTGGCAATGCGCCGGTGACACCGCTAGCAGAGCGAATTGTGGGATTTGCAGGGACCGAGGGGTCTGATGGGGCGTCGGCGACAGTCAGTAACGATCAAGCATGTAGCGGCCGATGCAGGCGTGTCGCTGCAGACGGTGAGCCGCGTCATCAACAACGAACCGAACGTGCGGCCCGAGATGAAGGAGCGCGTGCAGGCGTCGATCGACAAGCTGGGTTACGTCCCCTCGATCGCGGCGCAGCGGATGAGCGGGTCGCGCTCCTATCTGATCCTCGCGATCAACGACCGCGAACGAACGATCGCCGACTGGAAGGCGCGGCAGGGCACCGACTGGGTCGACCAGATGCTGTTCGGCGGGATGCTGAAATGCGCCGAATTCGGATACCGGATGATCTTCGAACTGGTCGATACCCACAGCGACCATATCGAACGGGAATTGCGCGCGGCGATTGCGGCGCTGCAGCCCGACGGCGTGATCCTGACCCCGCCGCATTCGGACAACCCGCTGATCGTCAACCTGCTGCACAGCCAGAAAATCCCGTTTGCGCGCATCGGATCGCACGGCGGCGACGCCGGGATCGCGCTGACGATGGACGATGAAGGATCGGCCGCGCGCGCGACACGCTATCTGATCGATCTGGGCCACCGGCGCATCGGCTTTATCTCGGGCTCGGTCGAATATGATCTCAGCCACTGGCGGATCGACGGCTGGAAAGCCGAAATGGGTGCTGCCGGTCTGCCGATCGACGGCCTGCTCGCCGAGGGCGATTTCAGCTATGCCTCGGGCGAGGCCGCGGCGCGGCAATTGCTGGGCGGTGCGAATCCGCCGACCGCGATCATCGCAAGCAACGACCAGATGTCGCTCGCGACGCTCGAAGTCGCGCGCGAACTCGGCATCGATGTCCCGTCGCAGCTTTCGATCGTCAGCTTCGACAACACGCCGATCGTCAATTTCAGCCAGCCGCCGCTGACCGCCGTCGACCAGCCGATCTCGGCGACCGTGGCGCGGGCCGTCGAACTGATTATCGCGTCGCAGCGCGGTGCACCGCGTCCGACCGAGCCGGCCGTCGTTACGGGCGGGCTCGTCGAACGCGGATCGACGGCGCGGTATGATTGAAAGCGAACCGCCGCGGCGCCAGGCGCTCGGCTTTCTGCTGCTCTATGCGCTCGCGGCGGCAGGTGGGGCGATCGCCTATGTGCCGTTCCTGACGCTGTTGCTGCCGGCACGGATGGCCGAACTCGCAGGTGCGAACGACGTCCAGTGGCTAGGTTACATGACCTTCTTCGGCGCGCTTGCCGCAAGCGTCGCCGGTATCTTCTTCGGCTGGCTCAGCGACCGGACGGGCGGGCGCCGGCTCTGGGTGGCTCTCGGGCTCGTCATGACGGTCGCTCTGCTTCTCGCCATGCCGCTCGCGGATAATATGCCCGCGCTGCTCGGGCTGATCATCGCCTGGCAGTTTTCGCTGAACATGATCCTCGGGCCACTGGCAGCATGGGCGGGCGATGTCGTCCCCGACGAGCAGAAGGGGCTCCTCGGCGGCTTGCTCGCCTTGTCGCCGGCGCTCGGTGCCTGGTCGGGGGCGATCGTCACCCTGCCGGGGATCACCGGCTTCGAAGAGCGGCTTGGCGTCGTTGCCGCGATGATCGCGGCGGCGATCCTGCCCGCGCTTCTCTTCGGCCGGCCGCGCTCCTTTCCCGAACTGATGCGGCCGGACCCGTCAGGCGAGCGAAGGGTGACAATGCCCGCCGCGCGCATGTGGCTTGCGCGCCTGCTCGTCCAGATCGCCGAAGCGGCGCTTTTCGCCTATCTCTATTTCTGGTTCCGCTCGATCGATCCCGCGATGGGCGACAATGAGAAGGCCGGTATTTTCAGCGTGGCGCTGACCGTTGCGGTGCCGGTGGCGCTGTTCGCCGGACGCTGGGCCGACCGCAACGACCGGCCGTTCGCGCCGCTGGTCGTCACGGCGATCGTCTCGGCCATCGGACTGATCGGCATGGCACTCGCTGCCGATCCGACATCGGCAAAGCTCGCCTACCTCGTCTTCGGAATCGCGACGACGGCGTTCCTGTCGCTTCACGCCGGGCAGACGCTGCGCATCCTGCCGCGTGCCGAACATCGCGGGCGCGATCTCGGTATCTTCAATCTCGCCAACACCATGCCGTCGCTCATCATGCCGTGGCTGACGCTCTCGCTCGTTCCGGGGTTCGGATTCAGCGCGCTTTTCCTGTTGCTCGCGGCCTTGACGACAGCAGCCGTGCTGTTGCTCGCGACCATGCCCCGCCGGGCCTGAAACCTCCCGACATTGTCCGCTTGATTTCGCGAAGAGCCTATGCGAGAGAGAATTTGATAACGTTCACATAAGAGGGATGGGAGAGAGATGCGTCGACAGGCGATAGCGATGGCGAGCGCCCTGCTTTTGGCAGGGGTGGCCGGTGCGGCAATGGCTCAGCCAGCGAATTCGGGCACCGCCGACGTCCACACCGCGCTCTGGCCGTCGGCGAAAAGCCCGGCCGCGATCACCGATCCTGCGACCGAGGCGCGTATCGATGCGCTGATCGCGAAAATGACGATCGAGCAGAAGGTCGGACAGCTCGTCCAGGGCGACATCAGCACAATCACGCCCAAGGATCTGGAAACCTATCCGCTGGGGTCCATCCTTGCCGGCGGCAACAGCGGTCCCAACGGCAATGAGCGCTCGACCGCCGAAGACTGGGCAAGGCTTGTCGGCGAATTCCGCGCCGTGTCGCTGCGCCCGCAGCCGAACGGTGTCGCGATCCCGATCATCTTCGGGGTCGATGCCGTTCACGGGCATAACAATATCCCCGGCGCGACGCTGTTTCCGCACAATATCGGCCTTGGCGCCGCGCACGATCCCGAATTGCTCCACCGCATCGGTCAGGTGACCGCGGCCGAGATTTCGGGCAGCGGCATCGAATGGACCTTCGCGCCGACGCTGGCGGTGCCGCAGGATCTGCGCTGGGGCCGCAGTTACGAGGGCTATTCGTCGGACCCGAAGCTGGTCGCGGACTATGCCAAGGCGATGGTGCTGGGCTTGCAGGGGCCGCTCGTCGCCGGCCGTCCGGTCGACGCATCGCATGTCGCAGCGACCGCGAAGCATTTCCTCGCCGATGGCGGTACCTTCGAGGGCAAGGACCAGGGCGATGCGAAGATCGGCGAAGAGGAACTCGTCGCCAGACATGCACAGGGCTATCCCGCCGCGATTGACGCCGGAACCCTGACCGTCATGGCCAGCTTCTCGAGCTGGAACGGGGTCAAGCACCACGGCAACAAGGGGCTGCTCACCGACGCGCTCAAGAACAAGATGGGGTTCGAAGGCTTCGTCGTCGGCGACTGGAACGGCCATGGCCAGGTTGCGGGATGCAGCGTCACCGATTGTCCGCAGTCGATCAACGCCGGGCTCGACATGTTCATGGCGCCCGACAGCTGGAAGGGCCTCTACGAGACGACGGTGAAGCAGGCGAAGGACGGCACCATCCCCGCCGCGCGGCTCGACGATGCGGTGCGCCGCATCCTGCGCGTCAAATACAAGCTCGGCCTGTTCGATGTCGAGCATGTCGACCGGGGCAATTTCGCCGCCGTCGGCGCGCCCGAACATCTGGCGATTGCGCGCGAGGCGGTCGCGAAATCGCTCGTCCTCCTCAAGAACAACGGCAGCGTGTTGCCGATCAAGGCCGGCGCGCGGGTGCTGGTCACAGGCCCCGGTGCGAACGACATGGCGCTCCAGTCGGGGGGCTGGACGATCAGCTGGCAGGGCACCGACGTCACCCACGCCGATTTCCCGAACGGGCAGACGATCTGGGAGGCGATGGACAAGGCGGTCCGCGATGCCGGCGGCATCGCGACGCTTTCGGATGATGGCGTCTACAAGGAAAAGCCCGACGTCGCGGTCGTCGTCTTCGGCGAGCATCCCTATGCCGAATTCCAGGGCGACGTTCCGACGCTCGACTATCAGCCCGCCGAGGCGACCGACCTTGCGACGCTGAAAAAGCTGAAGGCGGCGGGGATTCCCGTTGTCGCCCTGTTCCTCTCGGGTCGCCCGCTGTTTACAAACCCCGAAATCAACGCTGCCGACGCGTTCGTCGCGGCGTGGCTGCCGGGCTCGCAGGGCGACGGCGTCGCCGATGTGCTCGTTGCGGGCAAGGACGGCAAGACGCCGCGTGGTTTCACAGGCAAGCTGCCCTTCGCCTGGCCCGCCGACGCGCGCTCGCCCGTCGAAAAGCCGCAGTTCGATGTCGGGTACGGCCTGACCTATGCCGACCGGAAGACCGTGCCGCAGCTGTCGGAAAAACCCGGGGTCGACATTGCGGGAATGCTCAATGTCGAGAATTTCTTTTCGGGCGGCCGCGCGCGGACGCCGTGGACGCTGTCGATCGCCGACGCCGGAGGATCGCGGCAGGTGGAGTCGGGGCCGCTCGACAGCAGCTACGGGCTGCTCAAGGCGAAATCGGTCGACGTCGCGGCGCAGGAAGATGGCAAGAGTTTCGTCTGGACGGGTGCAGCCTCGTTCCGCCTGTCGGGTCCGAGCGCCGACATGACGCGCCAGCTCAACAACAGTTTCGCGCTGCGTATCGACTGGCGCATCGACGCCGCCGGCCCCGCGCGCCTGTCGCTGGGTGACAGGGCGTTCGACATTTCAGCGCTCGTCGCGGGAGCCCCGGCGGGCAAGGTCTCGACGATCAGGATCCCGCTGCGCTGTTTCGCCGATACCGGCGCCGACCTGAAGAAAGTCAGTGACGCCGTGACGCTGAGCGGCGACAAGGGCCTCGCGCTGACGCTCATGTCGGCGCGGGTCGAGGCGGTCGGCGAAAATCTGGCCTGTCCGCCAGCGGCGTAACGATCGAACCGCGCAAAGAGACTGGCGTGATACAATTCCGGGGAGAGACAATGTGGCCGTATCGCCAGATCTGACGAGTGCCGATAATATCGTGGCCGGACGTGCCGGGGAGCATGTCGATGCCCCCGAACTGCGCCTGTTCGTAATGGGTCTCTTTTTCATCTTCGGGGGCATCACATCGCTGAACGACGTGATCATTCCGAAGCTCAAGGAATTGTTTACGCTGAACTATACCCAGGCGATGCTGGTGCAGTTCTGCTTCTTCACCGCCTATCTGCTGATCGGCATCCCGGGCGCGAAGCTCGTAAAGCGGATCGGCTATATGCGCGGCGCGGTGGCGGGACTGCTGACGATGATGGTCGGCTGCCTGCTTTTCATTCCCGCCTCGCAGACGGCGACATATGGTCTTTTCCTCTTCGCGCTCTTTGTACTCGCCAGCGGTGTGGTCATCGTGCAGGTCGTTGCGAACCCGCTTATCTCGCTCCTCGGCAAGCCGGAAACTGCGCATAGCCGACTGACCTTTGCGCAGGCGTTCAATTCGCTGGGCACGACGATCTTTCCGCTTGTCGGCGCCGGGTTGATCCTCGGCTCGCTCAAGGATGTGAAGGCGGCCGACCTGTCGGGTGCTGCGCTGGACGCCTATCGCGTTGCCGAGAGTCAGGCGATCGTCCACGGCTATCTCGGTATCGCGGCGGCGCTCGCTATCGTCGCCGCCGCGGTGTGGATGTTCCGCAACCGGCTGAAGGGCGAAAATCACGAGGCAAGCGGCGGGCTCGCGGGCTTCGACCTGCTCAAGCGACCGCGCTTCAGCTTCGGCGCGCTCTGCATTTTTCTCTATGTCGGGGCAGAAGTGTCGATCGGTTCGCTGATGATCAATTATCTCGCACTCGAACGCGTGCTCGGCCAGCCCGAAGCGGTCGTCGGATGGATGGTCGCGCTTTACTGGGGCGGGGCGATGGTCGGGCGCTTTATCGGCTCGGGCATCATGTATCTGGGCGTCAGCCCGGGCAAGCTGCTTGCCGGCGTTGCGGGGGGGGCGATTACGCTGATCCTGATTTCGGCCAACAGCAGCGGTGGCGTCGCCGCCTGGTCGCTGCTTGCAATCGGATTGATGAATGCGATCATGTTCCCGACGATCTTCAGCTTGGCGTCGGAGAAGCTTGGCAGCCGGGCAGCTGACGGATCGGGAATCATCAATATTGCGATCTTCGGCGGCGCAGTCGTGCCCCTCGCGACAGGCGCCATTGCGGATGTGACGGGCAGCCTCGCGGTCGCGCTGGCGCTGCCCGCGATCTGCTATGCGGTGATCGCCTGCTTCGGATATTACGCGCGACGCCCGGCGACCTGATCGAGCCAAAGGGGGACCCGCCCGTCATCGAGGCGGGCGGGTTTCGGGGCTGTTTCCGCGCAGTCGGCCTGCAACGGCCCGCAGACGATGACGACCGTCTGCCACTATATGTTTTCGCGCGTTCCCGGACGAAGACATATAGTGGCGAGCAGGCGGCCGCCCCCTTTGTCATCCTCGCCAATACTGATCAAATAACGGGATCGGCCGGTTGCGTTACGGCGCGACCTCTCTATTCCTCGCGACATGGGGGACGCGCTGCATAGGGGCGGAAAATTCCGGATCGACCTTGTCGGTCCGTTCGGCTTCTTCGCGCCCGACGGCGAGCGTATCGACATCCGGAGCCGGAAGGCCGTGGCGCTGCTGGCGCTGCTGGCATTCGCGCCCAACGGATTGCGCACCCGCGGCTGGCTGCAGGCGATGCTCTGGGGAACCCGTGGACAGGCGCAGGCGCAATCGAGTCTGCGCCGCGAACTGTCGACGCTTTGCACCATCCTCGAGGGATATGGTGCGGACGATCTGCTCGTTCGCGAAAGCCAGCGTATCCAGCTGCGGCTCGACCGGATCGTGGTCGACATCGATCAACTCGTCGTCGCCCCGAAACCCGACGCAATGAAGGACAAGGGCGATCTGCTCGAAGGCATCGACCTTCCCGATTGCGACGAATTCGAGGAATGGCTGCTCCGCCAGCGCGGCCGGATCGCCGAGCTTCAGCGGATATCGATCCCGGAGCCCGATGCCGCGCTTGCGCCGGTCGAGGAAGTCCTCGGCGGACCGCTGCCGCCGACGGCTTCGCTGATCGCGGGCAAACCACCCGCATTGCCGCCAAAGCCGTCGGTCGCTGTCCTGCCGTTCCAGACCGTTGCGGCGCCCGAGGTCCCCGGCTGGCTGGGCGAAAGCATCGCCGAGGATATCGGATTGACGCTCGCCCAATTGCCCCAGCTGTTCGTGGTTGCCAGTTCGGCAGCGGCCGCGCTCACCGAGCGCCGGATGACCCCCTCCGAAATCGCCCGCACCCTGGGGGTGCGCTATCTTTTGGGCGGGTCGGTCCGGCCGTCGGCGAGCGGCATCCGGACGGCGGTGCAGCTTCTCGACGGGTCGAGCGGCCAGCAACTCTGGGTGCAGAGCTTCGAGACGGTCCGCGAGGCGATCGCTTCGCTCGCCGAAAGCGTCACCGTCGCGGTTGCGCCGCAGATATGGACCCGGATCGACGTTGCCGAACGGCATCGCGGCCTTGCATCGCCGGTTGCGCGGATGGACAGCTATGATCTCTATTGGCGCGCGAACGCTTTGTACCGCAACTGGCAGCGCGAAAGCGGGCTGGAGGCGATCCAGCTCACCGACGAACTGGTGGCGATCAATCCCACCTGTCCCTTGTCCGCTTCGCTTGCCGCCTTTTGCAACGGCATCGCCTATGCCTTCAGCTGGACGATCGACCGCGAAGCGACCCGTCGCGCCGCCATCCACCATTTCCAGAACACGCTGCGGCTCGGCGGCGATAATGTCGAAGCTCTGGGCTATGCGGCGGGGACGCTCGTCAGCATAGGCGG
The DNA here is from genome assembly GCF_022024275.1 of Sphingopyxis sp. BSN-002. NCBI lineage: Bacteria > Pseudomonadati > Pseudomonadota > Alphaproteobacteria > Sphingomonadales > Sphingopyxidaceae > Sphingopyxis > Sphingopyxis sp. BSN-002. The sequence goes on from NZ_CP091804.1 coordinate 3,106,348, forward strand.
TGACATGGCGCAGGCCGACCGGCTCGTCACGCACGCCCTGTCGCTTCTTCCGCCCTATCAGCCGACGCTTTTCTGGGGCGGGTGGGTCGATATCGCCAATGGCAATCCAGTGCGGGCGCGCGAACGCTTCGAGCTGTCGCTGCGCATCAACCCTGCTGCCGGGGTTCGCAACTATGCGCTGACCGGCATTGGCGTCAGCCTGCTCCTGGCGGGCGATGCCGCCACGGCCTTTCCGTTGCTTCGTCATGCCGCAGCCGAGCTCCAGACCTATCCGACCACCCAGGCGGCGCTTGCGATCGCCGCCGCACAGGTCGGCGACCGCGATGCTGCCCGGGCCGCGTCGTACCAGCTCGCCAGCCTCGGCGGAGCGGAGGTCGTGCTGCGGACCTTTCAGGATCCCGGACAGCGCGCGCTGCTTGCGGCTGCACTCGACGCGGCGGCGATGCTCTAGGCCCGAAGCTGTCCAGCCAGCACAGCAAGATCACCCTCGCGATGTGCCGATACGTCGAGCGGTCCTACCGCCTTTTCGAACAGCTGGACAAAGTCGCCGAGGGTCCGGCCGGTCAGCCGCGACGTCGACACATGTGCGACCAGAAGCACGCAGCCGCCGTCGTTGAGCGCGCCGACCATCTCGCCGAGCAGGGTGCCGAGTGCCTCGTCGTCGGTCCGGTCGGCAAGCCCGGGCAGCATGACGAGATCGAAACGCTCACCGTTCGACCGGCAGCGCGCGAGAAAGGGCGAGGGCGGGCTCGTCTCGATCACGATTGCCTCGCCGAAGCGGCGACGCAGTGCTGCAGTTGTCGACGCGTCGGGATCGACGAGGGTCATAAGGCTGAGGTCCCGCCCGAGCAGTTCCTGTTCGTCGGGAAACCCGACGCAACCGACGACGCACGTCCGCCGTTGCTCGCCCAGCGCGCGGCGGAGGAGGCGGGCGATCAGGCGATGCCGTTCGCGGCGGGCGGGGTCATGCCCCGGCGTCCTGTCGTCGATCATAGGATGGCTCGTCCGTCCCGCCCGTCAGGTCGCAATCAGGAAGTCGGCATGCAGGCGTCGAAAGACTCGCCCGCGGCTGTTTTCGTCCGGACACAGGCAAGGAAGGCCTCGGCCGCGCTTTGGTCGCGTGCCAGCGCCATCATCTTGGCGAGCTCGCTCGCCGACATCGACACGACTTCGTCGTTCCGGCCGGTGCGGAGGCTGATGATCTTGCTGAAGCCCGAGAAGAAGCCATCGACAAGCCGCATCGGTGTGCGCGCGATCTCGAGCAGCTCGCTCGGACGATTGGCGTCGTAGGACACGAGCACGCCGTCCTTGAAGCCCAGCTTGTATTGGGTCCTGGTGAAAACCCCTGCTTCCTGTTTGACGAAGCCGATCGGACCGGCCTGCGGTAGCGGCAGATAGCGCACCTCGCGCAGGCGATAGTCGCCCGGCCCGCACTCCACGAACGTGCATTGCTCGATCCGGATCGGGACTTCGACCGGCATCCGCGTCGCGATGCCCGGTGCGGCCCGCGCGGTCGCATTCAGCCCGGTGTAGCGCGTCTGCACGGCCGCGGCGGGCCGCAGCCGGATCTTCATGCACTGGAGGTCGCGTTCGAGCTGATCGACATCGGCGGGATCGGCGAAGTCGACGATGCTGATCACCTCGCTGGGCGCCCCGAGGCAGGGATCGGGAGGGATGGAACCGTCGAGGGCGGTCTTTCCGACCCCGGCACCCGAAATCGCGCCCGCGATCGTTGCAAGCTCGACCAATATATCGCCGGTACGGTCGGTCGCGACGACGTCGGTGCTGGTCAGCAGCCCGCCCGGCGTGACGATCAGCTTGTGCTCGTCGTCGCGCTGGATGCTGTGCAGCGCCCGAAGCCGGAAGCCGAAGGCGGGATCGGCGCTGAGCGGCGGCAGTTCGACGGTAACGGTCACGATGTCGGTTTCGGGATCACCGTCGAGACCCTTGATGCGCAAGGCCGCGAGCGCGTCGGTCTTGCCCTTGAGCGCCGTCTGCGCATTGGCCGCCGCGGTCTTCGCTTCGGCCACCAATGGCGTCAGCTCCTTCAGCCGTGCGTCATAGATGGCGACTGCCCCGGCATCGCCGGCCTGTGCAAGCCGTTGCGCCTCGATCGCCGCCTGCTCCTTCTCCAGCGAGGCCTGGCGGGCTTTCGCGGTGTCGAGGGCAGTCTGCGCTTTCGTCACGTCCGTAACCGCTTCGCTGAGCTTCTTCGTCGTTCGTTTGGCGACGATCTTTGCGAGCTGGCGCGGGAGGAAGTAGATCATCCCGTCGTCGTCCGGGTTCAGTTCGAAAGTGGCCCGGTTCAGGGGCGCGGCGGGTGGCGGGGATGTCGGCGCGGCGCTGATGCCATTGTCGCAGACCGGCTGCGGCCCCTCGGGGCAATCGCCTCCATCCAGAATCGGCGTCACACCCGAACCGCTTGACGTCGCGCCCGCCGCAGCCGGTTGCAGCGTGGAAGCGATCGGCCGCGATTCGACCGTCTGGCATGCCGCCAGGGCCAGGCTGGAGCCCGCCAGCAGGAGTATCCGTCCGTTCATTTCAGATCTCCCCCTTCTTCGGCAGATCGAACAGCGGCCCCGGGTCGGCGGATGTGAAGCGGGCCGCGTTGCCGCTGGCTTCGGCGATCCATTCGAGCATCTGCGAGAGGCGGGTATAGACGCCATAATGATCGGGCGCGGCGCAGCCGCCGCCCCAGCTGACCAGCCCCACCAGCTGGACCCGGCCCAGCGACCCGACGACGACGGGCCCCCCGCTGTCCCCGCCGCAGCTGTCCTTGCCGCCTTCTTTCAGGCCGGCGCAAAACATGTTGTTCGTCAGGCGATAGTCGTTGCCGACCGCGCACGGGCCGGGATCGACGACGGGAACCGCGACGCCGCGCAAATGATCCGACAATTGCTGATGTTCGGTCAGGCCCCAGCCGCTGACCCAGACGCTGCCCGTTGCCGAACTGACGGGCTTGCGGCGAATGGGCACGATCTGTCCCTGCGTGACCGGTCGCGCCAGACGAATGATTGCGGCATCGGAATTGAGCCGGTTGTCCGTCGATTTCCATCCGGGATGCACGGTTATCGCCGCCGCGGCAATGAGTTCGCCATCGCCGGGAGCGCGGTAGTTTACGGCGCCGACCAGCAGGCTGATCGACCCGACATCGATCGGCTCGTACGGCAATTGCAGCCGGCCACCGCCCCCGTTCCGGTCGACGCAGTGCGCCGCGGTCAGCACATGGACCGGCGAGATGAGGACGCCGCCGCACCCCAGTTGTGCGCGGCTGCGGTCCTGGTCGGGCTTGCCCTCGATCATCGCAACCTGCCAGTTGAATACATCGGCGGGAACCTTCTCGCCCCCGACGATCTGGATATCGGCGGCAAGGCCCGGCGCCGGTATTGCGGCGAGCCCGGCAAGCAGCGGTGCCAGATATTTTCGCATGATTTTCTCTCCCCCAGGATCGGCTACGGGAGGAGTGTAGGGCGCCCGGCGCGCGCGTTCCGTTCGCTGACCGTTCGCGAAACGTGAAAAATGAGGGCAGGCGCCGTTCGCCATCAGAAAGGCGTTGCACGGGTCGCCCCGCCATGGCCTCTTTCGCCGCGGGACGGGAGGGAAATATGCCGGGCTATGCGATCAGCTATCTTCCGAAGTGGTGCAACTATCATCTGACCAGCGAGGGGCGGCATCTGCCCGATGGCACGGTCTACGAAATTGCCGAGCTCTTCTGCGCTGACGCCGCCGGTATGGCAGGTCCCGCGATGTTTGCAGCGAGCGGCGACACCCTTCGCGCATTGCTTCGGGAAATGACCGACAGGATCGACCGACCCGCGCCGCCGATGCGGCGCAAACCCTATCCGCGCTCGTGCGGTATCGCCGGGCGCGGCTGGAGCTTCGCCGACCTTATCGCAGCTGACGATCTGCTCGTCGACCTTGCCGGTCTTGCCGGTGTGGCGCCGCTCGACCCGGCCGACCAGCATCCGGACAGCGGGATCGCCCCGGGCCGGGTTGTTCTTGCACTCGGTGGCACGCGCCTGCGCGAAATCGTGAACTGGGGCTCTCCGCGCGGCCTTTCGATCGAAACGAGCGGAACCCATCTCGGCCCCTCCGTTGCGGGCGCTGCGGCCACTGCCAGTCACGGCTCGCGCCTTGGTCACGGCGGCATCCAGAATCTTGTCTGCGGGATGCATTTCGTGACGGGTCCCGACCGGTCGGTCTGGGTGCAGTCCGCAACCAACCCGGTCCTGCGCGATGATGTCGCCCGGCAATTCGCCAATGACGTCATCAGCGACGACGCGGTTTTCGACGATGCGCTGGTCCACCTCGGCGCCATGGGTATCGTCAACGGCGTCGCGCTTCGCCTCGCCCCCGACGAAAGCTTCTCCCACCGTTTCCGTTTTGCGCGGATCGATGCGGACTGGCTGGGGAAGCTGGCCGCCGGAGCGTTCGGCGAGCTGGCGTCGAGGCTCGGGCTACCCGGAAATCCGGCCTTTTATGAACTGACGATCGACCCTTTCGCCTGGAACGGGTCCGAGGCCATCCATAATTTCTACCTTCCGGTGGAGACGTCGCCGCTTACTCCTGCGGACCCGGTCAAGGCCCCGCTCGCGACGGACTTCCTTCCCGCGGCGATCGAACAGCTTTCGCAGAAGGAGCGCGCGGGCAGCCTTCCTTCTGTGTTCGAAATGTACAGGGGAGAGGTCGACGAGCTTCTGGCAAGCGGGACGCTGGCGGCGCCGCGGCGCTGGAGCGAACTTCACGGCGACGTGATCACGGGCGGTTTTCCGGGGGCACTCTGGAATGCATCTTTCGCCATCCCCCGCGAGGCTCTGCCGGCGGTCATTCCCCTGATCTGCAAGGCCGTGGAAGGGTGTCTGCCGACGTTTCTCTATACAATCCGCTTCGTGTCCGGGGCGAAGGGCTCGCTCGCTTTCACGCATTTCGGCGACACTGCGGTGATCGAGATCGACGGGATATCGGCCAAGGCGCCGAACGGCCTGGGACAGTTCGGCGGCGAGATCGTCAAGGCGGCGCGCCGGTTGCGCGACACGCTCGATGCAGCGGTCATCGACGGCAAGCCGGTGCGTTACGCCATGCATTGGGCAAAACTGGGCGATCTCGACGCAGCGCGGGTCGCCGACAATTTCGGAGATCCGCAGGATCATGGCAGCCGCATCGCCGGCTGGCGCCGCACGCGCGAGAGGCTGGTGCCCGAGGCGCGGATCCGCAATCTTTTCACAAGTCCCGCGCTCGTCGGTTACGGGCTGCTCGACCAGCCGCCGGCGGCCTGAAGACGGAGTAACAGCGATGCGAAACCGCCTTGTCCGAACCGTGATCCTCCCGGCCGGAGCGTTGCTGCTTTCGGGTTGTGCCTCGTCCGGAGCGCTTACGCTGGAGTGCGCGCCCTTCAGGACGCACTTCGCGCAGCCGGTCAGCGACAACAGCATCGTCGAGGCGATCCGCAGCGACAGCGCCGTTCCGTCCGCCGCAATATTCGCGCCCGCCGAGCTGGACCGGATCATCGATACATCGGCCATGGGCCGTTCGATCGAGACGCAGGCCCGGCGCGTTCTGACCGCGAAAGCGACCGCGGGCGTGATGGGAGCGGACGCCCGAACGGACGGGCGCCCCGTCTATCTGCTGCTGTCTGGCGGGGGGCAGTGGGGCGCCTATGGCGCCGGTTTCCTTGAGGCGCTCGCAAACGGAAACCCCTCGCAATTGCCCGAGCCGCGGGTCGTGACGGGTGTCAGCACCGGAGGACTCCAGGCGCTCTTCGTCGGCGCGCATGCGGCGGAGCCCGAAAAGAAATGGCTGACCGAGCTCAGGAGGCAATATTCGCCGGCGAGCGAAGCCGATGTCGTCAAGCGCGGTTCGTGGTTGGGGGCGGTTTTCAAGGGGTCGGTCGCGCGCTTGGGTCCGCTCAGGACGCGGATCGAAGCCGCGCTTTGCCCGAAGGCCGCAGGCCGGCCGACGGCCGACCCGCTGACGCTTGCCGACTGTCCGCTCATCGAAGCGCTGGCGAGCGACCGGGCGCCGGAGGTGATGCTGGGCTTCGTCGAAGCCGGGAGCGGGCAGCTGCTCTTCGTTTCGGCGAATGAAATAGCGCGCGGCACCTACCCGGTCGCGGGCCCTGACGGTGTTCGCAGCGTGACGATGCCGGTGCGCGAACGCCAGCAATGCCTTACCGGGGCCGCGATGGCATCCGCCGCGGTGCCGGTCCAGTATCAGCAGCTCCGCATTTCCAGCATCGAGCCGGTCGTCGGGCCGCGCCCGCGCGGCGTTACCGACCGGAGCAGCGCGAAAACCTATATGGATGGCGGGGTACGTCAGTCGGTCTTTTTTGCGCTTCCTCAAGCGCTGTTCGAGCGGGCCATGGCCCGCGCGGGTGCCGACGCCGGCGCCGATTATTCGGGTATAGCCTATGTCGTTCGCAATGGCCCGACGGAAGCCCGCGCGGATGTCGCGCCGGACGCCAAGGCGGATGCGTTTACGGCGGCGATGCGCGGCTATGCATTGATGGTCAACCAGTCCGAGGTGTCGTCGATCGCCGCGCTGCGGCTGATATGGCCCACGACGCCGCTATACGTCACCACCGCCGACGGATATGGAACGACTTTCGTCGACCCGGCGCCCGAGCCCGGCTTCGCCGCCGAATGGAAGAATTGCCGTTCGGACATGAATCTGTCGGGAGGTGCGCCGCGAAGCGGGGCCATGTTCAATCCCGATTTCATGGCGTGCCTTCGGGCCTTTGGCCGCTTTAAGGCGAGCCGGCCGTTTCCGGCCCCGCAGCCGCCGGACAGTCGGCAGCCCGATCGCTGGATCGAGCTTCCGACTATCGCCGTAGGAGGTCGCGAAGCCGGAATTGACCGGATCGGGACAATGATCAGGGCGCGACGAAGGTCAGCGTCGATACATGGATAACCTTGGCGACTTGCTTGCCGCCCAGCGTCCGGGCGCCCTCGACGGTGTGGCTGGCCGACACCAGATAGCGTCCCGGTGCGGATACGGGAACGTCGATCCGGCCATTTGCATCGGCGGTGAAACTCTTTTGCCAGCGATCGGCATTGATCACCGTCACCTTGGCGCCCGCCAGCGGTTTGCCGAGCCAGGAGACGATCACGCTGTCGGCATCCGGCGCCGTCGGCGCGATCTCCAGGTCAAGTCCGGTGCGGGTCTCGCCGCGTCCGGCCCGGGCGTAATAAACGACACCCTCCAACTTGCCGCCTTCACCTTCCCAGGGCGCGAAGACGTTGTCGTCGGCGAGGCGTACGTCGCCGGGTCCGGCGACTGCCGCCTCGATATGATCGGCCCGGCGCGCGAGCATCGCAGGCTTCGTGCGGTCGGTCTGGAACACCAACGGGGTCTTGAGGTTCGGGAACTCGGGATCGCCCGCCTCGGGAACAATATCGGCGGGCTCGCCAAGATAGATGCGGGCCGGACCGTCGCCGTCGCGCTCGATCCACACTTCATGTGCGGCCGCGGGGGCGGCGACAAAGCTGAAGGCCAGCAAGGCGGCAAGGGTCTTTTTCATCGGATTCTCCCCGTCTTCAATTCCGGCTGGCCGACCTCGCTGATGCGATCGGCCGGCTTCGGCGACCGGTGTGTGGCCGTTGATGGTCATTATTGCAAACGATTATTATTAGCTTGTCATGGCGTCGCGATGGCGATAGCCGCCGGTCCCAATTGAGATTGAGTCGCAAGAAGGGGAACGCCATGACCGTCCGAATGATCGCGCTTTGCGGAGCTGCAACGCTGGCCTTTGCCGCCAATCCGGCCTGGGCGGGCGATGGGGCGGGCGATAGGGCGGGCGAGGGAGCGGACGATGCCGCCACGGCGGAAGCCGATGCGGGGGGAGCCGACGATACCATCGTCGTTTTCGGCTACACCGGAACCAAGACCGACACGGCGCTCACCGAATTGCCGCAGCCGGTCAAGGTGATCACCGCCGAGCAATATGAGGCGCAAGGCGCAATCAGCATCAGCGACACGGTGAAATATGCCGCTGGCGTCCTTGCCAACCCCTATGGTCGCGACACGCGCGTCGACGGCTTCAACATCCGCGGGCTCGATGCGCTGCAGTTCCGCGACGGTATGCGCGACATCTTCAGCTATTATGCCTCGATCACCTCGGACCCGTATAATTTCTCGCGCGTCGAGATCGTCCGCGGGCCGGCCTCGGTGCTGTTCGGGCAGGGTTCGATCGGCGGCCTCGTCAACCTCGTCAGCAAGACGCCGGATTTCGACACCCGCGGCGAAATCAGCCTCGTCTATGGCAGCGATGACCGCAAGGAAGTGCTGGGCGACGTCAATTTCGCGGTATCCGACACGCTCGCTGTCCGCTTCGTCGGCCGCGCGCGCGACGCCGACACCTATGTCGACCACGTCCCCGACGACCGCGTCATGTTCGCACCATCGATCCGCTGGCAGCCGACCCCCGACACCGACGTCGTGCTTACCGGCCTCTATCAGGAGGACGACACGGGCTCGACCTCGCAGTTCCTGCCGATCATCGGCACCTTCCGGCCGAACACGGTCGCGGGCGAACAACTCGGTCGTTACACCTTCGTGGGCAAGCCCGGCTGGGACCGCTATGCCGGCCGCTCGCTCCAGGGCGGCGGATCGATCACGCACCGCTTCTCGGACGCCGTGAAGCTCAGCCTCAAGGCGCGCTATATCGACAGCGACCTCGAATATAATACCCATTATGCCGACAGCTATACGGACCCGCAGGATCCCTTTTCGGTCTATGGCACCGACGGCCGCACCATCGGGCTCTACGCCGATGCCAGCGACGCGCGGATGAACGTCTTCTCGACCGACAACAATCTCCAGCTCAATTTCAGCACCGGCGCCAATATCGAGCACAAGCTGCTCGTCGGCCTCGATTACAGCTGGAACAAGGTGCAAAAGCGCGGGATCTTCGGCTTCGAGATCGTCGATCTCTACGACATCGATTATGATGCGCTGCTGACCTATGATCCCAGCGGCCCCTTCACCACGGAAAGCCAGAAGCAGCTCGGCGTCTATGTGCAGGACCAGATTCGCTTCTTCGACCGCGTTTCGGTCGTGCTCGGCGCGCGCCGCGACCGCGTCACCGGCTCGTCGGGCCAGAAGGACAATGCGACGACTTTCCGTGCCGGGATCATCGGCGAGGTTGGTGCGGGCTTCTCGCCCTTCTTCAGCTATACCGAAAGCTTCCTGCCGGTGGCGGGCAGCATCGACAATGGCGACGGGACCTTCGGTGACCCCTATAAGCCGCAGACCGGTACGCAGTACGAGGCGGGCGTGAAATGGCAGCCGGCGCCGAACACGCTCGTCACCGCGACCGTCTTCAAGATCCGCGAACGCAACCGCGTCCTCTATCTCGCCGCCGGCGGGACGACGCAGTCGGGCGTGCTCAACACCAAGGGCTTCGAGATCGAGGCGAGCCACACGCTGCCCGGCAATTTCGAGCTGCTCGCCAATTATGGCTATTCGAAGCTCAAGTCCGAAACCAACACCAGCCTCGACTATATGCCGCGTCACACCGCGTCGCTCTGGACGACCAAGAGCTTCGACCTTGCGAGCGACGTGCAACTGCGCCTCGGCGGCGGCGTCGTCTATAGCGGCAAGAGCGTATCGACGAGCCCCGTCTGGTCGATCGTCACCCCGTCGCGCATGACGGTCGACGCACTTGCGGAGATCAATTGGAACAACTGGCGCTTCGCGCTCAACGCAACGAACCTGTTCGACAATAAATATTATGCCTCCTGCCTCGCACGTGGTGACTGCTTCGTCGGGGCGCCGCGCAATGTGATGGGCACGCTCGGCTACCGCTTCTGACGGGGATGAGGGCGGGATGAGCGGGACGGCCAGGGTGGCGCGCAAGAGCGGTTGGCGGGACGTGGCTTTGCGTGCGCTCGCCGCCGTGCCGCTCAACTACGCCGTCACCGCCGTTCTCACGATGCTCATCGCGCGCCTGCTGCCGGGCGGCGCCGCGCAGGCCAGCATCGGTGCGACCTTGCTGTCCTTCATCCTCTTTGCGGGAATTGCGATGGCCGCGTTCGCCGTTCGCTCGACCGTCAAACTCTGGCTCGGTCTGGTCGTACTCGGCGTTTTGGCGGGCGGCATCGACTGGCTGCTGATCTCGATCGGTGGCCGGCTGTGAAGCAGGGTTTCCGTCAGTCGATGGCGTGGCTGCACACCTGGACCGGACTGCTGCTCGGCTGGTTGTTGTTCGCGATCTTCGTTACCGGCACCTCGGCCTATTTCCAGGAAGAGACGACGCGCTGGATGACGCCCGAAGTGCGAAGCGTGCCCGTCGATCCGGCACGCGGCTTCCAGAGCGCAACCGACTGGTTGCAGCGCGAGGCTCCGGGTGCGAGCGAATGGTCGGTCTATTCGGCGGGGAAGCGCGCCGCCGACCTGCAGCTTTATTGGGTCAACGGCCCGGACGTACCTGCCGATGCGCCGACCGAAGCACGGCTCGACGGGAACGGTCAAAAGGTCGAGGCCCGCGAGACGCTCGGCGGCTGGTTCCTTTACCGCTTCCATTACGACCTGCATTACATCAACTGGTATTGGGCGCGCTGGATCGTCGGCATCGCGGCGATGGCGATGCTGGTCGCGATCCTCTCGGGCATCGTCACGCACAAGAAGATCTTCGTCGACTTTTTCCTGCTGCGCTTCGGCAAGGGGCAGCGCAGTTGGCTCGACGCGCACAATGTGTCGAGCGTCCTGTTCCTGCCCTTCATCCTGATGATCACCTATACGGGGCTCGTCAGCCTCGCGACGCACTATATGCCGTGGGGGATAGCCGCCAACTATGCGAGCGAAGACAAGTTCTTCGATGCGGCCTTCCCCTGGCCGGCGCCCGGGGAGAAGACCGGCGTCGCCCCGCTCGCGCCCGTCGCGCCGCTGGTCGGGCAGGCGGAAAGCGAATGGGGCGTCGCGGCCGGAAGCATCCGCATCCTGAATCCCGGCGATCGCACGGCGCGAGTCATCGTCTCGAGCGCGCCCGATGCCGGCATGTCGGTGCGCCCGCGCTCGATCACCTTCGATGGGGTAACGGGCAAGGTCGTCGAGCGGCGCGATCCTGCCGGTGCCGCGACGGCCACCGAAGGTACGATGATCGGCATTCACGCCGGCCGTTTCGCTTCGGTGCTGCTTCGCTTCCTCTATTTCCTGTCGGGAATTGCCGGATGCGTCATGGTGGCGTCCGGCCTGATCCTGTGGACTGTAAAGCGCCGCGCCAGACTTCCCGATCCCGAGCGTCCGCATTTCGGTTTCCGGCTCGTCGAGAAGCTCAATATCGCGGCGATTGCGGGCCTGCCCCTGGCGATCGCGGCCTATTTTCTCGCCAACCGTCTTCTGCCGCTCGATATCGCCGGACGGAGTGATCGCGAGATCGGCACCATGTTCATCGTGTGGGGCGCCGTCGCCATATGGGCGATCGCGCGGCCGGCCGGACGCGCATGGATCGAAGGTTTCGCGGCGACCGGAATCGCCTTCGCGGCCATTCCGGTCGTGAACGCGCTCACGACCGATCGCTCGCTTGTCGCAAGCCTCCTCGCCCGCGACTGGGTCTTCGCAGGTTTCGATCTGGCGATGCTCCTGCTCGCGTCGGTCTTCGGCTTCGCGGCGTTCAAAGTCGCGCGCCGGCAGAAACCGGGGAGGCGGGTGCGCGGCGCGGATGCGCATTCGCGGCAGGAGGCCGCCGGATGATCCATATCCTGCTTTTCGGCCTCGCCTGCGCGGGATTCGCGATGCTCTGCCTCGCGCGCGATCGCCATCAACGCGACCTCCTTGGGCGAAAGCTCCCGGCTGCCGCCCCCAAAGCGCTTCGCGCAGCCGGGTGGGCCTGTCTCGCGCTGGCCTTTGTCCTGGCCGGCCGGGGGCTTGGCTGGGCCTATGGCACGGTCGAATGGCTCGGGCAGATGAGCGCCGGTGCGCTCGTCACAGTCCTGTTCCTCACACGCCTGTCGGCCCGAACATCTTCCTCGCGCCGAGCGCCGCCATAGGGGGCATCTCGAACTGGCAAGATTGCTCCTGCCGCATTTTCGTCAGCAGCGATGCCAGAGGTGGCGGTTGCGGCGTGGCGGCAGTTTACGCGAATCCGTAGGCAGTATCCGCTGCGGCGTTACCATGGCCGCAGCGGCCCCGTCGACGGCGGCCGGTATTCGCCGCGCCAAGGGCGGGTTCCGGGCTACCATTTGAGCTCTCCCGCCCGCCCGTCGGAGCCCCCGACGTGATAGCCCCAGCGTTCCCAGGGGTTGTTCGAATAGGCCATGTCGCGGATCGACTGGCCGACCGACTGGTCGACGAAGGGCGACGCGATCAGCCCGATGATCGCGCCGACGACCAGCCATGCGACATAGGTGATCTGATAGATCGGCCCGAAGATCCGGCTTTGCGTGATGTGCAGCGTTTCGTGATAGAGGAGGTCCGAACCCTGATCGGGATACCGCCCGCGCATATTGCTGATCACATTGCCCGCGGTGAATGCGGCCTTTCCGTCGATCGAAAAGCCGCGATCATATACTTGCCGGTTCTGGCGTTCGCTCCACTTGGCTTGATAGCTTCCAGGCGCAGCGATCGAATTATAGATGTTCGACAGATTGCCGAGCGACGTCCCGAGGAGGCCCCAGGTCGAGTCGGCAAGGAAAGCGATGAACCCCGTCCCGCCGCCCCAGTCGTAGATGCCGCGCGCGCCGGTATAGAGGCCGTTTATTCCGCCCATGATCCCGCCGAAGATCGCCCCTGCGGGCCCGCCGACGAGGAAGCCCGTGGCTGCGCCGAGCGCTGCGCCGATCGTCGTGGTGAGCGCGGTCTCCAGCCCGATCAGCAGGCTTTCGCCGAAGGATTTGCCGCGCGCGATCCCCGAAACGAAGCCGACAGTGAACCCGACCGCCGCGACGACGGCGGCAACGATGAAAAAGAAGCGCCCCGTCGGGTCCTTGAAGTCGACCGGGTTGTTGACCGCGTAGCTATAGACATGGAACCCCTGCGGGACGCTCGCGGTGAGCGAGGGATTTTCCAGTATGTACCAGTCGGGTGACAGGAAGCGCCCGAGCGAAGCGGAATAGATGCGCGCGCCGATGCGCTGGATGCCCAGCGACGCCTCGCGCTCGATACCAAGATAGCGATCGAGCGCGCTGCCATCGTCGACCGCCAGCCCGAACGGGGTATAGCGCTGCTGCGCAATCGGCGTGCCGGCATCGTCAATCTGAAGCAGCACCGATCCCTGATGATCGCTGACCTGGTAGGCGGTGCGATCGGCCTCGCCGGGAGCGCTGCGGATCGTCGCGATTGCGCGGTCGGAGAGATAGACATGGCGAAGCGCGAAGCCGTCATGCTGTTCGAAGAGGCTGCCGATCGCGCGCATCGAGGTCACCGCACCGCCGCTGTTGCGATCGACCTGCGCGACGCGGCCAAGCGGGTCGACGACATAGTCGACGACCGGACCGCCGCTTCTTTCGGCGCGGGTCAGCCGGTCGAAGAGGTCGAAGCTGAGATTTGTCCCGTCACCGAGGCCGGTTGTGTGGCCGCGCGCATCATAGTCGAAGCTGCGCGGGCCCCCGGGGCCGGTAGTGCCGGTCAGCCGCTCCGGCCGCATGCCATCGGCATAGGCCATCTGCGTTCCCGTTTCGCCGCAGGTCCGGATGTTGCCGATTGCATCATAGCCGTAATCGACCTGCCGGACGGGAGGGCCCCCTTCGCTGGTCGATATCGCCATCGAGGTGAGCCGCCGCGCGCCGTCGAAGCCGAAGCGGCTGACGCGCAGATCGCCGGGCATCCGGTCGCGTATCGCGATGCAACCGCCGATCGCGTCGCGATCATAGGCGATGCTGCGAAGGGCAGCCCCGTCAAGCGTGACGTCGAGGCCCCTGACGCGCCGGTCTTCGCGGGTCGTGACGACGGTCACGCCGTTCGCGAGCCGGTAGCTTTCGACGGCGTCATCGGCGTCATAGAGGATGTCATCGACGACGCCGTCGATTGCCGTGACCCGTCCGCCACTGTCGAGCGTTTGCTCGACACGTGCGCCGTCGGGATGGACGATCGCGGTGATGTCGCCGCCAAGCCCGTATTCCCATTGTACTTCGAGCGCTTCGCCGTTCACCGTCACCCGCTCGGCGCGCGTCCGGCCCAATCGCGTATAGCGATAGTCGATCCTCGAGGCCGGCTCGACGATCGCGGTAAGGCGCCCGGTCGTGAAATCGGCGTCGGGCGTCGCTGCATCGGCATATTCATAGCGGCGCAGCGTTGCGCCGCCGCCGGTGATCGCGATGGGCCGCCCGATCGGATCATAGGCATAATCGAGCATTTGCCCGTCGGCGAGCTTCAGCGCGACAATCCGTTCCGCGGCGTCGCGATGATAGTCGCGCGTGCCGGCCTCGCGCGATGCAATGCGAATCGCTTCGCCGGCGGCGCCATAGGTGTAGGCGATCCGCGTCTTGCCATCGCCGTCGAGTACCGCCTTGATCCGCCCGTCGAGCGTCAGGTCGTAACTTGTGACAGCGGCAACCGCGGGCTCGATCCATTCGGCGATGCGCCGGATGCGTCCCTGCGCGTCGAAGTTTTCGGTCCGCGTCCTGGCCGGTGCGCTGGCGGTACCCTCGAAGCGGGTCACCGTTGCCGTGTCGCGCGCCGCCCGGAACAGGCTATCGCCCGGGCCTGCGCGTTCGATCATATGTCCGTTCGCATCATAGCGCGTCCGCTCTTCGGCGGCATCGATCGATTGCGGCGCGAAGCCGAAGCTCGTCACGAAGCGGTCGGCGAATGTCGCCGATACCAGCCCGCGGACGTTCTGGCGCACCTCGTGCCGGCTGACGAGGCGCGGCGATCCGTCGGCCGCTGCGGGTCCGTCGCCGATCTCCTGCGCGCGCTCACCGAAACCGTTGAAATAGACGCGGCCGTGGCGGACGTCTGCAGCATTCGCCGGATCGCGGGCGCTTTCCGGCGTCAGTCCCGCTTTTCGCGGCAACCATGATAATGTTGCCACGGGCAGCACGTCGATCGCGGCGTCCCACAGCGCCACAAGCTGCTCGTCGCCTGCGTCGCCGAGTTCATATTGCGCCGCCGGCCGGCCGAGCGGATCGCAGACATAGCGTGTCCTGCGCCCGTCGCTCGCGGCGATTTCCGCGGGCTCTCCCGATACAGGGTCGAAACTGTACGTCACGCGGTGCCCGACGGCGTTGACCTGTTCGACCGGATAGAGTCCGTCGTCGTCGAACGCGATACGCGTGGACTGTCCCAGCGCGTCCCGCTGTTCGACGATATTGCCGCGTGCATCGCGCCGGACGCGAAAGGTGGTCGCATACCAGCCCGGTTCGCCGCCCGCAGCCTCGCGTTCGAAGCCGTCGGCTGCCATGTCGCGCCCGCCCAGATAGCCCGCGGGAGTCGCCGCGTCGCGAAGATGCAGCTCGCGAACCCGCGTCGGCAGGCCTTTTTCGGCCTCACCGAGTGGCAGGCCGACAAACGCCGCGCCGTCATAGTGGGTTTCGCGCAGGCGTTCGGTGCCGCCAGCGCCGCTGACCTGCTCGCGAACGGGCAATTTGACGAGCCAGGCGGGCGAAGGCGCGATGAAGCTCGAACGTTCTTCGCTGACGATTTCGGAATCGGGCTGGCCCTCGAAGAAAAAGCGGCGGCGCTTGCAGCCGGCGTTGCCCGCGCTGTCATGCTCGGAATATTCGGTTCGCTCGATCCGGTCGGCGTCGGTTTCGCCGATCTCGCGCTGCTCGACGCTCAGGAGCCGCGGGACGAAGACGAAGCCGTCCGCGCCGTCGTGGACTTGCACCGCTTCCCACTGCTGCTCCGATCGCATGCAGAGCCGCTCGCCATCCTCCGTGACTTCGTGGATCTCGAGCGCGGCGAGCGATCCGCTCAGCGCGCGCTGGCGCTGGCGTTCACGCGGCTCGGGCATTTCGGGCTCGCCCTGGAAATAGCGATATTGCTGGCGGAGCGTTGGAGCGGAATCGTCGCCGATCAGCCGCTGTTCGACGTCGGCGAAGCCGCGGAACTCGCGCTCGATGCCGTCATAGACGCCGTCGCGATACACAAGCTCGGTGCGCCGCCGGTTGTCGAGGATCGTATCATGCTCGTCGATAGCGGTGACGACCGGTACCGGAAAGGGCAGGCTTCCCGTCCAAAGGCGCCCGGCCGCGCGATCGGCGATCCGCATTGCCGTGGTGCTGGCATAGGCGATCGTCGTCACGCCGCCCATGCCGTTGTCGATCGACGTCAGCAGATAGGGTTTGGTGCCATTGTCGAAACGGAGAGCCGCCGCGCCCGCACCCTCGGGGGTGGTTGAGGGCTCGGCCCACACGAGGCTCGCCATGCCGTCGCCGAACAAGTCGAGCGCGATCGGCGGCGTGCCGTGCCGCGCGATCGCGACCGGAAGCTCGATCGCGCTGCCGAAACCGGTGCCGCTGCAATTGAGCCAGACGGTGGTGCCGTCGTCGCCGCAATAGACGAGGTCGGCGCAGCCATCCCCGTCGACGTCCAGCAGCAACAGCCGGTCTTCGCGATATCCGGCGGGGAAGGCGGGCGGTGCGTCGAGCAGGACGCGCGCGCCGAAACGCCCGTTGCCGAGATTGGGCCAATAGCTCGCGTCGCCGCTGCGGATCAGCACCATGTCCTGCAACCCGTCGCCGGTCATGTCGGCGAGCCGTACGCCGCGGTCGCCGAAACTGACATCGGGAAAGAGCTCGAGATCATGCTCGCGGTCGATGACGCTGGTATCGGTCCAGCCGACGCCCGGCTGATGATGATGCACGACGATATGGTCGCGCATTGTGGCGATAAGGTCGGTCACGCCGTCGCCGTCGATATCGGTAAGGCGCGTCTGCGGGCTGGCGAGCGCGATGCCGGGAGCGCCGTCGAAGATCAGCGGTCGGTCGCCGAAGCCGCCCTTGCCGTCATTCTCTACCGCGAGCTGGAGCGGCTGGTCGGCGACGAACAGGTCGGCGCGGCCGTTGCCGTTGAGATCGGCGAATGCGACATCCTGCTGTGCGAGGCGCAGCGCGGCCGGCACCGCGTCGATCAGCGTCGGGCCTTCGAAATGACCGTCGCCGACGTTACGCCAGAGGCGAAGCGCGCTGCCGCTGTCGTGCAATATATCGGGCAGGCCGTCGCCGGTCATGTCGACGAACTGTGTGTCCTGATCGGCGATGCCGGGCGGTGTCATCGTCCCGGTGAGCCTCCGCCACTCCCATGCCGCCAGATCCTGGCCGGAGTAAGCGAAGGTCAGCGGCGGTAGCGCGGCATTCTTGCCGCCGCGTTCGGCTTCCAGCGCGACGCGGGCGAGCAGCGAGCTGCCATTGGTGGCGCGCTCGTAAGTCAGCGAATAGGTGCGCAGTAAGGTCGGCGCCGCGCGCTCGCTGTGCAATGCGATCGATTTCGCGCGGCGATCGAGCGTGCGGAGAAATCCCGCGCGGCCGTTGCGGATGAGGTCGGGGCGATCCTCATAGTCGATGACCAGGCTGAACACGCTCCAGCGCACGGCCTTGATCAGCAATCGATTGCCCCGGCGTTCATAGTCGAAATGCATTTCGTTACCTGCGGCGTCGACTTCGCGTTCGATCAGCCAGGCAAAGACACGCCCGCCGTCGGCCTCGCGCGCTTCCTCGCTCGTGCCGAGGAACAGCGTCGACCCCGTCCCCGTCTTGATGCGCCATCCGTCGCCGTCGCGCTCGATCAGCCAGTTCAGCGTGTCGACCCGCGGCCGGAAACGGCCGTCGCCGACATCGACCAGCACTTCGGCGCCGCCGAGAACGAAATTGTCGGCGTCGGTGTAGGTCGGCAGGCCACGATCGGTGCGCCGTTCGATGCGCGGCAGTTCGAGCCGCCAACCGAGCCCGAAGGGCCCGTTCCCGCTTCCCGTGCCATAATCGAGTTTGAGGTCCGGACGCATCTGTCCCGCGCCGAGCGGCATGGGCAACGGGACCGAGAAGGACCCGCTGCCGCGCACGAGGTCGGGCTGGAAGCGGTCCCCGAGCGGCGAGACGCCGCCGCCCGGAAGGCCGGTGATGCCGGCCGCTGCTCCTGAATCGGCGCGCATCTCAGATCTCCTCGGCGACGAATGCGAACCCGTATTCGAGGCCCATCTGGATATTGTGGATGCGATCGAACTTCAGCGTGCCGCCATCCTCCAGCGGTGCCCCGCCGACGATCTCGACCTTCCAGTCGCCTACCGGCGATCCGTTCGCGAGACCGGCGAGCGTGGCAGCTTCGCTCGACACCGACCCGTCGGCTGCGGTGGTCGCATTCCCCGAACTGCCGTTCGGCGCCGTGATCCTGAGTTCGATCCCTTTCGCCGGAACCCCGGCCTTGGTGACGACGCGGAAATTGACCGACGCTGTCGAGAAATCCTGCTGGTTGAAGGGCAGGCGGTCGCGGCGGAAGGCGAATGTGGCAGCGCCGTCCTTGTAGAGCCCGTACCAGCTTTCGGGGAAGTCGAAGCGCAGGTCGAAATTGCGCAGTTCGGTGAGCTCGCCCGGACGAACGGGACTCGACAGCACCGTCTTGCGCAGCAGCGGATCGAACTGTGCGGTGTAATAGATGACCAGGTTGACGTCGAAGATTCGCGCATAATCGAAATCATTGCTGCGACGTGGCAGGTGGAGCTTCCACGTGGTCGCAAGGCCCATGCCCTGGAACAGTCCGCGCAGGCCGACCTCGGGCGTGTAGATGAACAGGTCGCCGCGCACCGTGAAATCGGAAAGCGCCATCGTGTCGACCTGGTGCACGCGCTTGTTCGTGCCGCGGCTGCGGGTGCGATAGCTCGTTACCCCGCCGCAACGGACCATGCCGTTGATCCCCTCGGGCGGGAGCAACCCGGCGAATTCGACTTCTACCGCTTCTATCCGTTGATTGTGGAAGCCGGGATGCAGCCGGTCGAACTCATAGAGATCGGTTTCGAGCTCCAGCACGCCGGTGCGACGGAATTCCTCGAACTGCGCGGGGAAATTGTGCGCGATCGAAATCGTATCCTTGATCCGGCTGTTCTTGCGCGTGCGTCCGGTGATGGCCTGATAGGTAAAGGCGTCGATGTCGCGGATCAGGCTGTCGCCGCCGAGCAAGGACACCGACCCGCCGGTCGACGCGTTGACCATCGCATGGCCGTAGCCGTTCTTGATCAGCGACAGGTTGGTGTCGTTCTCGAAATTGAATGCGCGCTGCATCAGTTTGGCGAGGCGGATTGCATCATGGAGATAGGCGGTCGAGATGCCGCGCATGACCCACGCCATCTTTGCCCACACCTCCGGCGTGAACATCTCGCTGTCGAACGCGTCGAGCGATTCCTCGGCCATCGCCGCGCGCTCGGCGCTTGCCTCGGCGGCGATCTCGGCAACGCGCAGCCGCGCTTCGGCGGCGTTCAGCATTTCCTGTGCGATATCGACCGCGCCGGCGAGGTCGGCGATATTGTCGTCCATCTTGGCAAGTTCATATTCGCGCGTCCGCCGTCCCGAGCGATAGGTCTGCGCTGCCGCGAGCAGCGGGCCGGCGCCACGGATCGTCTCGCCGTTGTCGAGCCGGTCGGCGAGCGCAACGACGGTATTGAACATCGCGGACTCGCCGCCGCCGAGCGCCTGCGCTGCCGCCGACGCCCATATCTGTTGCCAGCTCGCCTCGGCATAATCGTCGCGCTGACGCTTGGCATTTTCCTTCCGTTCTTTGGCGAGGTCGAGGGCGGCGGCGGATGCGTCGACATCCTCCTGTGCCGCTTTCACCGCTTCGAGCTTCGCCTCGGTCTCCGCCTTCGCCATCGCGACCATCGTTTCGAGTTCGCGGCGCGTCGCCGTTTCGGCCTCCTGCTGGGTAGTGAAGTTGACGAACTCGCGCTCGGCCTGGATCGCGCTCTGCGCGAAGCCGCGCGCGACGCCCTGCAGATATTCGAACGTATGGATCGGCGAGAGAAGCGTGCCGAAGAAGTCGAGCCCGTCGAGAATCGACTGCATCCGGCTCGCCGCGGTCAGCACATAATAGCCGATCTCGGAATTGGAACCCGGCGTTCCCGATCCGATCGCCGCCAGCCGCGCTTTCGCGATCGCAGCCGGTCCTGACAGCTTTTCGAGCTTGTAGAGGAACGAGCCGGCGGGGGCATCGAAGTCCTCGGTGACGAACTTCTCGTACTGCGCCTTGGCGGCCTCGATCTTCTCGTCGCGATAGAGCGAGTCACCCCATTGCATCACATTCGCGGCGAGCTTCAGCCAGACCGCCGGCGCCTCGTGCGCCTTGTTCAGATATTTGTACGACGCTGCCTGCCTGTAGGAATCCTCGGCCTGCGCATAGCGGCCGAGCGCGTGCAGGGCGTCACCGATCTTCATCGTCAGGACGAAGCTGTAGAGATGGTTGACATACAGGCTGGCCGACGCGCCGTCGGTCATGTTGACGATCAGGTCGGAGATGTTCGTTGCGGTGATGCGGACGTCGTAGATCTTGGCCATGACCATGTCGGCCGTCGGCCCCTTGCCGGGCGAGACCTCGAAAGCGACGGGGCCGGCGGCGCTGCCGACGCCGACCTTCCAGCCCTGCGCCGCCGCTTCGCCGCGCGCCACCATCGTCCACCCGCTGTCGTCGGCGCGCGAGCGGACGGCGAGGACGTCGCGCCGTTTCTCGGCAATCGCCGCGGACACGTCGCGCGAGCGCGGCGTCGCGCCCCCGCGTTCGATCCGGCCGGCGCCGATTCCTCCGCTCCCGACGAGCGCTGCGGCATCGGTGAAGAGCTGGTCGGCGCGCCGCGCGTCGGTGTCGGCCAGTCCGACCGCCGCGACGTGAAGAGCCTGCGCCTGGCCTTGCTTGTCGCGGGCACGCGCAAACAGCGCGGCGGCTTCCTCGGCAACCTCGCTGCCTTTCGCGACGTCGCCGGCCTGGATATGCGCGGTCGCCAGATTGAGCGCGATAGACGCCTGCGTTCCGGCGCTCGTCCGCCCCGTAGCGCGGCGCGCGGTCTCGAGCAGTTCGATCGCGCCGGCCGCACGCCCTTCGGCGATCAGCCCCGCGGACCGTTCGAGCGTGTCGGTTATCTCGTTCGATCCGGCCGTCTGGAATCCGGCGAGGCTGTACAATTTGAAGTCGTCGGTCAGCGGCGGAAGGGTGACCGTCGTCAGCAGCCCGCCGGGCTTTGTTGAGGGCTGCGCCGCGTCGAGAAGCTGGACGCCGGCCTGCATCATCCCGGCCTCGATCGCTTCGGATACAGGCAGCAGCGGCGATGTCGCGACCGAATAGAGGATGGCGTTGAAATTGGGCGCGACCTGCGAATAGAGAAGCGCGCGTGCCGCCTTGTAGTGCGTCAGCGCCGCCTCATAGCTTCCCGATTTATAGGCTTCGTCACCGTCGCGGATACGCAATTTTGCCTTGGCGAGGACGGCGTTGGCCTTGTCCTGCGCGGTCGGACCGGTGGCGGCGCCGATGATCGCGATCAGGTCGGGACGAAACTCCATGACGGGTGTGACGGTCAGGAAGCTGCTGGCTTGGAGGGCTTTCATTCGGATTCTCCCATGCATTGCGGATCGCGCGCGAAAGTACGCGCGGGATGGATGTCGGTGATGCAACTGGACCCTGCGGTTCGGGAGGGTTCGCCGACGAAGGCAATCTGGCCCGCAGGCGCATTGCGCGCCCGCAGCGAGTGGCCAGACCGCCACGATATCGTCAGTCGAAGAAGTCCTCCGCCCGTCTTGCCCCAGACATGGCAAGGGGGCAGCGAGTCTGATTGGACGAAAGCGTCACGGGCGCTAAGCCGTTCAGAATCAGCGACGAAAAATTCGATGTGTCAGCCTGATACAAATCAACGCCGCGAGAGTTTGGCGGCGATGCCGTCCGGCCGCTTGCCCGTTGCACCATGCTTGCCGAAAAGCCTGCAACGCTCACTTCATATTATGCACCACCGGAAGCAAGCCGTCTGTCGTTGGCCGGCAGGTGATTGTCGGGCGCCCTGCAATTCGCCAAGAGCGGCAAAATCCGCGGATCCGGATGGGATGAGGTCCGGAGCGAAATCATGGCGTCATCCTGTGGCCGCGAAAAGGCGGGCCGCAGGGCTGAATATCTCACTAAATATCTGAATTTATGCCATAATATGGCTATGATGGTGCGGTCGAGAAGACTCGAACTTCCACGGCCTTTCGGCCACAACGACCTCAACGTTGCGCGTCTACCAGTTCCGCCACGACCGCACATCATGATGGTTCCGGACAGTCCGGCACCAGGTAGGAGCGGGCGCCTAGCAAAGCTTTCCGGGTGATGCAAGCGAGCTTCGCCGCTTTTATTTCTTGCACCTGCGAACATGGCGCCGCGCGGCTTGGGCCGATGTCACGGAAGCGACTTCGAAGAGTCACCTTACTGTCATTGCTCTGGCGTCAGACCGTCATCGAATCACCCTAGTGGCGGCGGCACCGGGGGCGAGGCGGCACACCTCTTTCGTTTGCCGGTGGTTTTTCACTGCGCTCGACATGCGCACACCGGGAACGGAGAATTTCATGGCGGCCTTTGCACGCGTTCGTTTGATCATGCTTACCAGCGTGGCCTGTTCCACCCTCGCGGCCTGCGGTGCCGACGACATCGCATCGCCGGGCGAAGGCGGTACGATCATCATCAACCCGACGCCCACCCCGACCCCGACGCCGACCCCCACGCCGACTCCGACTCCGCCGTCGGTGACGCCGGCTGCCGGCTGCCCGACGATCTCGGCCGGCGCGCTCACCGACAGCGGCACGATTGCCAACGCATCGGTCGGTACCTTCCGCGTCTGCACGCTGCCGTCGGTCATCACGGGCAGCATCACGCTGCCGAAGATCGCCGGTCTCGTCTATCGCATGAACGGCCGCGTCGACGTCGGTACCGACAAGGGGCCGACCACGACGGGCACGACCAACGTCGTCCTGACGATCGAGCCCGGCGTCATCCTCTACGGCGAATCGGGTCCGTCGTGGCTCAACGTCACCCGCGGCAACTCGATCCAGGCCGTCGGCACCCCGACCAAGCCGATCATTTTCACCAGCCGCGACAACGTCCAGGGCCTGAACACCGAAAATTCGTCGGGTCAGTGGGGCGGTGTCGTGCTGAGCGGCCGTGCGCAGGTCACCAACTGCGCGACCGGCGGCGCGGCGCCGGGCACGACGGCCTGCGAACGCCAGACCGAAGGCGCGGTGGATCCGGCGCTTTACGGCGGCGCGAACAACACCGAGAGCAGCGGCCGTCTGAGCTATGTCCAGATCCGCTTCTCGGGCTACATCCTGTCGAACAACAGCGAGCTTCAGTCGCTGACGCTGCAGGGCGTCGGTTCGGGCACCCAGATCGATCATATCCAGTCGTACAACAGCTCGG
The DNA here is from genome assembly GCF_022024275.1 of Sphingopyxis sp. BSN-002. Classification (NCBI taxonomy): domain Bacteria; kingdom Pseudomonadati; phylum Pseudomonadota; class Alphaproteobacteria; order Sphingomonadales; family Sphingopyxidaceae; genus Sphingopyxis; species Sphingopyxis sp. BSN-002. Next base: position 3,129,634 of record NZ_CP091804.1, read on the forward strand.
ACGATGCGGTCGAAATCTTCGGTGGCCACGCCCATGTGAAGCACTTCATCGCGGTCGGCGCCGAGGACGACAATCTCGACACCGACGTCGGCACGAAGGCAAACTTCCAGTACGGCATCATCGTCCAGCGTCCGAACATCGGCGACGCGCTGATCGAGGCCGACTCGGACGACACGCTCGATGGCGACAATCCGCGTCAGAACACCCGCGTGTCGAACTTCGTCTTCTACCAGAATTCGAACAACAGCTCGTCGGACCAGGCGTCGATCCTGCTGCGCGGCGGTACCGACTATGGGCTCTACAACTCGCTGGTCGTCAGCCCGAACAACTCGTGCCTCCGCATCAGCCGTGCGCAGACCGCTTCGGGCACGCAGAATGCCGCGATCGACGAATTCGGTGCACCGATCTTCCGCTCGGTCCTGATGCAGTGCTCGGGCACCAAATATATCGGCAGCAACGGCCCGTCGGCGACCGACGTGCAGGCGATCTTCGGCACCGGAACGAACGGCAACAACGATGCCTACACCCCGACGCTGACCAGCCTGTACATCAACGGCGCGACCGAAACCGCGGTGACCCCGTTCAACGTTTCGACGCTGAACGGCCAGACGTTCAACGGCATCGAACTGACGCGGGCCGGCTTCTTCGACGCGACGACCTATATCGGCGCGGTCAAGGATGCGAGCGACACCTGGTTCCAGGGTTGGACCTGCAACAGCGGCACCGCCAATTTCGGCACCGGCAATTCGGGTCTCTGCACCACGCTGCCGACCACCTGAGGCCTTTGGCATCAATCGGGAGGGGGCGGCGGGGTGCCGCTCCCTCTCACGCATATTTTCGGGTTCCTGAGGGGTGACTGTCATGTCCAAGCCGATCCGGCTCGCCAGCCTGTTGTTGATTTCCACGGCGCTCGTCGCGCCCGCCACGGCGATGGCGCAAACGGATCCGGCACCCGAGGCACCTGCCGCCGATCCGGCAGCCGAAGCGCCCGCGGACGCTGCCGCCGAAGCGCCGGCAGATGACGAACTGGACGTGTCGATCCCCGGTGGCGGCGAGATCGTCGTGACCGGCCGTCGCAACGCCAACGTCGAGCGCACGGCCCCCCAGGTCGTCTCGGTTCTCGGTGCCGCCGACATCGCGCGCACCGGTGAAGGCAATATCGCGGGCGCGCTGGGCCGTGTCACTGGCCTCAGCGTCGTCGGCAACGGCTTCGTCTATGTCCGTGGTCTCGGCGACCGCTATTCGCTCGCACTGCTCAACGGCTCGCCGCTTCCCAGCCCCGAACCGCTGAAGCGCGTCGTCCCGCTCGACATTTTCCCCAGCGGCATCATCGCCTCGTCGCTCGTCCAGAAAAGCTACTCGGCCAACTTCCCGGGCGAATTCGGCGGCGGCGTGATCAACCTCACGACCAAGGCGGTGCCGCGCGACCCCTTCCTGACGATCGGCGCCAGCATCGGCGGCAACTCGGAAACGACGGGCCAGCTCGGCTATACCTATTACGGAACCGGCAGCGACTGGACCGGCTTCGGCGACGGCGGCCGCAATCTGCCGTCCGCATACAAGGCGTGGCGCGCCTCGGGCCTGCGCATCAACGATCCCAGCGTCAATCAGCAAGCAATCGCCGGCCAGTTCGTGACGGCGAGCAACGCGATCGTCCAGCGCAACGACAATATGCCGGTCAACTGGGGCGCCAACATCACCGGCGGCAAATCCTGGACGCTCGGCGGCACCGAGATCGGTCTGATCGCGACGGCGGGCTATACGAGCAAATGGCGTACGCGCGACGTGACGCAGCAGACAGCGAATGCGCTCGACCTGTCCTCGCTCAACACCGATATCAACCGCGTGATCACCGATAACCGCGTCGTCGTGAACGGCCTCATCGGTCTCAGCGCCGAATTCGGCGAGAACAAGGTTCGCTGGACCAACCTGTACATCCGCGACACCATCAAGCAGGCGCGCCTCGGCGCCGAAGATCGCCCGCTGAGTTCGGATGCGAACCCCGGCGTCAGCTTCATGTACCAGGACACCGCCTGGTATGCGCGCCAGCTGTTCAACACGCAGTTCGTCGGCGAATTCCAGCCTTTCGACGACCTGCATGTCGACATCCGCGCGGGCTACGCCAATTCGCAGCGCGAGGCGCCGTTCGAGCTGAGCTTCGTCTACAGCCGCTCCAACAGCCCGACCGATCCCTATGGGCAGTTCTACACGAACACCCTGAATACGGGGCAGCGTCCGGGCAGCGCGACGATCGCCTTTTCGGACCTGAACGAGGATCTGTACTCGGCCGGCATCGACTTCACCTATGAAATCACGCCGACGGTGAAAGCGGTCTATGGCTATGCCTATAGCGATACCGACCGCGTTACCGAACGCCGCGACTTCCTGTTCCAGGGGAACAACAATATTCCGCTCGGCGTCTCGCTGCTGCGGCCCGACCTGCTGCTCTCGCAGACGGTGATCTGTTTCCCGCCGCTCAATCCGCCGACCAACCCCAATTGTCCGGCCAACCCCAGCCCGACGGGTATCAGCCTGGTCGACAGCACGGGCTCTAACCCGACGTTCGAGGCGACCCTGCGCAATCATGCGGGCTATTTCCAGCTGCAGGCCGACCTGATCGACGGGCTCAACCTCAACATCGGCGCACGCTATGAAACCGCGGTCCAGCGCGTCAGCGCGGTGCAGGTCTATACCGTCAATCCGACCTTGCCGCCCGATACCAATCTCAGCCGCAACTATCTGCTTCCCGCTGCGACGCTGACATACGAGATCCAGCCGCAGATGCAGGTGCGCCTCAGCGCCTCGAAGACGATCGCACGCCCCCAGTTCCGCGAACTGGTGTTCCAGACCTATTATGATCCCGACACCAACCGGAACTTCCAGGGCAATCCGCAGCTTGTCGACAGCCAGTTGTACAACGCCGAAGGCCGCTTCGAATGGTATTTCGCGCCCGAACAGCGCCTGTCGATCGGCGGCTTCTACAAGCGGATCAAGAATCCGATCGAAACCTATGCCAGCTTCGACGGCAACAGCGTGACGACGCGCTTCGCCAACGCCCCCGAGGCGACGCTGTACGGCGCCGAGTTCGAGGTACAGAAGCATTTCGATCTCAGCGGCTGGGGTGACGGCTTCTTCGCCACGCGCCGCGCGGTGGTCATCGGCAACTACACTTATTCGAAGTCCGAACTGAAGGTTGGCCCTGACGATCCGGTCAAGGCCTTCCCCTTCACCGGCGCGACGCTGGCCAGCCAGTTCTTCCGCGACGGCGCGCCGCTGACCGGCCAGTCGGACCATCTCGTCAACCTCGAGTTCGGTCTCGAGGATACCGAGAAGCTGTCGCAGCAGACGATCCTGATTTCCTATGCGTCGGATCGCATCACGCGGCGCGGGCCTTCGGGCCAGCCGGACATTTTCGAAAAGCCGGGCGTCCAGATCGACTTCGTTGCGCGTCAGGGCATTCCGCTGTTCGGCAAGGAGCTCGAGCTGAAGTTCGAGGCGCGGAATATCCTCGGCACGAAGTTCAAGGAAATGCAGCAGAGCGGCGACAACACCGTCTACTACAACCTGTATAAAACCGGCACGACCTTCTCGCTCGGCGGATCGCTGAAATTCTAGAGGTCCCTTGCACGTCACCCCGGCCGAGTGCCGGGGTGGCGACTGCTACCAGCCGTGCAGGGCGGACTCGCCCCTCTGTCAAAAAACTGTAATCTTCCCGTCAGCTGATTGTCACCGATCGCCCCTAGGCGATTCGCGAGACCGCTTTTTCAGTTGGGGGACAGGGACGAATTCATGGCGACGCTGATGTCCGGATCGGCCGTACGGCTGCCGCGCGCGCTGCCTTCGTGGCTGCGCGGGAAGCGGTCGGCGCGCGACGTCGGTCCGGCGATTCTCGTCGGGCTTCTGGTCGCGGCGTTGATCTGGCAGGCGGTCAGCCTGCTGTGGGCGCTTGTCGTGCCATTGTCCCCGCTCGGCGCGTGGCAGCCGCAAACGGCGGTCATCGCATCGCCCGCCGAGCGCCGCGCGCTGTTCACCAGCATCGACCCCTTCTTTCGCGGTGCGGGGCAGGGGCCGGCGACGGCCACGGTAACCTCTGCCGGACTCACGCTGTTCGGGATCAATATCAACGAAGCCACCGGCGGCGGTTCGGCGATCATCGCCGGCGAGGACGGCGTCCAGAACAGCTATGCCGTGGGTGACGAGATCGCGCCGGGATTGAAGCTGGTCGGCGTGGCATTCGACCATGTCCTGCTCGATCGCGGCGGTGCGCGCGAGACGCTGTTCCTCGACCAGAGCGGCGGCGCGTCCGCCGCCCCGGCTCCTGCGCTTCCCGCGCCGACGCCGGAGGCCGGCGCCGCTCCCGCCGGCGGGACGTCGCCGGGTGGCGAAATGTCGCCCGACGCCCTGAAGGCCGGCGTCGGTTTCGCGCCGCGCGCCGAGAATGGCCGGATCACCGGCCTTGTCGTCCAGTCGCAGGGTGACGGCGCGGTGTTTCGTTCGGCAGGCCTGAAACCCGGCGACGTCATCCGCTCGGTCAATGGCCGCCCGATCAGTTCGGCAGGCGATGCTGCGTCGCTTGCCAGCCAGTTTGCGCCCGGCGCGCGCCTCTCGCTCGAAGTCGAGCGCGGGGCCGGTGTCGTCCCGGTCGCCATCATCCTCTCGAAGCAATAGGTCCCATGCGTCTCAAACTGTCCCTGATGCTCGCTGCAGCTCTCGTCTCCGCCACGCCGGGACCGGCGTTCGCGCAATATACGCTGAATGTCCGCGATGCCGATATCCGCGCCTTCATCCAGGATGCGGCGCGGATTACCGGGCGCACCTTCGTCATCGACGGACGGGTGAACGGCAAGGTCTCGGTCGTCACCGACCGCCCGCTGTCGCGCAGCGAATATTTCGAAATCTTCCTCTCAACCCTCCGCTCGAACGGGCTCGTCGCGGTGCCGGGGCCGAACGGCGCCTATCGCATCCAGCCGATCGACGGCGCCGCCGCGCAACCGGGCCGGATCGGCAGCGATCGCGCGGCGCAGAACCAGTTCGTCACCGAGATCATTCGCCTGAAGCACATCGACGCCGTCGCTGCCGTCGAAACGCTGCGCCCCTTGGTCAGTGCGCAGGGATCGCTCACCGCGAACCGCAACGCGAACAGCCTTGTGGTTGCCGATTTCGCCGACAATATCCGCCGTATCCGAGCGCTTGCGGCCAGCATCGACCGCGATACCTCGACCAGCCAGATCGTCACGCTGAAGAATGCCGGCGCGCGCGAAATCGCCGCGGCGCTGACCGCGCTCGTTCCGGCTGCAGGCGAGGGGGCAAAAGCCCCGATCGCGATCGTGCCGGTCGACAGCAGCAACGCGATCGCGCTCCGCGGTGATCAGGCGCTCGTCGCGCGTTTCGTCTCGATGGCGAACGACCTCGATGCGAAAGCAGCCGGCGGCACCGAGCTGCGCGTCTACTGGCTCGAACATGCCAATGCCGAAACGCTGCTGCCGACCTTGCAGCAGCTCGTCGGCGGCGGCAGCGATCCGGCGCAAAAGGCGGGTCTGCCGCCCGCGTCGTCCTCGTCCTCGACAACGGGCGGCAGCACATCTGCGCCGACCGCCGCGCCGGCGACCACCACGCCAACTTCGGTCAGCGGTTCGGGCGGCAGCATCGCGACGCGCGGCCCCGCGATCGTCACGCGCTACGAAGGTGCCAATGCGATCATCGTCGCGGCGAACAGCGAAGTGCAGCGGATGCTCGGCGAGCTGATCCGCCAGCTCGACAGCCGCCGCGAACAGGTGCTGGTCGAGGCGATCGTGGTGGAGATCGGCGACGATGCCGCGAAGCGCCTCGGCGTCCAGTTCCTGCTCGGCGGCAAGAATATCCCGTTCGTCGCGACCAACTACAGCAATGCCCAGCCGAATATCTTCACGCTCGGCGGCGCCTATGCGGCGAACCGGCTGTCGCAGGAAACGACCACGGTCAACGGCAACACGACGGTGACCCAGACCAACAGCGCGCTCGGCAGCAGCCTGCAGGAAGCGGCCGCCGCATCGCTGCTCACCGCGACCGGCGGCTTCGCGGGCTTCGCGGGCGACATCGGCAAGAACACCATCTTCGGTGCGATCATCAATGCGGTGAAGTCCGACACGACGTCGAACCTGCTCGCGACCCCGCATATCGTCACGCTCGACAATCAGGCCGCGAAATTCCTCGTCGGACAGGAAGTGCCGATCACGACGGGCGAGGCGCTTTCGGACAATTTCGACAACGCCTTCCGCACCGTCCAGCGCGAAGAGGTCGGCATCAAGCTGGAGGTGACGCCGCAGGTCAATGGCGCGGGCGAGGTGAAGCTGTTCCTGCGTCAGGAAGTGTCGAGCGTCGCGGGACCGGTATCGTCGCGCAACAGCGACCTGATCCTCAACAAGCGCTCGTTCGAGACGGTGCTCACGGTCGACGACGGCGAGATCCTCGCAATCGGCGGCCTGCTCAACGACGACGAGCGCAAGACGATCGAGCGCATCCCGCTGCTCAGCGACATTCCGCTGGTCGGCGAATTGTTCAAGTCGCGCAGCCGCTCGCGTTCCAAGACGAACCTGATGGTCTTCATCCGCCCGACGATCCTGCGCAATCGCGAGGACAATGCAGCGCTCACCGCGCGCCGTTACGGCTATATCCGCGATTTCCAGCTCCAGCGGAATCCGGGCGAGGAGCCCGCGATCGACACGCTGGTGCGCGACTATATGGGCACTGTCCCACCGGTCGCGACCGCTCCGACGCCCGCCGACGTGACCGTCGGACCCGTCAATCTGCCCGAACTGCGCGGACCCGATGGCAAGGTGATCAGCACCGACGTGCCGCCTTCGGTGTCGCAGGCACCCGCACCCCCGCCCGGAGACTATCCGTGACCGACATCGAACCGGCGGCGCCTCCCCCGGCGCCGGTTGATATTCCCTATGGCTTCGCGCGAAGCCACGGTGTCGTCATCGCACAGGATGGCGAGGGGCGCTGGCTTGCCACCCTGCGCGAGGGCAGCGATCCCGCGGTGCTGATCGAGGTGAAACGCTATCTGGCGCAGCCGATCCGCGTTGCGACCGCAAGCGCGGGCGATTTCGACCGGCTGCTTTCGGACCATTATGCGGTAGACGCCTCTGCCGCGGCGATGGCGGGGACGCTCGACGGCAGCGACCTCGAACTCGGCATTCCCAGCGCCGAGGATCTGCTAGACAGCGCCGACGATGCGCCCGCGATCCGGCTGATCAACGCGATCATCGCCGAGGCGGTGCGGCAGGGCGTCAGCGACATCCACATCGAACCCTATGAAAGCGGGCTCGTCGTGCGCATGCGCACCGACGGCGTGCTGCGCGAGCATCTGCGCATGCCGCCGCACGTCGCGCCGGTTGTCGTCAGCCGCATCAAGGTGATGGCGCGCCTCGACATCGCCGAACGCCGCGTGCCGCAGGACGGGCGCATCGCGCTGACGCTGGCGGGCAAGGCCGTCGACGTCCGCGTCTCGACCTTGCCGAGCCGCGCGGGCGAGCGCGTCGTGATGCGTATCCTCGACAAGGATACCGCGGGGATCGATTTCGACGTCCTCGGCCTGTCGGGCGAGGCCGACCGCATCCTGCGCGAGGCGCTGGCCGAGCCGAACGGCATCATCCTCGTCACCGGCCCGACCGGATCGGGCAAGACGACGACGCTCTATGCGGCGCTGAAACAGCTCAACGACGGCCAGCGCAATATCCTGACGGTCGAGGATCCGGTCGAATATGCCGTCGACGGAATCGGCCAGACGCAGGTGAACGCCAAGGTCGGGCTCGATTTCGCCGCGGGCCTCCGCGCGATCTTGCGTCAGGACCCCGACGTCGTGATGGTCGGCGAAATCCGCGACCGCGAGACCGCCGACATTGCGGTTCAGGCGTCGCTCACGGGCCACCTTGTCCTTTCGACCGTCCACACCAACGACGCCGTCGGCGCGATCACGCGCCTGAAGGATCTGAAGGTCGAGCCCTTCCTGCTCGCCTCGACGCTCCGCGCCGTGCTGGCACAGCGCCTCGTCCGCAAGCTCTGCGAGAATTGCCGCGAGCCGGTGCAGGCCGACAACAGCGTCGCCGCGGTCCTCGGCCTCGACATCGGTACCGTTGTCTGGCGGCCGAAGGGCTGCGACCAGTGCGGACATACAGGCTATAAGGGCCGCATCGGCGTGTTCGAGGCGATCAAGGTCGACGAGACCGTGCGCCGCTATATCTATGCCGGCGGCGATGAATCGATGATCGCAAAGCACGCCTTTCTGAAGGCGCCGACGCTCGCATCGGCGGCGCGATCGATGGTCGCCAAGGGGTTGACGACGCCCGAGGAAGCGATCCGCATCGCGCGGCGCGAGGATGTCGATGCCTGATTATCGCTATGTGGCGATCGATCCGCAGGGCCGCGAGCGCAAGGGGCGGCTGACCGCCGCGAACGACGATGCCGCACGCGCCGATCTGGTCCGCCGCAAATTCCACATCGTCGCGGTCGAGGAGGCGGGGGCGAAGCCTGCCACCGGTCGTTCGCTGCTTGCCTTCCGCCGGAACAAGCTCGCGTCGAAGGAGCTGGCGCTCTTTACGCGCCAGCTCGCGACGCTTGTCGAAGTCGCGCCGCTCGAAGAGGCGCTGCGCACGCTGACGCGCCAGAGCGAGGCCGAAAGCGCGCGTGCGGTGATCGCCGATGTCCATGCCGGGCTGCTCGAAGGCCGCCGCCTTGCCGATGCGATGGCGCGCCAGCCGGGCAGCTTTCCGCCGCTCTATCGCGCGATGGTCGCGGCGGGCGAGACGACGGGCAGTCTGACGACGATCCTCGCGCGCCTTGCCGACCTGCTCGAACGGCAGGCCGAGGTGCGCGGCAAGCTGATCGCGGCGCTCGCCTATCCGGTCGTGCTGGCGGTCGTCGCGATCGGGGTCGTCGCCGCACTGATGATCTTCGTCGTCCCGCGTGTGGTCGAGCAGTTCACCGACGTCGGCCAGCAACTGCCGTTCCTGACCCGCGCGGTGATCGCGATCTCCGGTTTTGCTGCCAACTGGTGGTGGCTGATCGCGCTGCTGATCGCGGCCCTGACCTTCGGCTGGGTGACCGCGATGCGCCGCCCGGCGTTCAAGGCCGCGGTCGACGGCCGCCTGCTGCGCCTGCCGCTTTTCGGCCGGCTGCTCCGCGATCTTTACGCGGCGCGTTTCGCGCGCACGCTGTCGACGATGGTGTCGAGCCGGCTGCCGCTCGTCGAGGGGCTGCGGCTGACCGTACCGACGATCCGCAACAGCGCGCTCGCGATCGCAACCGCGGGCATCGTCGATCAGGTCCGCGCCGGTGGCAGCCTGTCGGCCGCGCTCCGCGATGCCGGGGTCTTCCCACCGCTGCTCGTCTATATGACCGCGAGCGGCGAAAGCGCGGGGCGGCTCGAGCAGATGCTCGAACGCGCCGCCGATTATCTCGAACGCGAGTTCGACCGTTTTACCGCCGCGTCGATGGCCCTTCTCGAACCTGTCATAATTGTCGTTATGGGGTCGTGCGTCGCACTCATCATCCTCGCCATCCTGCTGCCGATCCTCCAGTTGCAGAACCTCGCAGGGCTATAATAATATGTCGCTCATGAAGCTTTTTTTCCGCCTGATGCTCGATCCGTCCTTCACAAATCAGGCGCGCCCGACGCGGCGCACGAAGGACGAGCGCGGCTTCACCCTGACCGAGCTGATGGTCGTGATCTTCATCATCGGCCTGCTCGCCACGGTGGTGATGTACAACGTGCTAGGCGCCCAAGACCGGGCCGTTGTCACTAAGGCAAAGACCGATATCTCGCAGCTTGAAGGCGCACTGGAACAATATCGGCTTGATAATCTGAGCTATCCGGCGACGACCGACGGGCTGAACTCGCTCGTCACGGCGCCGCCATCGCTCGCACAGCCCGAACGCTATCGCCGCGGCGGCTACATCAAGAAGCTGCCGAGCGATCCGTGGGGGCGCCCCTATAATTATCAGGCGCCTGGTCAGAACGGAAAGGCGTTCGATGTATGGTCGCTGGGCGCCGACGGAACGCCGGGCGGGACCGACGACAATGCCGACATTCACGGAGAAGGTTGAGCGTCCCTCCGGCGAACGCGGCTTCACGCTCGTCGAACTGATGGTCGTGATCGCCATCATGGCGCTCGCGGCGACCGCCGTCGTGCTGACCATTCCCGGCGAAGAACGCACGGTGCGAAGCGAGGCCGACCGGCTCGCGGCGCGGCTCGCGGCCGCGCGCGACGTCGCGGTGATCGAGGGGCGCAGCGTCTCGGTCAATTTCGCGCCCTCGGGCTATGGCTTCGAACGCCGCGTCGAGGGCGCCTGGCAACCGCTGCCCGGACGCGCCTTCGAACAACGCAACTGGCCGTCCAACGTCCGCTTCGTCGCGGACGACGGACAGGGTGCCGCGCGCATCCTCTTCGACCGCATCGGCACCAGCCCGACGCCGCAAGCCTTGGTGCTGGCGGGCGGCGACGCGCGCGAGGTCGTGCGCATCTCGGCGACCGGGGAGGTCAGCCGTGGCGAATGACGCCTTTCGTCGTCCGCCGTCCGACGAGCGCGGCTTCACGCTGCTGGAGATGCTCGTCGCGCTCAGCATCATCAGCATCGCGGCGCTGACGCTCGTCCGCCTCGACGCCTATGCGGTGCGCACCGCGGGCGATCTCGATGAAAGCACGATGGCGGGGATCGTCGCGCAGAACCGCGCGGTCGAGCTGTGGACCGACCCGTCGCCGCCAACGATCGGCAACAGCGCGAGCAGCGTCGCCAACGCCGGGCGCAACTGGCGCATCGAACAGCGCGTCGCGAAAACCGCCGACGACAGCCTGCTGCGCATCGACCTGATCGTCCGGCCCGAAAGCGGCAATGGGCAGGCGGCGCTCACGATCATCAGGCCGTCGCGATGAGGGATGACCGCGGCTTCACCCTCGTCGAAATGCTCGTCGCATTGTCGATCTTCGCGGTGATCGCGGCGATGGGGGTCAGCCTGCTGCGCAGCAGCGTCGATACGCAGGATGCGGTACAGGCGCGGCTCAAGGGGATGAGCGGGATGAATCGCCTTCGCGCGGTGATGGCCAACGACCTCGCGCAGGCGGTGCAGCGCTCGACGCGCGGGCAAGCGGGCGAGCCGGTGCCGGCTTTCGTCGGCTCGGCGAACGGTTTCGCCTTCGTCCATGCTGGTGCCGCCTCGCTCGACGGCAGCCCGCGGCCGAATGTCGAGCGTGTCGGTTATGCGCTGACCGGCGGCGAGTGGCGCCGCGCGACGCAGCCGATGCTCGACGGCAGCGCCTTGTCCGACGGCGACCGGCTGATCGGCGACGTCACCGCCATCGCGGTGCGCTACCGCGACGCGCAGGGAAACTGGACGCAGAGCTGGAACAGTGATCCGGTCGACCGGTTGCCGCGCGCGGTCGAGGTGCGACTTACCCGCGCGGGACGCGCTCCTCTGACGATGCTGTTCCTGACCGGGCCGACGTTGCCGCCCCCCGTGACGGGAGCACCGCCGACATGACACGCGACCCCAAAGACGAACGCGGCGCGGCGCTGCTGACGGTGCTGCTGCTCGTCGCGGTGATGGCGGTGATCGCAGCGACCGCGCTCGACCGGCTGACGCTCGCGACGCGGATCGCGGGCAGTGCAGCGACCGTCGATCAGGGCCGCGCCTATACCTTTGCCGCCGAACAGATCGCGCTCCGCCGCGTCAACAATCTGATGTCGCGCGATGCGACGCGGCTCACCAACGACAGCGGCTGGCTCGGCCGCGACTTCACCCTGCCGCTGCCGGGCGGGCAGGGGCGGGCGAAGCTCACCGACGCGAACAATTGCTTCAACCTCAACAGCCTCGTCGCCGAGGTGACGCCGGGCAAATACAGTCAGCGATCGGGCGCGATGGGGCAATTCACCGAGCTGATGAAGCTCGTCGGCGTGGGCGACAATCAGGCGCTGCAGATCGCCGGCGCGGCCGCCGACTGGATCGACAGCGACAGCAACGACGGCCCGCTCGGCGCCGAGGACAATGTCTATCGCGGCATGCAGACAAGCTATCTCGCCGCGAACCGCAAGATGGCCGATGTCAGCGAGCTGCGCGCGGTGCGCGGCGTGACGCCGAAAATCTATGCGCAGCTGAAACCCTGGGTCTGCGTGCTGCCGGTCACCGATCCGGTGAAGCTTAACGTCAACACGCTGATCCCCGAACAGGCGCCGCTGATCGCGATGCTGGTTCCGGGCAAGATCACGATCGCGAACGCGCGGGCGGCGCTAGCCGCACGGCCTGCGGGCGGCTATGGCAGCAGCGTGCGATTCTGGGAGGGCCGGGCCTTCGAGGGCATCGAGCCGCCGCAGGATATTGCCGAGCAGGCGGGAGTGACGAGCCGCTGGCTGGCGCTGACGACGAATGTGACGATGGGGGACGGGGTTTTGACGGCAAGATCGCTCATCGACGCGAACGGCGGTGCGGCCAGCGCGGGGCAGGCCGCACCTGTCATCGTCCGCCGCGACTGGGGCGACGGCGACTGATATGGCCCGCACTCTGGTCCTCTGGCTGCCGTCGCAGGCAGCGCTTTCGGGCGAGGATGAGCCCCGCCCGGCCTGGCTGCGCGTCGATGACGGCGTGATCGTCGATTCAGGGCAGGACGACGGCTGGGTCGATGCGTGGGAAAGGCCGCAGGACAATGCGGGCGACGACCAGCTGATCGCGCTCGCCCCGGCGGCCGATATTCCGCTGCGCTGGTATCATTATCCCGACGCCGCGCCCGCACAGGCCGCGGCAGCGGCGCGTCTCGACGCACTGCGCGACAGCCTTGGCGAGGCGTCGGCGCTGCATGTGGTTGCAGGCTTGCCTGCGGAAGCCGGACAGGCGGTCCCGGTTGCCGTCGCCACCCATGGTGCGATGGCGGCGTGGACCGACTGGCTGAAGGCGCGCGGCCTCAGCGCCGCAGCGATCATTCCGTCGGCCGCGACGGTGCCGCCGCCAGAGCCCGATATGCTGTGGACTGCCGAGGTCGGCGGCGAGGCGATCGTGCGTACGGCCGACCGCGCCTTCCTGTCCGACCCCGAACTCGATCCGCTGATTGCCGGCGAGCGGACGATCGCGCCGCTGCCCGCCGAGCCGATGCGCGAAGCGTTGCTGCTGTCGCTGGTCACCCCGCCGCTCGATCTGCTGAGCGGCGCATGGAAGCCGAAGCGGAGCTGGTCGGTCGATCCGGCGCTGGTAAAACTGGCGAAGCGGTTGCTGATCGCGCTCGTCGTGGTGAGCGTGCTGATCCCGGTTGTCTATGCGGTGCGGCTGATGTCCGACACCAGCCGTGCCGACGAAGCGGCGGTTGCGACGGCGAAAAAGGCCGGGGTCGCGGCAAGCGACGCCGCGACGGCGGAAGCCGAACTCGACCGCCGGCTTGCGACCGCGGGCGGCGGGCCGCTCGCTTTCTCGGTCCCTGCATCGGCGCTATATGACGCGCTGCGCGATACGCCGGGCGTGTCGCTGAAGACGCTGGCGCACCGAACCGACGGAACGCTGACGACGACGCTTGCGGCGCCGCGCGTCGATGACATCAACAAGGTGCTGCTCGCGCTGCAGGCGCGCGGCTATCGCATTACCGCGCAGCCGATGGCGGGCACCGACGGCCAGCAGATGGCCAATGTGACGATCCGGGCGGTGCCATGATGGACGGCGTGAAAAGCTGGTGGAGCGGACTGTCGATGCGCGAGCGCTGGCTCGTTGGCGTCGCGGGGGCGCTCGCACTCGCGGTGCTCGGCTGGGGGCTCGGGCGGCCCGCGGTTGCCGCCTTCTTCGACCTCGAGACGCAGCACCGCGCCGCCGTCGAACGCGAAGGGCGCGTCGCCGCGAAGGTACAGTTGCTGAGCCAGCGTCCGGCGAAGTCGGTCGCGGCTGCCATCGACGCGGTGGCAATTGACCAGTATCTGGCGCAGTCGGCGGGCGAGATCGGGCTGACGCTCGACCGCAACGAGCCGCGCGGCGACCGGCAGGCGACGATTGCGATCGCGACGGCCAAGGCTCCCGTGCTGACCGACTGGCTTGCGGGACTGGAAACGCAGGGCTTCGTCGTCGACCAGCTCACGATCACGCCTGCGGCTGACGGTACCGTCGGGATGACCGCCGAACTTCGGAAGGGCGGCCAATGAGTGTGCGCCGGCGCTGGATCGTCGCAGCAGCACTCTTTGCGCTGCTGCTGATCGTCGCGACCTTCCCGATGCGGCTCGCGCTGTCGCTGTCGGGCGCATCGGACGCCGGCATTTCGGCGCGCGAGATTCGCGGCTCGGTCTGGTCGGGGGCGCTGATCGACGCGCGGCTCGGCGCGCTGCCGATCGGCTCGGTGCGCGCCAGCCTGTCGCCGCTGGCATTGCTCGGCGGCGATACCGAACTTGCCTTCGAGCGCGCCGATCAGCGTCTCGGTCCGCTCGCGGGTCGCCTGCACGGCAGCAATCCGCGCGGCATGTCCGACGTCAACGGTACGACCTCGCTCGCGGGCGGACTCGGGCCGATTCCCGCCGACACGATCCGCTTCGAAGGCGCGACGATCCGTTTCGACGCGGCCGGAAAGTGCGTCGAGGCGCGGGGGCGCATCCAGCTGTCGGTCGCGGCGCCGATCGCGGGGCTCGACCTGTCGCAGGGCTTGTCGGGTCCGCTCAGCTGTGCGGGCGGCCGCGCGCAGGCGGCGCTCGCCAGCCAGTCGGGGATGGAGCGCCTGACGCTCGGATTCGACGGGCAGGGCAACTATCGCGCGCAATTCGCGATCAACGTCGACCGCGATCCGGCAATGGCGGCGGCACTCGCGGTGCTCGGGTTCAAGCCCGGATCGAACGGCTTCGTGCTGGCGACCTCGGGTCGCTTCTGAGGTGCCGATCTTCGACGCCTTGCCAGTCGGCGCGGGCGTGTCTCTAGCGGGCCTGATCGGCCTTGTCCTCGGCAGCTTCATCGCGACGCTGGTTTTGCGCTGGCCCGCAGGGCGCTCGATCCTCGGGCGCTCGCAATGCGACGGGTGCGGCCGCAATCTTGGTATCTTCGATCTGGTGCCGCTCGTGTCGGCCTTCGCTGCGCGCGGAAAGTGCCGGACGTGCGGAGGGCGCATCGATCCGTTCCACTGGCGGGTCGAGCTGGGCTCGGGATTGATCGGCGTTACGGCGCTGGCGTTGCTCCCCGGCACCGCCGGCTGGCTCTGGGCGCTGTTCGGCTGGCTTCTGCTACCGCTTGCGCTGCTCGATGCGCGCCATTTCTGGCTGCCCGACCGGTTGAACGCGCTCCTCGCGATCGCAGGGCTGCTACTGGCAGGACCATTGCTTCACACCTCACTGCTCGACCGCTGGATCGGCGCGCTCGCGGGAGGGTTAATTCTGGCCGCGATCGCGTGGGGCTATCGGCGTGTGCGCGGCGGCGACGGCATGGGCGGCGGCGATCCGAAACTCGTCGCGGCGATCGGCGCTTGGCTCGGCTGGCAGGCGCAGCCGTTGCTGTTGCTGCTCGCGAGCCTCGGAGGAATATGCTGGGCGCTCGCGCAAGGAAAAGGGGACCAGCCGCTTGCCCTGCGACGGGTCCCCTTCGGTCTTTTCCTGTGCGCCGCGGCGTGGACCGCGGTGCCCCTGTCGACGTTTATCAGTTCCCGATAACGACGGTCACCGCGCGGCGGTTCTGCGCCCAGGCTTCCTCGTTCGAACCCAGCGCCGCCGGGCGTTCCTTGCCATAGCTGATCACCTGGATGCGGTTCGGGTCGACGCCGAGCGACGACAGATAGTTTTTCGCGGCATTGGCGCGGCGTTCGCCGAGCGCGATGTTATAGTCGCGGGTGCCGCGTTCGTCGGCATGGCCTTCCAGCGTGACGCGGACGGCGGGGTAGCGTGCCAGCCACTGCGCCTGGCTCTGCAGGGTCGTCTGATCCTGCGCGTCGACATTATACTGGTCGAGATCGAAGAAGATGCGGTCCGACGAGACGTTGGCGACGAAGTCTGCCTGAGATCCGGGGACGACGCCGCCGGTTCCGGTGCCCGTGTCGGTGCTGCCCGAACCGTCGGGTGCGGGCGGAAGCGTATCGGGAGCTTTTTTCGCACAAGCCCCAACAGTCAGCATGGTGATCGCCGCGATCATCGCGGTGGTTTTGCGTATCGTCATGTTTCTGTCCTCTTGTAGTTGCGTCTTCAGTCGTGCGGGTCGGGGATTAACTTAAGTTGAACCCCGCGGTTTTCCATTGGTTCCGTAACCCAATCAGGGCAGTATCGGGCCCCAGCTCGGGTCCGAACCGTCCTGCGGGGTCGGCAGGCGGCGCAGGTTCACGCCGGTCAGGTCGACCTGCCACAGCTGCGACTTGCCTTCCTTGCCGGGCGAGGTGCGGAAGAACTGGATCACGCGGCCGTTCGGCGACCAGGTCGGCGCCTCGTCCTGCCAGCTGTTGGTCAGCAGGCGGGCGCTGCCGCCCGACGGCGTCATGACGCCGATGCGGAACTCGCCGCCGCCCATCTTGGTGAACGCGATCAGGTCGCCGCGCGGCGACCATTCGGGGGTGGCGTAGCGACCGCCACCGAAACTGATCCGCTGCTGGTTCGATCCGTCGATGTTCATCGTATAGATTTGCTGTCCGCCCGAGCGGTCGCTTTCGAACACGATTTTCTTGCCGTCGGGCGAGAAGCTGCCGCCGACGTCGATCCCCGGCGTGTTCGTCAGCCGGACAGGCGTGCCGCCATCGGCCGAGATGCGATAGATGTCGGTGTTGCCGCCGACTGCCATCGAATAGAGGATCTGGCGCCCGTCGGGGGACCAGCGCGGCGCGAAGGTCGCATTGGCGCTTTCGGTGACGAGCTTCTGGCTGCCGTTCGCGACGTCGTAGATGAAGACCCGCACGCGGTTGTTCAGATAGGAGACGTAGACGATCTTCTTGTAATCGGGCGAGAAACGCGGGCTGATGGCGAGTGCCTGGCCGTTGGTGATGAAGCGGTGGTTGCCGCCGTCGGAGTCCATGATCGCGAGGCGCTTGATGCGGTTACCCTTGGGGCCGCTCTCCGCGATGTACGCGACGCGGCTGTCGAAGAAGGGCGACTCCCCCGACAGGCGTGCATAGATGGCATCGGCGCATTTATGCGCGGCGCGGCGCCAGTCGCCGGGCTGGATTTCAAACCCCTGCCGCACCAGTTCGCTGCCGAGGTCGGTGTCATAGAGATAGCAACCGACGACCAGCCCGCCGGTGCCGCTTGCCTGCACGAAGCCGTGGACGACATTGTCCGCATTCTTCGCCTGCCAGTCGGCGAAGCGCGGCGCGCGGACTTCTGCCATCGTGATCGCGCGGACGCTGCCCGGGCCGAGCGGGGCGTAAAGGCCGCTGCGTTCAAGGTCGGCCGCAATCACTTCGGCGATCTGCTTGCCAAGCGTCGAGGTGTTGAGCCCGGCAACATTCACCGCGGCGGGCGTTGCCAGCGCCGGAACGGCGATAACGGTACGATCCTGCGACAGCGTCCCGGTCACGGTTTCTTCCGGTCCGGTACGCGGCGGCGAGGAAGCATCCGGTACCTGCTGGGCAAGAGCAGGCGCGCCACAAAGAAGGACGGAAAGAGAAAGGGCGAAGAGCCGGCTGGCAGACATGATATTGTTCCTCATTTCTTTTCCAGGTGAAGAGTATACTCTTTCCAGTAGTCATAGTTGTCGGGATCAAGATCGAACGGGCTGGCCAGCTGGATCGCCTTCTTCGCGCATTCCTGATGGATGGCGACCTGGGGCTTGTTGCTCTCGTTGACGCCCGACGTCGTCACGCTGCTGAATGACGTCAGCGCGCCCGACTGCGAGAGCCGGAATTTCACCGTTGTCACGAGCTGATCGGCGTCCAGCCCCGACACCTTGCAGCGATTCCACGGGGGGGTGATTTTTGCCCTGATGCTGACATCGATCGAGCGTTTCACCTGCGCCGACGTCGTGGCGGCCGGCGCGCCCTTGCTCGGCGATTTTGTAAGTTCGCGGCCGATGCCGTCCAGATTCCCTGTGGGGCGGCCGGTCGGTTGCGCACCCGGCTTTTTAACCGGCGTTTTCGGTGCAGCCTTGGGGGGCGCCTTTGTCGCGGCCGGGGGCGCCTTCTTCGGGGGCGTCGGAACCGGCCGAGCGACCTGTTTCGGTGCTGGTGCGGGTGTCGGGCGGACGACCGGCTCGGGTATCGGGGGAGCAGGCACGGGCTCGGGCGATGCGATATCGGTCGCGTCTTCCTCGCCGAGCCTTGCGGCGGGCGGCGTCTGGCTGATCACCGGCGCCGACGACTGCGTCGCGGTTTCGGCGACCAGATCGACCTCCATCGGCGGATTGTCGAAGCGCCGGTCGCCGCGGCTCCATTGCACCGACAGCAGGCCGATCACCAGTATGTGCAGCAGCACCGCGATGGCGATGCTGGCGTTCCGGTTCCCCCTTGGTGCTGTTGTGGCAGCCATGATCCCGAACCTATTGGCCGCTGCCTGAACCGTTGGTGACCGCGGCCTCGGCGGCGGCGGTGCTATCGGCTCCGGTCGTGACCAGCGCGATCCGCGTCAGCCCGGCGCGGTTAAGCTCGCCCATGACGTGCATGACGCGGCCGTAGTCGAGGCCGCGGTCCGCGCGCAGCATGATCTGGCGCGGCTTGTCCTTGCCCTCATTCTCGCGCGCGATCGCGTCGAGCCGCGCCGGCAACTCGGCTTCGGCGACGACCTGATCGCCAAGATAGATCTTGTCGTCGGCGTTGATCGACAGCTGCACCGGCTCCTGCTCCTCGGTTTCGACCGGCTTCGCGCGGCTTTCGGGCAGGTCGATCGGAACGGCGGAGGCGAGCAGGGGCGCGGTGATCATGAAGATGATCAGCAGCACCAGCATCACGTCAACGAGCGGGGTGACGTTGATGTCGGACATCGGCGCGCGGCGGGAACCGCGACCGCGCCGCCGTCCGCCGGCGCCGCCCGAAGGGCCCGACATCGCCATCAGGCGTCCACCTCGAGCTCGCGGCTGAAGGTCGCATGCAATCCGTCGGCAAAGCGGCCGAGGCGCGATTCCAGACGGTTCAGGCGCTGCGAGAAGGCATTATAGGCGATCACGGCGGGGATCGCCGCGAACAGGCCGATCGCGGTCGCGAAAAGCGCCTCGGCGATACCCGGGGCAACGACGGCGAGGCTGCTGTTGTTCTGCGCGGCGATTTCGGTGAAGGCGCGCATGATCCCCCACACTGTGCCGAACAGGCCTACGAACGGCGCGACCGCACCGATCGTGGCGAGCGTGCCGATCTTCTCGGCGAGCCGGTCGACCTCACCCTCAACCGCGGCGTTCATCGCGATACCGAGCCGTTCGCGCGTGCCGTCGCGGTCGACGACCTTGCCCTTGGTCGAGCGGCGCCACTCGCTGATGCCGGCGGCAAGAACCTTTGCGCTCGGCAATTCCTCGGTGCTGTTCTTGTCATAGAATTTGTCGATATTTTCGGCGCGCCAGAAATCGCGCTCGAACTGGTCCGACGCGCGCATCATCTTGCCGACGCCGCGGCCGTGCGTGAAGATCACTGCCCAGACATAGACCGATGCGAGCAACAGCCCGATCATCACGCCTTTGACGACCCAGTCGGCCTGCAGGAACAGCGCGATAGGGGACAAAGTCGCCGCGTCGGCGGCCAGCTTGATATTGTCTAGCAAGGGAAAGTCTCTCCATTCATGATGGCGGTAAAGCGGTCGGCCCAGCCCGCAGGTTGACGGCGCGGCCGGCCTTCGGGCGACAGGAAGGCCGCGGTAACACGGCCCTCGGTAAGCGTGTCGGAACTTAACGCGTCCTGACCGCGAAGGATGCGCTGTGCGATAATCACGCTCGCACCGCGCACCGCCTCGACGGTGCTGACGACGAGGATGTCGTCGTCGAGCTTCGCAGGACTACGATATTTGATGGTCAGATCGGTGACCGCCCACGCGCCTTCGCCGCCCTCCATCGCCGCGCGCTGGTCGATGCCGGCGAGGCGCAGCATGTCGGAGCGCGCGCGCTCCATATAGCGCAGATAATTGGCGTGATAGACGATTCCCGACAGGTCGGTGTCCTCGAAATAGATGCGCGCGCGGTAATGGTGCGCGGCCCCGACGAAGGCGCCGGGGACGAAGGGTGGAGGAACATCTGCCATCTGGTTAACCGATAGCGGGGCAACGACTCGTCGCAAACCCCTGATCAACGGTTCGTCGCACCTGAGCGCCGGTTGGTGGAATGAAAGGCGCAGGAATCCGCGCTATTTGCCCCCGCTATTTCCCGTTGTCGAAAAGTCCGTCCTGCGTGCCCTGTGGCGGATTCAGCCCCAGATGCTTCCACGCGCTCGCGTTCAGCATGCGTCCGCGCGCGGTGCGGGCAATGAGGCCTGCCTGCAGCAGATAGGGTTCGATCACATCCTCGATCGTGTCGCGCGGCTCGCTGAGCCCTGCCGCCAGCGTCTCCACACCGACCGGGCCACCGCGATAGATGTCGGCGATCATGGTGAGGTAGCGGCGGTCCATCGCATCGAGCCCGAGCGCGTCGACCTCCAGCCGGTTGAGTGCGGCATCGGCGGCTTTCGCATCGACGATCTCATGCCCTGCAACGGTCGCGAAATCGCGCACGCGGCGGAGCAGGCGGCCCGCGATGCGCGGCGTTCCGCGCGAGCGCTTCGCGATCTCCAGCGCACCATCGGCGGCGATCGGCAGGGCGAGCAGACGCGCGGCACGCGAGATGACCTGCTCCAGCTCGCCATGTGTGTAGAAGTTGAGCCGCACCGGAATGCCGAAGCGGTCGCGCAGCGGCGTCGTCAGCAACCCTTGCCGCGTCGTCGCGCCGACGAGGGTGAACTTCGGCAGGTCGATCCGCACACTTCGCGCCGACGGTCCTTCACCGATCATGATGTCGAGCGCGCGGTCTTCCATCGCGGGATAGAGGATTTCCTCGACCGCGGGCGACAGCCGGTGAATCTCGTCGATGAAGAGGACGTCGCCGTCCTCCAGATTGGTGAGCAGCGCGGCAAGGTCGCCCGCCTTTGCGATCACAGGGCCGCTGGTCGAGCGGAACCCGACGCCGAGCTCCTTGGCGACGATCTGCGCCAGCGTCGTCTTGCCGAGCCCCGGCGGGCCATAGAAGAGTACATGGTCGAGCGCGTCCGCCCGGGCCTTCGCCGCCTCGATAAACACCCGCAAATTCTCGCGCGCTGCGGCCTGTCCGACGAACTCGGCCAGCGACTTCGGCCGCAGTGCGGCGTCGGCATCCTCGGGGGTACGCAGCGGGGTGGTAAGGGCGGGCTCGGTCATAAACGCTCTATTGCCTCGCCGAGGATGCAAACCCAAGGTTCCTGACGATCCTCATAGACTGAAAATTGCAGCTCGAAGTCATGGCCGGGTTCGAAATTGCCGATCGGCACGGCATAGCTATCGAGATCCGGACGATTGAGGAACCAGAGCGTGGAGCCGCAGTTTTCGCAGAAGTAGAAGTCCGCGAGCGTGCCGCTGCCGCCGGGATGCTGGTACAATTTCGCTTCGCCTTCGGTGCGAACCTGATCGGCGGGGAAGCGCGCCTGCGCGGCAAAGGCGCTGCCGCTCCGCGCCTTGCAATTGCGACAGTGGCAGACCGACACGCGGATCGGCTCGCCGGCGCAGGCGATACGGAGCTGCCCGCAGCGGCAGGAGGCGTGGCGGGTGCGCTCGGTCACTTAGCCGCCTTTTTGAGCGCCACGCGCACCAGCGCGTCAAGGCTCGCACCCGCGCCCAGTTCCTCACTGGCGGCAGCAACGGCGGCACTTGCCTCGCCGGGCTTGAAGCCGAGGCCGGTGAGGGCGGCGACAGCGTCGCTGAGCGGGCCGGCGGTTGCCGCGAGAACCGGGCCCGTGCCTGCAATTCCGCCGAGTGCCCCCGCCTTGTCTTTGAGTTCATGCGCAATCCGCTGCGCGAGCTTCGGCCCGACGCCGTTCGCGCGCGCGATCATCGCGCTGTCGCCGCTGGCAAGCGCGCGCTGCAGGTCGCCGATTTCCAGCGCCGACAGGATCGCGAGCGCGACTTTGGCGCCGACGCCCTGCACGCTGGTGAGCAGGCGGAACCAGTCGCGCTCCTCGGCCTTGGCAAAGCCGAGCAGGCGCAGGAAATCTTCGCCGACGAGCATTTCGGTATGGATGGTGACATCGCCGCCGACCGGACCGAGCGCGTCGAGCGTGCGCGCCGAAGCCTCGACCAGATAGCCGACGCCGCCGACGTCGATCACCGCATGGCCTGCGCTGCTGCTGTCCAGCCGTCCGGTAAGTTTGGCGATCATCGAGCCCCCAAATAGCCGTTCGCGCTGAGCCTGTCGAAGCGCCGTTCTTTCACTCTTTGTTCTCCCTAGAAGAAGAACGGTCCTTCGACAAGCTCAGGACGAACGGTACGGAGATTTAGGCTTTGGGACGATGGTTCGCATGGCAGATCGCTACTGCCAGTGCGTCGGCCGCATCGGCGCCCGTGACCTTTGCACCGGGCAGCAGGATGCGCAGCATCGCCTGTACCTGCTCCTTCGCCGCGGCGCCGGTGCCGACGACCGCCTTCTTGACCAGCCGCGGTGCATATTCGCCCACCGTCAGCCCCGCTCGCGCACAAGCGAGCAGCGCGACGCCGCGGGCATGCGCCAGCTTCAGCGTCGATTGCGGATTGTCGTTGACGAAGACTTCCTCGACCGCGGCGCAGGCGGGCGCGTGATCGGCGATCACCGCCGCTAGCACGGTATCGAGATGCACGAGCCGGTCGGGCAGGGGAGCCTTGGCGTCGGTCTTCACCTGCCCGTTGGCGATGTGGCTGATCCGGCTGCCCTCGACGCGGATGACGCCCCAGCCGGTGCAGCTGAGCGAGGGATCGAGGCCGAGGATGATCATCTGTTCCCGTTCGTGTCGAGCGAAGTCGAGACACCCAGAAGGCATGCGCGACCGATGGGCATCTCGACTTCGCTCGATGCGAACGGATTCTGGCTTTTAGCCAAGCTTTTCCATCACCGCGTCGGGGATTTCGTAATTGCCCCACACGGTCTGCACGTCGTCGTCGTCGTCGAGCGTGTCGATCAGCTTGAACAGCGTCTGCGCGATGCTCTCGTCGGCGACTTCGCTCTTCAGCGTGGGACGCCAGGCGAGCTTGACGCCCTCGGCCTCGCCGAGCTTCGCTTCGAGCGCCTTCGCGACTTCGTGCAGGCTGTCGACGCTGGTCCAGATATCGTGGCCGTCCTCGGACGATTCGACATCGTCGGCGCCGGCATCGAGCGCGGCTTCGAACACCGTGTCGGCATCGCCCGCGCCCGCGCCATAGCTGATCATGCCGAGGCGATCGAAGCCGTGGCTGACGCTGCCCGAGGTGCCGAGGTTGCCGCCGTTCTTGCTGAACGCGGTGCGGACGTTGGTCGCGGTGCGGTTGCGGTTGTCGGTCAGCGCCTCGACGATCAGCGAGACGCCGCCGGGGCCATAGCCTTCGTAGCGGATCTCTTCATAGTTATCGCCGTCATTGCCCGCCGCCTTGTCGATCGCGCGCTGGATATTGTCCTTCGGCATCGACTGCGCCTTGGCGGCGTTGACCGCGGCGCGCAGGCGCGCGTTCGCGTCGGGATCGGGCAGGCCCATCTTCGCCGCGACGGTGATTTCGCGGCTGAGCTTCGAAAAGAGGCTGCTGCGCTTTTTGTCCTGCGCACCCTTGCGGTGCATGATGTTCTTGAATTTACTATGGCCTGCCACGGCCTACCTCCTCAAAGGAAAAATCTGGCGCCGCCCTAGCGCGGGCACGCCGATCAGACAACCACGGCGGTTCCCGACGCGCTGACCATCAGCATCGAGCCGTTCTGTCCTAGCACCTCATAGTCGAGATCGACGCCGATCACGGCATTGCCGCCGAGGCGCGCCGCTTCGGCTTCCATCTCGGCGATCGCTTCCTTGCGGGCGCGGGCGAGGACGTCCTCATATTTGCCCGAACGGCCGCCGACGATGTCGGTGATGCTCGCGAACAGGTCGCGGAACAGATTGGCGCCTACGATCACCTCGCCGGTGACGATGCCCAGATATTCGCGGACCGGATGGCCTTCGACATTATTCGTGGTGGTGCTGAACATCGTCATTCTCCCGGCTTGGATGAAAAGGCGTCAGGCGATGCCGAGCGCCGATTTATAGACGTCGAGGATCGCTTCCATTTCCTTGCGGTCGTGGATCGGCATTTTGCGCAGGCGGACGATCTGGCGCATGATCTTGGGGTCATAGCCCTGCGACTTCGATTCCAGATAGACGTCGCGGATATCGTCGGCGATGCCCTTCTTCTCTTCTTCCAGACGCTCGATGCGCTCGATGAAAAGACGCAGTTGTTCGTCGGACACGGTGGCTTCGCTCATTTTTGACTCCGCTAAAGGTTGGATTTGGGTGGCGAGAATCGCCTCGCGGCCCACCTAGCGGGGTCAGGGATTCTTGGCCATGCTTTCTTCCATCCGCGTAAGCTGCTCTGCGGTGGCCGGAGTATGGAAGCGCGCTTTCCAGTCGGCGGTCGGCATGCCGTGGACGATCGCACGACCGGCCTCCTTGTCCATCTCCCCCGCTTCGGCGATCCAGTCGCCGAGGCAGTTGCGGCAGAATCCGGCGAGCCCCATCAGGTCGATGTTCGCGGCGTCGCTGCGATGCTGGAGCAGGCGGACGAGACGGCGGAACGCTGCGGCGGCAACCGCATCGTCGAGGCTATCGAGCGCATCGTTCGCTGCGGTCGTGTCGTCGCTGCAGGACATGGCGGATTCCCTTCTTGTCGGCCGATGAATAGCTATACGCGGCTTGCCTAGACGGGGGCAACAGGCCTAGGCAAGCGGCCATCCAAACTCTCATTCCGGAGCATCCGTGGCCCAGCATTTCACCCCCCGCCAGCGCAAGGTGCGTATCCTGGCGACCCTTGGCCCCGCGAGCGCGAACCCCGAGATGATCGCCGCGCTGCATGTCGCCGGCGCCGACGCCTTCCGCGTCAATATGAGCCATGGCGATCATGCCGGGCATGCGAAGGTCATCGCCGCGATCCGCGCGCTCGAGAAGGAAACCGGCCGCCCGACGACGATCCTCGTCGACCTGCAGGGGCCGAAGCTGCGCGTCGGCACTTTCAAGGATGGCCCCGCCGAACTCGTGAAAGGCAAGCCTTTCGTCCTCGATACCGACAAGGCGCCCGGCGACGCGAGCCGCGTCCATTTGCCGCACCCCGAACTCTTCGCCGCGCTCGAACCCGATACGCGCCTGCTCGTCGACGACGGCAAGCTCGTGCTCCGCGTGAAGAGCGTCGCGAAGGACCGCATCGAGACGATCGTCGAGGTCGGCGGCAAGATTTCGGACAGGAAGGGCGTCAACGTCCCCGATGTCGTCGTCCCGCTCGCGGCGCTGACCGAGAAGGACCGCAAGGATCTGACCTTCGCGCTCGAACAGCATGTCGACTGGATCGCGCTGTCGTTCGTCCAGCGTCCCGAGGACGTTGCCGAGGCGCGGCGGCTGATCGGCGGCAAGGCCGCGCTGCTCGTGAAGTTCGAAAAGCCTTCGGGGGTTCAGCGGATCGAAGAGATCCTCGAGATCGCCGACGCAGCGATGGTCGCGCGCGGCGATCTGGGCGTCGAGCTGCCGCCCGAGGCGGTGCCGCCGCTCCAGAAAAAGATCGTCGCGACCGCCCGCCGCATGGGCAAACCCGTCGTCGTCGCGACGCAGATGCTCGAATCGATGATCGTCTCCCCGTCGCCGACGCGCGCCGAAGTCTCGGACGTCGCGACCGCGGTTTATGACGGTGCGGACGCGATCATGCTGTCGGCCGAGACCGCAGCGGGCGCCTGGCCGGTCGAGGCGGTGACAATGATGGATTCGATCGCGCGCTCGGTCGAAAGCGATCCCGACTATTTCCGCCGCCTGCACTTCACGGAGACGCAGCCCGATTCCACGACCGCCGATGCGCTCGCAGAGGCGGCGGGCGATATCACGCGGACGATCGGCGCCGATGCGATCATCTGTTTCACCTTCTCGGGCTCGACGGCGCGCCGGGTTGCGCGCGAGCGTGCGGGTGCGCCGCTGCTCGTGCTGACGCCGAAGCGCGAAGCCGCACGGCGCATGGGATTGCTGTGGGGCGCGCATGCGGTGCCGACCAAGGACATCGGCAGCTTCGAAGAGATGATCGCCAAGGGCAAGCGCATGGCGCTGCGCCACGGGATCGGCACCGCGGGATCGAAGCTGGTGATGATGGCCGGTGTGCCTTTCGGTACGCCGGGCTCGACCAATGTGCTCCATGTGGCGACGCTCACCGGCGACGAGCTTCGCGGCTACGCCTAGCACGCAGCTTCGCTGCGCCGGCGGAGGGGCGGCCTTTCGATTCAAATCGGCACAAGAGTTACTGGGCGATTCAGAATTTTTCGAAGCTGAATCAGAACGGGACGGACAAAAATGGTAAATGGTCTTTGCACCATTGACGCAGCACGGCATAACCGGTGGATGTAGCGCAACGGACCCGCGTCGGGGGGCTCCGCAACGCCATTCCGGAGGTCTGTCTCGCGTGTCCGCACCGTTCCGTTTCCCGCGCTTTTTCGTCACCAGCCCCGCTCCGTGCCCCTATCTCGAGGGCAAGACCGAGCGGAAGGTGTTCACTGAACTCAGCGGAAACAATGCGAACGAACTGAATGATGCGCTCGGCCGAATCGGGTTCCGGCGCAGCCAGTCGGTCGCCTATCGCCCGAGTTGCGCGGACTGTTCGGCCTGTGTCTCGGTGCGCGTCTGCGCGAGCGAGTTCATGCCCAGCAATTCGCAGAAACGGACGATCCGCCGCAACAACGATCTGGTCGCCACCGCGTGCAAGCCGTGGGCGACCGAAGAACAATATGCGCTGCTGCGCTCCTACCTCGGCTCGCGCCATCCGAACGGCGGCATGGCCGATATGGACGAACAGGATTTCGCCGACATGGTCGAGCAGACCCCGGTCGATTCCTACATGATCGAATATCGCGAACCGACGGTCGACGGCCGCAAGGGCCGCCTTGTCGGTTGCTGTCTGACCGACCGGCAGGGCGACGGGCTGTCGATGATCTACAGCTTCTTCGATGCCGCGCATCCGATGCGCGAAGGGCTGGGCACCTATATCATCGCCGACCATGTGCTGCGCGCCGCCAATGCGGGGCTGCCGTACGTCTATCTCGGCTACTGGATCGAAGGTTCGCCGCGCATGGCGTACAAGGCGCGCTTCCGTCCGCTCGAAAAGCTCGGCCCCGATGGCTGGTCGCGCTTCGAGCCGGCGACGTCGGACCGCATCGCGGCGATGTTCGAACTCGCGTAATTCCGCGCTATTGCGAACGTCTCGCAGCAGGCGAAATTGCCGCCTCGCCGGTTGACCTTTTCCCGCTTTCAAGGGCATAGCTCATCGTCCAGGACAAAGTCCGGGTCGCATCCAGTTTGGTGGTCGCCTAGGGGTAGGCGATTGGGGGGAATGGGATGCCCGTGCGCGCGTTCAGCATCAGGACCGAAAGCAGGCGTTCCGCCAGCGGGATCGTGCGCGCATGAGCGAGACGGTCAAGGTTGCGATTATCGGTTCGGGGCCCGCGGGGCTCAGCGCGGCGTCGCGTGCGGGGCAGCTGGGGCTTAGCCATGTGCTGCTCGAAAAGACCGATCACCTCTCCGATACCATCTTCAAATATCAGAAGGGCAAGCGCGTTCTTGCGACGCCCGAACGCCTTGACCTGCGTTCCGACTGCCGGTTCGCCGAAGGTGCGCGCGAATATATTCTCGGTAACTGGGACGAGGATGCGGCCAACAACAAGGTCAATGTCGTCAAGCATGCCGAAGTCACCGAGGTAACGGGGCAGCAGGGCGCGTTCGAGATCAGGACCGCGAAGGGCGAGGTCTACAAGGCAGAGAATATCGTCCTCGCGATCGGGACGCAGGGTAACCCGAACCGCATGCGTTGCGGCGGTGCCGACCTGCCGCACATCATCTACCAGGTCGACGATCCCGAGGATTTCAAGGACAAGCATATAACCGTCGTCGGGTCGGGCGACGCCGGAATCGAGAATGCGCTCGGGGTCGCCGAGGAAGCGCTCGAGAATACCGTCACGATCCTCAACCGCTCGAAGGATTTCGCGCGCGCCAAGGCGAAGAATGTTTCCGACATGATGGAGGCGGGCGAGAACGGCTTCATGTCGATCCGCACCGAGACGCAGCCGAAGCTCGTCGAACCCGGCTGGCTGACGCTCGAAACCCCGACCGGTGACGAGAAGATCCAGTGCGACGTCATCGTCGCGCGCCTGGGATCGGTCGCGCCGCGCGGCTTCGTCGAATCGATGGGGATCGAGTTCACCGGCCCTGATCGCGAAGCCTTTCCGAAACTGTCGCCGACCTTTGAATCGACCGTCCCCGGTATCTTCGTCATCGGCGCGCTCGCGGGCTATCCGCTGATCAAGCACTGCATGAACCAAGGCTATGACGTCGTCGAGTTCATCAACGGCAACAAGAACCTCACGCCGGCCGACGAAAAGGATCTGGCGGCGATCTTCGCCAACCTGCCGCAGCAGAAATCCGTCGCCGACTGGCTGGAATTCCTGCGGACGCGGGTGCGCATTTTCGCCGACGTTTCGCCGTTGCAGATGCGCGAGTTCATGCTCGATTCGAAGGTCGCATTCTACCGGACAGGCGAAGTGGTGTTCGAGGCGAACGAGCCCGGATCGTCACTCTTCGCGATTGCTGACGGCAGCGCGGTCGTCGACATCGGCGGCGGCATGACGGTACCGATCGAGCAAGGCTCGATCTTCGGCGAGGTCGGCCTGATTTCGGGCCGCAAGCGCGGCGCGACGATCCGTGCGGGCGAGGACAGCATCTTCGTCGAGGTCTCGCGCACCGCGGCGCTCAAGCTGATGGCGGCGGTGCCGGGCGCCAAGCGCGTGATCAACCGCATCTCGCTCGAACGCCAGCTGCTCCAGATCTTCAAGGGCGGGCTGACGGTCGAGGATCTGGAACCGATCGTCGAGGATCCGGCGATCGAGCGGGTCGCGGCGGGCAAGGTCGTGCTCGCCGAGGGCGACGAGGGCGATGACGTCTATGTCGTTCGTTCGGGTTCGATGGTGGTCGAGAAGGATATCGGCGGCAAGTCGATCTTCCTCCGCTACCTCCCGGCCGGCAGCTATTTCGGCGAAATGGCGGTGCTGAGCGGGGCTCCGCGCAACGCGACGGTCAAGGCCGCGGTCGCGAGCGAGGTCATCCGGCTGAAGGGACAGCAGTTCAAGGAAATGCTCGCCAAGCGGCCGCAGGTACGGGCGGCGACGGAGGCGGCGGTTGCCGAGCGGGCGGCGATGAACAGCTTCATCGAATCGCGCAAGGCGAGCTATTCGAGCGCGGTTGATCTCTATTCGGACACCGCGGGCTTCATCATGAAGGAAGGCCTCGGCGAGGCGACCGACGCGCTGCTGATCGACGAGAATCTGTGCGTCGGCTGCGACAATTGCGAAAAGGCATGCGCCGACAGCCACGAAGGCCTGTCGCGGCTCGACCGCGAGGCGGGCAAGACCTTCGCGCATCTGCACGTCCCGACCAGCTGCCGGCATTGCGAGCATCCGCATTGCATGGCCGACTGTCCGCCGAACGTGATCCATCGCGGCCCCGATGGCGAAGTGTTCATGGAGCCGGGATGCATCGGCTGTGGCAACTGCATGCGCAACTGCCCCTATGGCGTGATCCGGATGGAAGCGGCGCCGCCGCAAAAGCCCGGCCTGCTGCGCTGGCTGCTGACCGGCTTCGGTCCCGGTCCGGGCGAGCCGTCGCCCAAGTGGACGAAGAAGAAACTCGGCGAGGAGAAGCCCAAGAAGATCGCGGTGAAGTGCGACATGTGCAAGGGTATCGCCGGCGGCCCCGCCTGCGTCCGCGCCTGTCCGACCGGCGCCGCAATCCGCGTCTCGCCCGAAGAGTTCCTCTCGATCGCGCGGCTCGAGGAGGACGCCGGCTGATGGCGAGCCTTTTCAAGCGCCGCCGCAGCAAGGCGACCCAGACCGAGCGTGTCCGCGAAAGGCGGCACGAGGGCTTCCTGCGTTACGCCAATTTCCGCTGGGCGAAGATCTCGGGCGGGCTGTGCCTGCTGATCATCGTTTCCTACGCGCTGATCGACGTGACGCCGCGGCCTAATGGCGGCAGCTGGTACGGCTATACGCTCGGCACCATCGGCGCAGGTCTGATCCTGTGGCTCACCGCGCTCGGCTATCGCAAGCGCAAGATGACGAGCGACTATTGGTCGCTGAAGGCGTGGACCTCGGCGCATGTCTACCTCGGTCTCAGCCTGATCGTCATCGGCACCTGGCATACGGGCTTCCAGCTCGGCTGGAACGTCCACACGCTGGCGTGGGTGCTGATGATGCTGGTAATCCTGTCGGGGCTCTATGGCGTTATCGTCTATGCGACACTGCCTGCCGCACTCTCGAACAACCGCGACGAGATGACGCAGATGCAGATGCTCGAGGCGATCCGCGCCTTCGATCGTCAGCTCCATTCTGCCGCCCAGCCGTTGACCCCCGAGGATACCGCGCCGGTGCTCGCCGCGCTCGACGAGGATCCGTTCGCCGGCGGGATCGGTGCGCGCCTTTCGGGCCGGTATCCGCGCTGCGCGACCTCGGCGGCGCTCGTGGCGCTGTCGACCTCGCGGAGCAGCGATGCGGAGGCGCGCGAGAAGGTGATCGGGCTGCTCAAGCAGAAGGAGGCGGCGTTGGCGCGGCTGCGCCAGCATCTTCGCATCCGCGCGCTGCTCGAAGTCTGGCTTTATGTGCATGTGCCGCTGACCTTTGCGTTGATCGCGGCGCTGTCGGCGCACATCATCAGCGTTTTCTTCTACTGGTGAGGCCGGGACGATGAGCTTCATCCTGCGCCGGATCTCGACGACCAAGACGGGCAAGCAGATCGTCCGCGACCAGGCGTTGCCGGGCGATGCGATCACGCTGGGCCGCGAGGGCAGCAATATCATCCACATCGCCGATCTGGCGGTGAATCCGCACCATGCGACGATCACCAGCGCCGACGGTCGACACGTCCGCGTGCAGGCGAGCGAAGGGCTGGGCTTCGACATCAACGGCCGCACGGTCGATGCCGCCGATATCGACAGCGCTGCGGGGGCCGAACTGCGCTTTGGCGGGCACCGGCTGACGATTGCGCGCGAGGACGAGAAGATCATCCTGCTCGTCGAACGTATCGACGAACTGTCGCAATCGTCGAAGGACGTCGACGAGGCGAAAGCCTTTTCGCTGGCGGGCGTCATGCCCGGCAAGCGCCTCGGCGCATGGACCTTTGCGATCCTGATGCTGCTCGCCTTTCTGGTCGGGCCGATCTGGGCGTGGCAGAGCTTCAAGAATGTCGACGAACGCCCCGAAGGTTATCACGCCGACAAGGCATGGATGTCGGGACCGCTGTCGAGCGCCCATGCCAGCCTGAAGAACGACTGCCAGTCGTGCCATGTCGAGCCGTTCGTCGCGGTGACCGACAAAGCGTGCGTCGGCTGTCACACCGGTGAGCACAAGGCGATGAGCGCTGCCCACGCCAACGCGCCGACCGCGATGTTGCTGGCGGCGCGTCATCCGCCGGGTGTGGGCGAACGGATTCTCGCGGGTTTTGCGAAGACCTTCAACAAACCGCAGGGGCGTTGCGTCGAATGTCATACCGAGCATGAAGGTGCCGGGCCGATGCTTGCGACGCCGCAGAAATTCTGCGCCGATTGTCACGACGGCATGTCGGCGCGGCTGCTGAAGGCCGGATTCAAGCCGACCGTCGCCGACGCCGCCGATTTCGGGACGATCCACCCTGAATTCCGCCCGATGGTGCGCCCGGCGCCCGGCGCGAAGCCGATCCGGGCGGTGACGGGCAAGGGTGCGCTCACCGACTTCGACGGGCTCAAATTTCCGCATGACCTGCATCTGCAGGCGACCGGAGGCGTCGCGCGGATGGCGGCCAGTTTCCGCGGCCGCTACGATTTCGGCAAGAAGCTGGAGTGCGAGAATTGCCATCGTCCCGAGGCCGATGGCGTCCGCATAAAGCCCGTGCAAATGGAGCGCGATTGCGCGATGTGCCACAGTCTCGCGTTCGAGACGGTTGGCGGCGTGACGCGCACCCTGCGTCACGGGGAGCCCGACCAGGTGGTCGCCGATCTGACCGCCTATTATCGCTCGACCCCGCCGTCGCGGCCGCTGCAGCTCGGCGGCATGGAGCGACGGCGGCCGGGCGATTATGCGCAGGGGCAGGTCTACAACATCTATTTCCGCGAGGTCGCGGTTCGACCGAACCGCGCCGAGGATGCGGTGCGTGCGGTCTTCTCGAAGGGAGGGGCCTGCTACGACTGCCACACGATCTATGCACCGCAGGGCGGTAAAGGCTGGACCGTCCAGGCGGTCGACCAGACGTCGCGCTTCCTGACCAAGGGCTGGTTCGACCATGATGCGCACAAGGAAACGAAATGCGCCGACTGTCACACGATGGCGACGGGTTCGAAGGCGGCAAGCGACTTGCTGATCCCCGGGCTTCGCCAGTGCCGCGATTGCCATGTCGGCGAGAATGGCGCGCGGCTGGTAAAAGTCGAGACCGCGACCGAATCGCCCTGCGCGATGTGCCACGAATATCATTCGGATGGCGGCAAGCCGTGGATGCCGGCGCGCCAACGCAAGGTAAACAGCGCGGCAATCACAAATAAACCTCTTCGCGCTATCTATGGTGTGAGCTTGGTCACAGGTTCACCGGGGCGGGGGCTCTATGATGTGACGTGGCGCACACCCGCCCTGCACGGGGCAGAGCGGGGCGGCTAGATTTTGGTCCGGGGTCGACCGGCGGGAAGCAGGGGACGGATATGCTGATCGCGCAGATCACCGATATCCATATCGGGTTCGATCCCGACAATCCGGCGGAGTATAACCGCAAACGGCTCGACGACGTCCTCGACGTGCTGATCGAGGGCCCGAACCGTCCCGATCTGCTGCTCGCGACGGGCGATATCACCGATCGCGGCGACATGGACAGCTATCGCCGTCTTGCGACCGCTTTCTCGCGCTGTCCCTTCCCGGTCTGGCCGAGTGTCGGGAACCACGACCTCCGCGACAATTTTCACGCACAGTTTCCGGGCTTCGACGACGGCAACGGCTTCATCCAGTACACGATCGAGCTGCCCGAGTTGCGGTTGGTGACGATCGACACGCTTGAGGAAGGGCGCCACGGCGGCGCTTTCTGCGCGTCACGCGCGGCTTGGCTCGACGCCGAACTGGCGAAGGATCCCGCCAAGCCGACCTATGTCGTCATGCATCACCCGCCGGTCGAAAGCGGCATCGAATGGATGAACACCGACCCGAATGAGCCGTGGGTCGCGGTGTTTACCGAGGTGGTCCAGCGCCACCCGCAGGTGCGCGGCCTGATCTGCGGCCACCTCCACCGCAGCGTCACCGTGTCGTGGGAGGGGCGTACGGTCGCGATCTGCTCGTCGACCGCGCCGCAGGTCTCGCTCGACCTTCGCCCGATCGACGAGAACCATCCCGACGACCGCCCCATGATCGTCGCCGAAGACCCCGCCTATGCCCTCCACCGCTGGAACGGCCGCGAACTCGTCAGCTTCTACGATCATGCCGGCGCGCACACGATGCTCGCCAAATATGACGAGCGGCTGCAGCCGCTGGTGCGCGAATTGAAGGCGGAGCGGCCGGTCTGACCGGATTTCAGCCGAGTAGCGTCCATTGTTCGTGCACGATCTCGCGCGCGATCTTGCCATCCCGCATGTGGAAGACGTGGAGCAGCCGCATCTCGACGTGTGATCCGACCGGAACCGGCGCGTTGACCATCCCGTCGCCGACCAGCCTCAAGCGCACGATCATGTCGTCGAAGACGCGTGTTTCGGTGGCGAAGCGGTCGAGCGGGATGATCTCGACATCGGCGAATGAGGCGAACATCCGGCGGTAGTTGGCTTCGATCGCTTCGTGCGTGTCGAAGCGCAGGCCGCGTCCCGGCACTTCGAGGATGATGTCGTCGGTATAGAGATGCATCACCGACGCCGGATCGATCCCCTCATTCGTGATATGGTCATGCGCCACCGCCAGATTGCGGGCGATAATGTCGTCGTTCATCAATGCCTCATTTGGTCAGATTGTCTGTCTTTATTGCTAATAGACAGTTTATCTGTCTTGTGTCAATATCCCTTGATGGAAAATGCCGAACCGCCCGAAGGCGAACGTATCGCCCAGCTTTGCCGCGCCATTTATGAAGATATGCGCGAAAGCGTCTACGCGGGCGCGGCGCGCCGGGGGTTCGACGATCTCCGCCCCGCGCATTCGGGCGTCCTGCGCCATATCGACGCGGCGGGATCGCGCGTCGTCGATCTGGCCGAGCGAGCGGGGATGACCAAGCAAAGCATGGCCTATCTGACCGAAGGCCTCGCGGCGCTCGACTATGTCGAGATCGGGGCCGATCCCGGCGACCGGCGTGCCAAGCGGGTGCTGCTGACCCGGCGTGGCCGCGACGCGGTTGCGACGCTGACGAAGCTCAGTCTGGAGGCGGAGGCGGCGATCGCGGACAAGATCGGCAAGGGACGCATCGAGGCGCTCCGCAAAGACCTTCGCGACATCAAGGCAGCGCTGCGCCGCGCCGCGCCGGGTCAGTAGCCCAGCGTCAGGTCGACGCGCGGTTCGACGGCTTCGCCCTTTTTCCAGCGATCGAGATTCTCGAGGAAGCGCTGCGCCGAACGCGCGAACATCTTGTCCTGCGCGCGCCCCGACAGATGCATCGTGATATGGGCGTTGTCGAGGCTCCACAGCGGGTCGTCGGCAGGGAGTGGCTCGGGCGTGGTAACGTCGAGGAAGGCGGCGGCGATCTGCTGCGCATCGAGCGCGGCGACGAGCGCGTCCTGATCGACCACCGCGCCGCGCGCGATGTTGATCAGGGTCGCGGTCGGTTTCATCGCCGTCAGCTCGGCTGCGCCGATCATCCCGTCGGTTTCGGGTGTTGCCGGAACCGCGAGGATCACCCAGTCGAATTCACCGAGGCGATCGCGCCATTGGTCGGGGGTCAGCGTGTTCGGGCCCGCCGAGCGCCGCACGACCGTCACATCGACCGCGAAGCCCTTCAGCCGCTCCTCGATCAGCTTGCCGATCGCACCATAGCCCAGCAGCAGCGCCTTGGATCCGAACAGTTCGACCTTGCCGGGCGACTCCATCAGCCATTCGCGCCGTTCCTGCGCGCGCACGACGTCGCGATAGCCCTTGGCGACGGTCAGCATCCCCATCACGACATATTCGGCGATGGTAATCGCGTTGATCCCCGCACCGTTCGTCAGCACCGTGCCGCGTGTTCGGAGCAGGTCGAGCGGAAAGCCGTCGACCCCGGCATAGATCGAATTCAGCCATTTCATCTTCGTCGCGGCGGTGATCGCCGCCGCCATGTCCTTCTTGTCGTACATGTCGAACCAGCCGATCTCGGCCTCCGGCGCCAGCTCCATCGCTTCCTCTTTCGACATGAAAAAGCGCGGCTCGACCCAGTCGGGAAGGCGGCCGTCGATAAGCGGGCGGACCATGGCGGACAGGACGGTGACGGTCTTGGTCATATTCTTCCTACTGCTGGAAAGCGTGCCAGCCGGCCCAGGCGAGCGGGGCGAGGCCGATCAGGTCGACGAGGGCGATGGTGCCGAGCGCGGCGGGGCGGCCGCGGCTGTGATAGAGGGCCAGAAAGCTGAGCATGCTGATCGCGGCGATCACCGTCGCGAGCTTGCGCCCGTCCGGATCGAAAGCCGCCCAGATGCAGGCGACAAGCACCGCAAAGAACAGCGCCGCGCGGTGGTGCATCAGCAGGAACAGCGGACTGTCCGGCGCGACGCCATAGAGCCGCGTGATCAGGCCCGGCCGGAACAGCGCCAGCGCGGGGATCAGGTGGACGAGAGCGACGAGGAGCCAGCAGATCAGTTGCGACATGCAACGAGGCTAGGCAGCGCGCCGCGCCCGGGCAAGTCTCTAATTGGCGAGGCGCCAGTCCCAGCCGAGCGGATCGCCGTCCATCACCTCGACGCCAGCCGCGATGAGTTCGTCGCGCAGCGCATCGGAGGCCGCAAAGTCCTTAGCGGCGCGCGCTTCCTTGCGGCGGAAGAGAATGGCTTCGATCTCGTCCTCTCCGATCGTCGCGGCCTTGGGGCGGACGCGAAGATCTTCGCGGGAGAGGGTCAGTAGCTGGAGCCCGAGCACGGCATCCATCACCTCGACTGCTCCTCGTTTCTGTCCGGTGTCGATCTTTTTCATCGCGACGGTCTCTTCGAGCAAGGTCAGCGCGACCGCGGTGTTCAGGTCTTCCGATATCGCCGCATCGAACCTGGCAAGCAGGTCGGTCAGGCGCCGGTCCGACGGCACGACCGTTTCGGCGTCGCGCACCGAGGTTGCCGCCATCACCAGTCGCTTCAGCCGGGTCAGCGCCGCGCCGAGGCCGTCCCAGCTGAATTCCAGCTCGCTGCGATAATGCGCCTGCAGGCACATCAGGCGATAGGCGAGGGGGTGGTAACCCTTGTCGATGAGCAGCTGGACGCGCAGGAATTCGCCGCTCGACTTCGACATCTTGCCGCTGCGTTCGACGAGGAAATTATTGTGCATCCACATCCGCGCCCCGCTGTCGGTCGAGCAGCTGTGGGCCTGGTTCTGCGCGATCTCGTTCGGATGGTGGATCTCGCGATGGTCGATCCCGCCCGTGTGGATATCGAAGGGGAAGCCGAGCAGCGCTTCGGACATCACCGAACATTCAAGGTGCCAGCCCGGCGCGCCGCGGCCCCAGGGCGAATCCCATTCCATCTGGCGCGTCTCTCCCGCGGGCGTCTTGCGCCAGATCGCAAAGTCGGCGGCGTGGCGCTTGCCCTCGACCGGGTCGATGCGGCTTTCGCCCTCATCGGTGCCGTGGCGCGCGAGGCGGCCGTAGTCGGCGACCGTCGTCGTGTCGAAATAGAGGCCGCCGTCGAGTTCGTAGCAATGCCTGTCGGCGATCGCCTTCGCGAACTCGATCATCGCGGGAACATAGTCGGTCGCGATCGACCAGTGCGCCGGCTGGCGGATGCCGAGCGCCTTCACATCGGCCCAATAGGCCTCGGTATAGTGCTTGGCGATATCCCAGATCGACTGCGCGCGCTCCGCCGCCGCCTTCTCCAGCTTGTCCTCGCCCGCGTCGGCGTCGTCGGTCAGATGGCCGACGTCGGTGATATTGATGACATGGGTAAGCTTGTACCCCTTGTACGACAGCGTGCGTCCCAGCGTGTCGGCGAAGACATAAGCGCGCATGTTGCCGATATGCGGATAATTATAGACCGTCGGCCCGCAGCTATAGACGCGCGCTTCGCCGGGGTGGACGGGCCGGAATTCTTCCAGCTGGCGCGTCAGGCTGTTGAACAGCCGCAGGGGGACAGGGGCATCGGTCATGCCCGTGCCCTTGCCCCGCAAAACCGCACTCCGTCAACCGAAAGGCTTACGGTTGCTGCGTGTCGGTCGTCGGCGTCCACAGATCGTCGTTGCCCGCGCCGGTCACCGGATCGTCGAGCAGCGGCTCGCCCGAGAGCGGGTCGAGGTCGCGCATCGTGATCAGCGCCGTCGGCAGGCTGGTGCCGTCGCCCTCGTCGCCGTCGCCATCCTCGTCCTCGATCACGTCCTGCACCGGGAACATCCGGTCGATCACGACGGTCGGCGTCGTGCAGGCTCCGGTGTTCGCGATGAAGCAGCCGTTGAGCGTCGACTGGGGGTCGAAACCGAGCGAGCCGGTCGTGCCGCCGGTCGGGACGCTGCCGCCCGCAAGCGTGAGCAGCGGGATTACATCGAGCCCCGTCACCTGGCCGTTCGGGCCGAGGTGGACGCCGTTCAGGACGATCCGCGATGAGCCCTCGGTCGTGACGTCCAGTCCGCCGGCGCCGAAGGTCAGCCCGCGGCGCTGACCGAAGTCGGTCCCCGCACCGCTGTTCTGCACATAGACGCCGCCGACGACGTCGAAGGCGATCCGGCGGGCGAAGAGCGCACCTTCGTCGAGCGTCACGCCATCGTTCTGGCCGAGCCTTGTGTTGATCGCGTCCATCGTCGTGGCGTTTCCGACGTCGGTGATCGCCTGCGAGGTCGCGACGATGATATCGTCCGATTCCATGTTGAGCACGCCGCCTGGGGCATTGTTCGCGCCGAGCAGGCGCACCGTTCCCTGACCCAGAATGACCTCGAGCGCATCGTCGGCGATCAGGTTGAGCGCATTGGTATCGGTGAGGCCGGTCAGCTGGACGTTGCCGATGACGCGCATCTTGCCCGTCGTGCGGATCGTCAGCGCCCCGTTCGCACCCAGGTTCGACGGGACGCCCTGCGCGTTCGGTCCGCCACCGGTCATCGTGAAGGTGTCGACGATCACATCGGGCGGCGACGAGCTGCCCACCGAGGCCGGCTGGATGATCTGGACCTCGGGCGCGAAAATCTCGATCGCGTTGCCATAGAGACGGGTGAGCTCGGCGGCATCGATATGGAAGCCGTTGCGCGTGCCCGTCCCTCCGACATAGGTCTGGCTCTGGTTGTCGTTGTTCTGGACCGACAGCGCCTGCGTGACGCCCGCGGTACCGACGCGGCCCGTGACCACAAGGTCGATATCGGCGGAAGCGAGCGAGATATTCTGGCCCGTCACGGTCCCGTCGATGAAGATCGTCGTTCCGGCTTCGGCATCCAGATTGCCGGTCGCGGTGACATTCGTCATCGACAGCATCTCGTTCGCGTCGATGGCGACGTTGGCGGCGGTCAGGCTGCGAATGATGATATGTTCGCCCGTATCGCTGAGCCGCACCGTGCCCGCAATATCGCCGTCGTCGATGATCAGGCGGTTGTTTGCCTGAATGGTCGCATCGCCGACGTCGGTGACGATATTCGCGAACTCGATCGGGCCGTTGGTTCCGATGTTCAGGCTGTCAGCGCTCACCGTCACCGCGTCGCGCGAGCTCAGGCTGTTGATCTGCACCGCACCGGCGTCGCTGGTCAGCGTCGTGACGCCGCGGCTGCGCAATATGTTGGCCGAAATCCCTGTCGCACCGGTCAGCGTCATCTCGGCATCTTCGCCGCTGATCGCCTGCGTGATGCCGATCGCCCCGTCGGCGGTCAGCGTCAGGCTGCCGCCGGCGGTGAAAGCGCCGCCGGTTATGTCGTTCGCCGAGGTGACATTGATATTTCCGCCTGCCGTGACGGTATCGACCACCTGGTTGTTCGGCAGGATGATGCCGGCGAGCGTGACGTCGTTCGCCTCGATCGAGACATTGCGACCCGCAGTGATCGTGCTCGAAATGCTCGCGGTGCCGGTCGAGTTGATCAATATGTCGTCGAATGCGTCGAGCCCCGAAACATCGGTGTCGCCGCCCGTCGTGCTGATACTGCTGTCGCCGCCCGTCGTGCCGAGGCCCAGCGTCGTCGCGCCGTTGAGCGCGATTGTCGCCGCCGAAAGGAAGATGTCGTCGCCGGCCGAAAGCCCGCTCGCGTTGATCGCCCCGTTCGCGGAGATGATGTTGATATCGGCCCCGTCGAGCGTCGAATTGCCTTCGCCCTGACCGATGGTGAAGCTGCCGTTGGAATAGCGAAGCTCGAGGCCGTCGGGGCCGTCGCCGGTAGCGCTGGCCCCGGCGACGGTGATCGCACCCGGCGCGCGGATGTTGAGATCGTCGCCGACGGTGATGTCCGAAAGGTTCGCTGTGGTCCCGGCCAGCACCAGCATGTCCTCGCCCGCGGTGCCGCCGTTGATCGTCGCGGATCCACCGGCGTTCACCCCGAACATTCCGCTCGCCTCGCTGTTCGACAGCATGACGTCGCCGTCGGCATCGACATAGAGCCCCGCGGCCGTGGGCGTGCCGCTGCTGCTGCTGCCTCCTTCGCCGATCGCGCTTGCCGATGCGATAATGTCGCCGCCCGCGCTCAGATAGATGTCCGCACCGCCGGCATAGCTGCCGGTGATGTCGCCCTGCGCGAAAATGCCGATACCCCCGCGCGCGATTCCTTCGTCGATCGCGACGTTTCCGCCCGAGGCGTTGGCCGACAGCGAGCCGCCGCTGTCGATCGAATCGATCGTGATGCTGTTGCCGTTCAGGAACACGCTGCTGTCGGACGTAATCGTTCCGCCGTTGATGCCTTCGGCGCCGGAAGCCGTGCCGGTCGCGTTCAGATCGACGTAGAAGCCCGAGACGATATTGGCGAAGGTGATCGACTGGCCGTCGACATCGACATAACCGCCTGCGGTCGAATTGCCGAGGTCAACGGCTCCGGCCGAGGTGATGTCGATGTTGCCGCCGGTGATGATCGAATTGAGCCCGGTCCGGAAGCTGCCGGCCGTCGCGGTAAAATCTCCCACCGCTTCGGCATGCTCGACACTCACGGCGCCATCGCTGGTAATGACGATGTCGTCGCCGTCGAGCCGGTCGACGGTGATGCTGCCGTTGGGCGTCGAATTCGCCAGCGTCAGCGTGCCGTCGGCGCCGAGCAGGGTGCCTGTCGCCCCGGTCAGCGTGTTGCCCGCGGTGATTGTCAGGTCGCCTGTGGCGAATAGCGTCGCGTTCGTCGCGTCGCCGCGCACCGTGTGGCGCAGGTCGATCTGGTCGCCGGCCTCGAGCGACATGTTGCCCCCGGCGTTCACGCGGCCGCTGCCCTGCGCATAGACGCCGATCGAGCCTCCGGTACGCAGCGTCAAGTCGCCCGCGGTGCTGATCGTCCCGCCCGTCGGCGCGAAGAAGATGCCTTGTCCCGCCTCGTCGGTGTCGTTGTTTGTCGGGAAGGCAAAGCCCAGTGCTTCCGCCGTCAGGCTCGCCATGGTGATGTTGCCTGCCGAGCGCATCTCGATACGTCCGGCGCCGCCGCCATTGGCATTGATGACCGTGTCGCCCAGCGTGATCTGACCCGCCCCGCCTGCGGTATTTCTGGTCTCGAACAGGACGCGGCCGCCGAAATCGAGGAAGGCCGAACAGCAGCTGCCGGTGCCGCCGGAACCCACGCCGCCATCGCCGCCCTGGCCCGATACGCCGTTGACCGCGATGCCCACCGGCGCGCCGCCCGAGGTGATCGTACCGCCGTTCGCGAACAGGAAAACGGTACCGCCCGTGCCGCCGCCGCCGATGCCGCCGTCGCCGCCCTGCAGGCCCTGGATCACATCATCGGGGGTGCCGGGAATACCGTCGGGGCCAGGGAGGGTGATCGTGCCCGGATTGTCGGCACCGCGACCCCCGTTGCCACCGGTGCCGGTACTGCCGAACAGCCCGCCGCCAGTGCGGCCGATACCGAGGCCGACCGTGGCGCCATCGGTCGCGACGATCTGGATGTCGCCGCCGACGCCGTCGCCGCCATTGCCGCCACGACCACCGACTGTGGGCCGTGAGAAGAAGTCGGTATAGGCCGAACCACCGTTGCCGCCCGCCGCGCTGACTTCGAAATTGGCCTGCGACACGATAACCGAGGCGTTGGGGCCGATGGCCTCGACGCGCGCGCTGCCGCCGCGGGCATTGCCTCCGTTGCCGGCGTTGCCATCGGTGCCGTCGCCGCCGTTGCCTCCGAAGGACGAGGTGTCGAGCACGAGCGAGAGGACGCCCGCGTCATAATTGTCGACGATCACCTGCGCGAGTCCGCCCGTCGCGCTGCCGCCATTGCCGCCGACGCTTGCGCCGGTGGGAATCCCCGAACTGCTCGATGTCGGGATGCCGCCGCCATCGCCGCCGCGGGCGCCCGAATAGCTTGTGACGCTCTCGCTGATATTCAGGACGCTGCCGGCAAGTTCGATCATCGCCGAGCCGCCTTCGCCGTTGCCGCCGTTGCCGCCGACACCGAAGCCGGTCGAGGAACCCGAACTGGTCGACGTCAGGATCGTGCTGCCGCCGTTGCCGCCGGTGCCGCCGGCATCGGCGACGACTGCGTCGGCGTTGAGCTCGCCCGACGTCAGGTTGATCGTTGCGAAGCCGCCGCGACCGTTGCCGCCATTGCCGCTTGCTCCGGGCAGGCCGTTATAGTTGTAGAAATCTCCCCCCGCAGCGCCGAAGCCGCTCGCCGTGGCCGCCAGCACGGACGCGTTGACAACGGCGTCGCCCGCGATGGTGATCGACGCATTGCCACCCTGGCCGTTGCCGCCATTCCCCGCCGCGCGCGGGTTGGCCGGATCGAGATCGTCGCCGCTGAACGCCGCACCGCCAAAGCCGCTGGCCGAGACGCGGACGTCCCCGCCGGTGAAGGTGCCGCTGGTAAAGGTGGCAGACGCGTCACCGCCGATACCGTCGCCCGACTGGCCCTCGATCACCCCGCCATAACCGTCGGCGCTAAGCCGCAAGTCGCCGGTCTGGACGTTGCCGCCGATCTGCGTGAAGGATACGATGCCACCACGCCCGGTCGCGCTCGCGCCGCCCAGCCCGCCATAGCCGTCGGCCCGAAGCGTGGTGGGGCCTGCGATCGTCAGGTCGGCGCCATTCGCCTGGATGGTCACGGTACCGCCCTGGCCGTCGCCCGAGGGTTCGAACTCTTCGCCGCCGGTGCCTTCGGTAAACGCCTGCGTCCGGCCGTTCGCGTCGACGTTCAGCGTGCCGAAGCTCATCGAACTGTCCGAACCGAAACCGGTGCGGATCACGACGTTGCCGCCGGTACCGGTCACGCGCTCTGCACCGGGTGCCAGCGCACCGCCCGCGACGCCGCCGGCGCTGATCGAGACGTTGGAGAGCGCAATGCTCGCCTCGTTCGCGAAGATGTCGATCTCGCCGCCCGTCGCCGAGGCGCCGGTCTGGCTGTATCCGGTCTGCGCGCTGACGTCGAAATTGTCGATGCCGTCGCTCGTCGCTTCGACGAGGCCGCCGTTGAGCGCGGTCATCGTGATCCGCCCGCCCTGCGCCGTGCCGTTGTTGGTCGCCGCGTTGGCCGCGGCCGCGCGGGCGTTGAGATTGTAATTGCTCGCGGTGATCGTGCCGCTGAGATCGGCGAGCAGATCGATATTGCCGCCCGTCGCGCTGCCCGCAGTTCTCGGCAGGCTGCCCGATGTGATGCCGCCGAACGCGTTCGCCTGCAGGCCGGCGCCGAAGTCCAGCGTACCGCTGTTCATGGCCGTAACCGCGATGTTGCCGCCCGCGCCGTCGCCGACATTTTCGCCCGCCAGGGCGTTGCCGCTGGCGTCGAGCGACGCGCCGTCGGTCACGGTCAGCGTCGAGGATCCCGTCGCGAGGATGTCGATATTGCCGCCCTGCGCGTTGCCCGAGCGCGCGGTCTGGCCGCTGGCGCTTGTCGCGCTTCCGCCTTCGGCGTGCGCATTGACCGACAGGTTGTCGAGCACGATGTTCGTATTGCCGTTCACCGCGACATTGGCGTTGCCTCCGAAGGCGTCGCCTGCGGTCGTATTCTCCGAATTCCCGCCGGCGCCGCCGCCGTAACCGCTCACGTCGAGCCCGACGCCGCCAAGGTCCAGTGTCGTGCTGGCCGAGGTTATCAGCAGCTCGGCCGTGCCGCCCCTGCCGTCTCCGCCGTTGGTCGAGAAGAAGGTCCCGATCGGCGAGCGCGAGAAGGACCCTCCGCCGACGCCGATCGCATTGATGACAGCGAAGGGCGTCGTGACGCTCGACGTGTCGCCGCCGATCGTAAGACGTGCCGTGCCGCCGGTTCCGTTACCCGACTGGACGTTGCCGAGTTCGCCGAAGCCGCCGGCGTTCAGCGCGACGCCGTTCGTCGAACTCAGGCTGCCGCCGCCGTCGACCGTCAGCAGCGCGCTGCCGCCCTGACCGTTTCCGCCTTCGTCGACCGCGGTCGTCGCGCCCGACGAAGCGGTCGTCAGACCACCGCCGAAACCGCTCGCGTCGATCGACACCGAACTTGCGCTCAACACGCTGCCCGTGCCGCTGACGGTGACACTGGCGGTTCCGCCCGTTCCGGTTCCGCCCGTGCCCGAATCCGTAATGCCGCCCGTTCCAACGGCGGAC
Organism: Sphingopyxis sp. BSN-002; assembly: GCF_022024275.1. Taxonomy (NCBI): domain Bacteria; kingdom Pseudomonadati; phylum Pseudomonadota; class Alphaproteobacteria; order Sphingomonadales; family Sphingopyxidaceae; genus Sphingopyxis; species Sphingopyxis sp. BSN-002. The sequence continues at coordinate 3,173,512 of NZ_CP091804.1, forward strand.
AGCAGCAAGTTGTTTGTGAGCGCTACGCCGCCATTCGTGACCGACAGGTTGGCTGTGCCGCCGCGTCCGGTGCCGAGGCCCAGCGTCGGATCGGCCGCTGCGTCGGCGATGATCGACAGGCCGCCGATAGCCTGCAGCGTGCCGCCATTGACATTGACGTTCGCGCTTCCCCCGACGCCGCCGCGTCCGCCCGAAATCAGCGTCAGCGTGCCGGTGGCGCCTGCAACGCGGTTGGCATTGACCGTCAGCGTCGAACTGGTGTCGCCGATGAAGGTGCCGTTGCCCTGAACGATGAAGCGGCCGTTCTGCGGCGGCGGGAGCGCCGTGACAGGCCCTCCGATCGCCGGCACGGCGAGCAGCGGCTGGCCAAGGAACGCCCCGCTCGCGTGCGCCAGCACATTGCTGCGGAAGATGATGTCGTTGACGGTGATGTCCGCGCCGACATTGTTGGCCGGCGTCGTGTTGATCAGGCCGTTTGTGATATTGTAGCCCGCCGACAGCACCACCGAACCGTCCGAATTGGTGATCGCGGTCGTTGCGCCGTCCTGATAGCCGACCTGACCCGACACGAGCATGCCCACCGCGACATTCTTCGGGATCGCGACCATATAGATGCGCTGCGCGGGGCCGGTTGTCTGCTGCTCGGGACCGGCCGTGCTGCCGGTATGCGTGATGACATTGCCGCCCTCGGCACCGACGAGGACATTGATGTCGAACAGCCCGCCGTTGATGGTGATATCGGCCTGTTCGGCAGCGACATAGGCAGCCGAACCATAGACGCTGACGCTGCCCGCCTGCACCACGCGCGGCGCGACCAGCGCGACATAGCTGCTGCCGGGCGCGAGCGCCTGATTGGCATCGATCGAGCCGGCGACGGTAACGGTCGACGTGCTGCCGGAGGTTCCGCGGAAGCGGATCGCGCCGGTCGTCGGATCGAGCAGACCCCCGGTGCGGTCGATGTCGTTCGTCGTCAGCACCAGGCTGCCGACGTTCACGACGCCTGTGCTGCCGATCAGGATGCCGCCGGCATTATAGAACCAGATGCTGCCGCCCTGCGCGCCCGAGGCGGCGCTGTTGCTGCTGTTGATCGTGCCGTTGAGCGCGATCTGGCGGCTGAGCGAGCCGCCGGCGCCGTTCACGAAGCGGTTGAGGACGATATAGTTGCCGGTCCCGACAAAGTTCCATGTGCTGTCTGCTGGCAGAACGTTGATGTCGCCGCCGGTTGCAGCGGTATCTGTCGGAACCCAGTTATAGACCGATTGTGCGCCGGTGACGGTAACCGTCGTCGTCTTGGTACCCGAATTGACCGAGACGCTCGATCCCGCGGTCACATTCACCGGCACCGGGTTGGCTGCGACCTGCGCCAGCGCGGGCCCGCCGTATGCGAGGGCCATCATCCCCGCGGTGATCGCACAGCTGTTCAGCAGGCGGCGCTTGCCGTTGCGGACGGGCGAAGGGGTGACAGTGGCACGCATGGCATTGGTCCTCGATGCAAAAGTCATGGCTCAGCGCGCCTTCACGCCGAATTGGGTCGTAAACGAAACCAGGAAGCGCGGATCGGGCTTCCGGGTCAGGAAGCCGCCCGTGTTGAGCGGCACGGCAAGCGTCATGTCGACCCGCGCCACGTCGCCATAGGCGACGCGCAGGCCGCCGCCTGCCGAATAGAGTTTCTGGGGATTGAGCCCGTTGAACGCTGTGTCCTTGTTCCACACCCACGCGGCGTCGAAGAAGGCAAAGGGTTGCACCGCGAAGCTCTTGGTATTCGCGGGAACGAACGAGCCGTAACGCAGTTCGGTCGAAACGGCGACGCCGCTGTCGCCGATCACCGTGCCCGGATCGAAGCCGCGCCCGACGGTGAAATTGCCCCCCGAAAATTCTTCATAGGCGACGAGCGGATCGCTTGCCCATTGCGCCCGCGGCGAAACCGCGATCGTGAACAGCTTGTCGGGTCGCCACTCGATCTGCGCGTTGGCGCGGACGAGGAACGCGTCGGGCTTTGCCTCGACCCGCGTCAGCGGGACGGCGCCGGGCAGGAAACAGGCCGCACCGCCGGGACCGCAATCGTCGCTCGCCCCAAGGAAGTTCACGCCTTGCCGCGCTTCGAGCGAGGTTGCGATTCCCCAGCGCGGTTCGGACGGGCTGTAACCGTTCTTGCCGGCGACCGACGCGGGGTCGACCCAGCTGGCATCGGCGCGCAGGTTGAAGACGCGGATGCGGTCACGGTTGAGCGGGATCGACGCCAGCCTGATATCCTGGTCGATAATGTCGAGTCCGCCGCCGAGCGTGACGCGCCGCGCCTGAGTCAGGACCAGCGGATAAGATGTGAACAGGCTGACGATCTGGGTGTTCGACCGCACCGGGAAATTGGCAAGATCGGGGCGCGTCCAGGCATAGGTATAGCTTGCGCCGAACCGCAATCCCTCGCCGCCGACGCGGAATTCATGGGCCAGCTGCAGCACGTTCTGCTCGTCGAAATCGGGGGTCGAATAGAAGCTCGCGGTCGTCAGGTCGCCCATGCCGGTGAGCCCCGCGAAGCGCACGCGCGCGACGCCGCCCCAGCGGCCGACGTCCTTCGATCCGAAATTCTGCACATTGGCATCGAACAGGATCGGCGTGCGGCTGACCGTGACTTCGCCGACGACTTCGCCGGGCGCCGAGCCGGGGCGCAGCGTCAGGCGGGCGTCAAGTCCGGGAATGTCGCGCGCGAGCAGCAGATAGCGTTCGGCGTCGACGATGTTGAACACCGGCTGGTCGTCGAGCCGCGACAGATAACGCTGAAGCAGCTTTTCGTTCGCGCCGGCGTCGCCGCGCACCTCGATGCGCGTCATCCGCGCCGACAGGATATCCAGCTTGACGATTCCGTCGCTGCCGATCGTCTGCGGCGGCACGCGCACCGCCGCAAGATAGCCCTTCGAACGCAGCATGGTGGCGGCGCGGTCGCGAATGTCGCAGACAACCGAGATCGGCAGATCCTGCCCGACCGTGTCGCGCCAGCTGTCGTCGAGCATCGACGTATCGATGCCTTCGACCGGCGAGAATTGCACATCGCGGACGGTCACGCGGACATTCGCGAATTCGGGGTTGGCGAGCGGGCAGGGCGACCGTTCGATGCTGTCGTCCGCGGTGACGACCTGCTCGCCGGGCGGGCTGGCGGGCGGCAGGTTGGGTCGCTGGATTTCCTCGCGCGTGGGAACCGAAGGAGCGATTTGCGCCTGTGCAGCGCTTGCCAGCGATATCGCCGCAAGGCCGGCCGAACATGCCAGCGCCCTGAAGATCGCGCGGCTCGCCGGCTGCGCGGTCACGATAGCGTCGAATTGCCCCTTGTCGGTCATTACCACCCCTTGCGTACGCATGCGCCCGCAGCTCGCGGAAACGCACCAATTCTTCATGCTCCGCCGCTGGTCCGGCAGAGCGAATTTTCGACCCAAGGAAAGGACTTACCGCTTTGTTGCGGCTGATTTTGTCCAAGTGTTATCAGATGGTCCGAAACGGTTCAATGCAAACCCGATTCCGTTAACCACCCACGGCTTCGGTTTCCGACATGGCATCGACCAGACGGTTGAGCTGCGGCGCGCAGCCCTTGGCCATCAGCATGTCGACCGACCCTTCGACGGTGTCGGGTACCGTACCCATTTCGGTGAAGCGTACCGTCACCGGCTTGGTGAGCCCGGCGCCCGACAGATGATAATCGACGCCATATTGCACGGGCAGGCTATCGGTCGGCCATTTGCGGAAATTGGCGCCGTCGACGATCGCGACGGTCGCTTTCTTGCCGGCGCCCTCGATCTCGAGCGCGGTATCGCCTTCCATGTTCGGGCGCCACAGCATCAGCGTTGCCGGATCGACGACGCAGAAGGTGCCGGCTTCGCGATAGTCGAGCAGCCAGACGTTCGGTGCGCGGACATTGACCGGCGTGTCGGTTTCTGCCCCGCGCGAGAACCCGCCGCGCGAGCGCATCGTCGGGCCGGTCGACAGCATGCGCGTGACCGTTGCGCCCATATTCTGGTTCGCCTGGATCTGGCCGGTGGCGCCGAAGGTGCCCGGTCCCGACAGCGTGCGCGTCTTGCCCGCCTGCATCAGCACGACCTTGTCGCCCGCCGCAAGCGTCAGCTTGTCGGTCGACTTGAGCTTGGTGCCGGTCGGATATTTGCCCGCCGAAGGTCCGGTCGAGCGAACGACCATCGACTGGGCAGCGGCGGTGCCGGCAAAGGCGACGGCCGCGATCGCAGCAGCTGCGGTCAGGCCGAGGCGGCGCATCGAGAAATCAGGAAAGGACATAGCTTTCTCCACTTTCGGTCTCGTTCAGGCGTTCTATCAGGAACATTATGGCTGGATCCTGACTAAATTCTTGGGCCAGCGCTGTGGCGGCGGTCACATACGCATTTTTATTTCCCGCCGTGTGTGCCGCGACCATTTCGGCAATGCGCGTTCGCTGCCCGGGACTGAGGTCGGGGCGCGGGGTCAACGCATCGACGGGTTGCGCGCGGCCACGCAATGTGACGCGTCCCATCGGGACCAGATCGTCGCGTCCCGCGCGTGCGGCGGCTTCGGCAGAGATCAGTACGCCGGTCTTCAGGCTCTTGTTCGCCGATTCCAGACGGGAGGCGGTGTTCATGCTGTCGCCGAGCGCCGTGTACTGGATGCGATCCTCGCCGCCGAAATTGCCGACGATCGCGTCGCCGACGTGAAGCCCGACGCGGGTCATGCCGATCGGTGGCACATCTTCGCCCGCGACATCTGTGCGGAATTTCTCGCCCACCTCGTTCATCGCGATCGCCGCGGCGGCGGCGCGTTCGCCGTCGTCGGGGCGGCTCAGCGGCGCACCCCAGAAAGCGACGATCGCATCGCCGACGAACTTGTCGATCGTCCCGCCATGTTCGAGCACGACGTCGGACAGGCGGTCGAGATATTCGTTGAGCAGGCGCGCGACGGTTTCCGGCGTCGTCGCATGGCTGAGCTTGGTAAAGCCTTCGAGGTCGGTGAAGACGCAAAAGATATTGCGCCGTTCGCCGTGGAGCGAAAGCTGGTCGGGGTCGCGCATGATCTGCGCCGCGACGTCGGCGGGCAGATATTTGCCGAGCGCCGACTGTGCGAAGGCGCGCTGGCGCGACCCGATCGTGCGCGCGGCAGTTCCGATCGCGGCGTAGCCGAGCAGCCAGCCGATTGCCCAGCCGAAGGCGGGCAGGGTCGTCGTATCGACACTGTGCCCCTGCAGCCAGAAAGGGAAGGCGACGAAGAAGGTCATCTGCCCGAGGAAGGCCACCGCCACCCAGCGCGCGCGCATGTCGACCAATGCGGTCAGTCCGCCGGCGAGGACGACGAGAATCGCCAGCGCCCACAGCGCCGGGCCCGGAAGCGGATTGGACCAGTCGTTGTCGAGCTGCTGCGCCAGCATATGCGCATGCACTTCCAGCCCGATCATCGTTTCATGCTGGCCGGTGATCGGGTCGGTGAAGCGGCTGAGCGGGATGTTGAACTGGTCGTTGTCGATCACGTCGCCGCCGATCAGCACGTAGCGGCCCTTCACCAGCTCCGAAAAGCCGGCGCGCGTTTCGGCATCCATCGGCATCGCGAAGGTGTCGATCGGAATGTTCGCAAACACCGGCTCTTCCTGTCCCTTGGCGACGCGCGCCGGAACGAGGAAGCGGATGTTGCCCTGATAATTGGCATGCGCCGGATCGACCGGGGCAAGGGCGTTGGCCATCAACGGCGGCAGATTCTTCGGCCGGTCGGGCCAGTTGCGGATCACCCCGTCGCCGTCGGTGCGGAACAGCACGCTCGTCGGCTTCGTTTTCGCCGTCGTGACCTCGGCCAGATACGCTTCGAGATATTTCTGCTGTTCATAGAAGATCGTGTTCGGATTGCTCGCTTGCTCTGCATAGGCGAGCCAGGTCGGCGTCTTCATCGCGCGCAACTGCGCTTTCAACAGATCGTCGTCGGGGCGCGGCGAGTCGAAAACGATATCGATGCCGATCGCCTTCGGTTCCATCGCGTCGAGATTGGCGAGGGCATTCGCCAGGATCGTACGGTCGAGCGGCGAGCGGATGCCGGTGTTGAACAAGGTCTCGTCATTATAGGTGACCATGACGATCCGTTTGTCCTGCCCGACGTGCGGCGCCATCACCATCGCGCGGGCGTCGTAGAGCGCACGTTCGGCGTCGCCGACGAGCGGCATCTGCCAGCTGAAACGGGCGAACAGCGTCGCGACGATCAGGAACAGGATCGTCATCGCCATGCGCGAAGGACCAAGCTGCATCACCAGCCGGCGGATGCGCTTGCCAATCGGCACGGTTGCGGGGCGCGCCTCTTGCGCCGCGGTGTCGATCGCTGTCGTCGCCATCAGTTCAGCGGGCCGCGCGGCCCGCAGCCTCCCCGTTTTGCGCCGTCGTGGTCGAACCGTGGAGCAGTGCCTGACCGCCGTCGCCGATGATCGCAAAGCCCGCCCAGTAATAGGGGTGCGAGGTCTGCTTTTCGTCCATCAGCTTGGTCTGCGTGGCCCACAGCGCGTCGGCGATGCTTTCGCCCTGCTGGGCCGCGAACAACCCGCCGATCAGCCGTTTGGTCGCGTCGAAATCGTCGGGCGCGGGCCAGTGGCTCGCGATCACCGAGCGGCCGCCGGCGCCGATGAAGCTGCGCACCAGCCCGTCAAGGGCATTGCCGCCGCCGCTCGAGACGCCGGCTTCGCGCGTCGCCGCGACCGAAGCAGCGCCCGCGGTGTCGCACGCCGACAGGATGACGAGGTCGGCGTTGATCTTCAGGTCGAAGATTTCCTGGAAGGTCAGCAGACCGTCCGAATCCTGATCGCCGAACGAAGTGACGAGCGCGGGCCGCGCCGGGCACGACGGTCGCGGTGCGGTGACGAGGCCGTGGGTCGCGAAATGGATGATGCGATAATCGGACAGGTCGCTGCGGTTCTTGACCGCGGTATCGGTGAAGGCGCCGCCGGTCAGCAGCGTCGTCGCGCCGCGGTCCATGGTGCTGCTCGCGGTGACCAGCTCGTCGGCGGAGATCGGCCGGCTCCACTGGCTGACGTCCCACTGGCATCCGCCGTCGATGCCGCCTGCGACAGCGCCGCGTGTTCCCGTCGACGGCAGGATACCCCCGCGCACAGGCAGATTCTCGCCCAGCCCGAAATATTCGCGCGTCCCGTTCGACGGCGGCGTCTGCCGCGCGTTGCGGAACGAGAGCGCCGACACGGCCGTGCTCGGGCGCGTCGAGCGGCCCAGCCACGCGATCTGGCGCATGTCGAACGCGTCGGCATTCGGATCGCCCACCCGCTGCTCATAGGCCGCGAGCCCCTGATCCGAGGTGATCAGCAGGTTGATCGGCAACCGCAGCATCGCGCCGTCGGGCTCGAAGATCAGATGCGGTACGCCCGGCAACCGGTCGGCGACCGGCGCAAAGAGCTGCGTGTAGAGCTTGCGTGCGGTCAGCGCGTCGAAGGGATAGGTGACGCGCTTGCCATTCTCGACGATCGAGATCGTCGACCGGATGCTGTCGACCGCATTCTCGAGGCCCTGCGTGCTGATATCGGCCTTCCACAGCTGCGCGCTGCCGTTGCCGATCAGCATGGAATATACCGAATCGCCGACGACCAGCATCTTGAGATAGGCCTCGTCGGGCTTCAGCACCTGCTGCAGTTCGGCAAGGTCGAGCTTGCCCGGCGCAACGACGCGATATTGCGGGTAGGCGGATAGTTTCGCGACCGTTTCGGCCTGCTGGAACGACAGGTTGTCGAGCTGGGTCTTGAGGTCGGCGCGCAAGGCATTGACCTCGGGCGAGGTCGGCAGCTGGGCGAGGCGGGCATCCTCGATCCGCGCGCGTTCGATGTCGCGGTTGAGCGTCGTCGCCTGGCGGAACAGACGCGAGCCGTCGTCGCTGCCCGCCGACAGTTCGCGTGCGAGCATCGCCTGTGTGTCGGCGACGCCGGGGCGCACCTGCAGCTGGCTTGCGACGAAAAAGTCCTGCACCGCCGCCGGATCGGTCGCGGCGCGGTCGGCGAGCAGCTTGTAATAGGGCGCCATCATGTTCGCCATGCCCGTCGTCGAGCGCTGCGAGCCGGCGAGCGCCGTCACCACGTCGCGATAGATGCCGAGCGCCTTGTCGTTCTGATCATGGCGCGTGAGGAAAGCCGCATAACGCGCGCGCGCCGAGGCGAGTGCATTGGTCTCGGGATATTCGACCGCGAGCGCCGCAATCGATTCCTGGAAGCGCGCGTCTGCCGCGCCATTATCTCCGAGCGCCTCCTCGGCCAGCGCGAGTTCGCCGAGCATCTGCGAACGCAGCCGGACGATCGAGGTCACACGGCCTTCGCGGACTGCAAGCGCGTCGCTGAGCCCCTTGAGCTGAGCCGTCTTTGCCGCCTGCGCATTGCCGCGCAGCCGCTCGACCGTGCCGAGCAGATGCGTCGCCTGCGCATCGATGATCTGTGCGCGTTCGAGCGGGGTCAGCCGTTCGCGGTCGCCGGTCTGGCGTACCGCGCGGGCGTTGTTGCCGCTGTTGACGCCGGCGACGATCTCGGGCGTCAGCGTCACCGCGCCGCCCTCGACCGTCACCGCGTTGGTCAGCGGCGGGATCGGTGTCTGGAGCAGGGCCGCGGCGCCATCGTAGTCGCGCTGGTTCAGCGCATGGATCGCACGGAAATTGCGGCGGAGGCGGAGTTGCACCGGGTCACTCGTCGGGATCGCCTCGACTTCGCTGAACAGCCGCTCGGCTTCGGCGAACTCGCCGAGGTTCGAGCGCTGGAGCGCGCGATTGAGCGTGAATTCGGTGGGGTCGAGATCGCCCGCGGCCTGATCCTCGAGCGCGCGGCGCGACAGCGCCTCGAAGAATTCGGCGGCCTCGGCATAATCGCCGCTGTGGTTGCGCCGGTATCCCTCGGCAAGCGCCTTGTCGACGTCGATCGTCCCCGCGAGCGTGCGGGCGAAGCCGTCGCTGCCGCCGACCGATGTCGTCGCGACGTTGATCTTGCCGGGAACGACCTTGCGTTGCCGGATCGATTCGAGCGCGAGGTTCAGCGCATCATTATACGCCGTGAAACCCTCGACGGTGTAGGTCGTCTCGCCGCCGGCCTCGACGCGCGTCGTCCAGCCGACATTGCTGTCCTTGACGGTGCAGGTGTTGCCGTCGACGCAGACGATCGTGCCGCTGCGGCCGCGGTCGATCCGGGCGCGCGCCTGCTCGGGGGTGTCGCGGAGCATGCGGACATAACCGACCGGCTGGCTCGCATCGCGGCAGACGATCAGCCAGGCACGGTCGAACATGCCTTTGATCACGGAGTCGCGAACGGTTGCCTGCACTTCGCAGAGCGAGCCACCCTGATCGCCGATCGAAAAGCTGTCGCGGGTCGTCGGATCGCCGACCTGCGCCTGCGCGGCACCGGGCGCGGCCAATGCCAGCGCCGCCAGAACCGGCAGAAAATACGGACGTCGAGCGGTCATTACCAAATCCCCCAAAGCAAGCTTCAAGGCGCCGTGCCCGCGTGTCGTGGCGGCAAGGCGCAGTCTTCAGTGCTGCGGTACGACCCATTCCCGTCGACGCGGACCCTAAACCCATCATTCGAAAAAGGGAAGTGATCTGCGGCACACTGCCTTGCGCGCTTTGGCACACCGACCTATCTGGACCGGGAACCCCTATTTTCCGGCGAGGAACAAAGATGAGCGCATTCGACGATCGTGAACGGGCATTCGAGGCGAAGTTCGCCCGCGACCAGGAAGTGCAGTTCCGCATCACCGCGCGCCGCAACCGTCTCGTCGGCGAATGGGCTGCCGAACGCATGGGCCTGACCCCCGAGGAAACCGACGCTTATGCGAAGGCGGTCGTCCAGGCCGATTTCGAGGAAGCCGGCGACGAGGATGTGATCCGCAAGCTGGCGGGCGACCTGACGGCTGCAAGCGTCGAGATCAGCGATGCCGAGATTCGTTCGGTCCTGAACGACAAGACGGCCGAGGCGCGCCGCCAGTTCATGGACAGCCAGAGCTGAGGCGACGATCATGGGCATGCGGCAGGACGATCTGAAGGCGATGATCGAGGCGGCGTTTCCGGACGCCGCGGTTTCGATCACCGACCTTGCGGGCGATAACGACCATTATGCGGCGCATGTCGTCAGCGAATCCTTCCGCGGGATGAGCCGCGTTGCGCAGCACAAGGCGGTGTATGCGGCGCTTGGCGGACGCATGGGCGGCGAACTTCATGCCTTGCAATTGACGACTGCCGTTCCTTCATAAGGGGCATATCCCTTTCAAGCGGCGCAACGGCGCCCGACCGGAGACTGTACATGAGCGATCCCGCCACCCACGACCGCATTGCCAAGCTGGTCGCCGATCACCCCGTTCTGCTGTTCATGAAGGGCACGCCGCTCTTTCCGCAGTGCGGCTTTTCCTCGCGCGCGATCGCGATGCTCGACCGCCTCGGTATCGAATATGACACCGTCGACGTGCTGCAGGACATGGAAGTCCGTCAGGGCATCAAGGAATTTTCGGACTGGCCGACGATCCCCCAGCTCTATGTGAAGGGCGAATTCGTCGGCGGCAGCGACATCATGATGGAAATGTGGGAAGCCGGCGAGCTGCACCAGCTGATGGACGGCGTCCCGACCCGCGCTGCCTGAGCGAATGCGCCGCGCCCGGCGCCTGTCTGTAACGTCTCGACGATTGCCATCGTATCTGGGACATAGGACCGGTAACCATCAAGGGCGCAGCGCTTCGTGATCCTCTTTCTTCTTGCCTATCTCGGCGGCGCGCTGACGATCGTCAGCCCGTGCATTCTGCCGGTGCTTCCGTTCGTTTTCGCCCGGGCGGACCAGCCTTTCGTCAAGAGCGGGCTTCCGATGCTCCTCGGCATGGCGGTCACCTTCGCCGCCGTGGCGACGCTGGCGGTGGTCGGCGGAAGCTGGGTCGTCGAGGCGAACAATTACGGGCGCATCGCCGCGCTCGTCATCCTCGGCCTGTTCGGGCTGCTGCTTCTCTTTCCTTCACTTGCCGACCGCGCGACGCGGCCGCTCGTCGCGCTCGGCGCTCGGCTGTCGCGAAATGCGGGGCAGGACGGCGGCGGTTCGTCTTTCCTCTCTTCGCTGCTGCTTGGCGTCGCTACCGGCTTGCTCTGGGCGCCGTGCGCCGGGCCGGTGCTCGGCCTCCTGCTCACCGGCGCGGCGCTGAACGGCGCGAGCGCGCAGACCTCGCTGCTACTGCTCGCTTATGCGCTCGGCGCGGCGACGTCGCTCGCGCTGGCGCTGCTGGTTGGCGGTCGCGTCTTCGCGGCGATGAAGCGCTCGATCCGCGCGGGAGAATGGGTACGCAAGGCGCTCGGCGTCGCGGTACTCGCGGGCGTCGTCGCGATCGGCCTCGGTCTCGATACCGGACTGCTCACCCGCCTGTCGCTCGCCAGCACCGCGCGCTTCGAGCAGGGATTGCTAGACCGCCTGCACCCCGAGGGCGCGATGCCCAAGGATATGCCGGGCGCCGACGCCCTCGCCGACAAGGGGCCGTTTCCTTCGCTTGCCGGCGCAACCGGCTGGATGAATTCGCCGCCGCTCACGACCGAAAGCCTGCGCGGCAAGGTCGTGCTGATCGATTTCTGGACCTATTCGTGCATCAACTGCCTGCGCACCATTCCCTATGTGAAGGCGTGGCAGGAGAAATATCGCGACAAAGGGTTTGTGGTGATCGGCGTTCATACCCCCGAATTCGCGTTCGAGCGCGATCCGGACAATGTCGCGAAGGCGATCAGGGATCTCGGCATCACCTATCCGGTCGCGCTCGACAATCGCTATGCGATCTGGCGCGGCTTCGACAATAAATATTGGCCGGCGCATTATTTCATCGACGCGAAAGGCCGCATCCGCGCCGCGCGCTTCGGCGAAGGGCATCATGAGGAATCGGAAAAGATCATCCAGCGGCTGATTGCCGAAAACGGCGGCGCACTCGGCGCGATGGACACCGCTCTGGTCGATGCGAAAGGTGTCGGCGAGGGCGAGAGCACGCGCAAGGACCGCTCGCCTGAAACCTATGTCGGTTACGACCGTGCCGCGAATTTCGTCTCGCCCGGCGGCTTCGTCCGTGATGCGGTGCATGATTATGCGGTGCCCACGCTCGCCAGCCGCAACGACTGGGCGCTGGGCGGCCAGTGGACCATCGGCGGCGAACATGGCGTGTCGGCCGCTCCCGGCGCGCGCATCGCCTTCCGCTTCCGCGGCCGCGACCTGCACCTCGTCCTCGGCGCAGCGGATGCCAAAAGGCCGGTGCGCTTTCGCGTGACGCTCGACGGCAAGGCGCCGGGCGCCGACCACGGGCTCGATATCGACGCAAAGGGCAACGGCACGGTGACCGGCCAGCGGCTCTATCAGCTCGTGCGGCAGCAGGGGCCGCAGGACAGGACGTTCCAGATCGAGTTTCTCGATCCCGGCGTCCAGGCTTTCGCCTTCACCTTCGGCTGATTTTTTCCGGACAAAAGCATCCGGGGGGCGGGGCCTTTCGGCCGCTCCGCCCCCCGTTTGCGTCGGGGGCAAGTGGGGAATTTCCGGAGTGGGGGCAGGGGACATCAGGGACCAGACCGATGCCCCCCACCGCTCCATTGAGCGGAACACTCGGGAACGTCTTATACCATACAAACCGCGTGCCAATTTGCCGCCTTCGCGGATTTCGGCGGGACACGCTGGTTAGCGATTCCTTACCGGCTCCCGCGGCTGTCAAAATTCCCGACACATCGCCCGCACCGCCACGTTCAGGCTCGTTCAGGAAGCGTTCAGCCGAATGACTACATTTGTAGTCGTATTGCAGGTCAACGCCGAAGGGAGGGGTTTCCGATATGGCGGAAAGAGCAAGCGATTCCGAAATGCAGGTCCTGTCGGCGCTGTGGGAAGAGGCGCCGCAAACGGCGGCCGATCTGACCCGGCGCATCGGCAAGATCAACGGCTGGACGCAGGCGACGGTGAAAACCCTGCTTGCGCGGCTGGTTCAGAAGGGCGCGGTCACGGCCGAAGCCGACGGCCGCCGCTATCTCTATAGTCCCGCCGTCGAACGCGCCGCCGCCGTTGGCGAGGAATCGCAGCGCTTCGTCGATCGCCTCTTCGGTGGCCGGGTCAGCCCGATGATCGCGCATCTCGCCGAACGCGAGGCGCTGTCGGATGCCGACATTGCCGAGATCGAGGCGCTGCTCCGGAAACTCAAGTCGTGAGCGGCGACATGATCCTGCAGGTCTGGGGTGACACGATGGTCACCACTGCTGCCCTCGTCCTTGCGGTGCTGCTGATCCGCAAGCCCTTCGCCCGCCATTTCGGCCCTCAGCTTACCTATATGCTCTGGCTCGTGCCCGCGCTGCGGCTGCTGCTGCCGCCGCTGCCGTTTGCCGACCCGGTCCAGCCAGCCGCGGCGCTTCCCGCGAGCGAAATCGTCTATCTGGTTCCCGCCGATGCGATGGCCGAAGCATCTGTTGCCTCGGCGCCCGCATGGTCGTTCGCCGACGCGCTTCCCTATATTTTCGGGCTGTGGGTCGCGGGCGTCCTGTTCGTGCTTGCCTCGGCATGGCTCGCGCATCGCCGTTTCCTTCGCGAAACGCTGGGAGAAGCGGTCGAACTCGAACCGATCGGTACGATCCGGCTGGTGATGACCGGCGCGGTTGACGGGCCGGTCGCCTTCGGCCTTTGGCGCCGCTTCGTCGCGGTTCCGCAGGATTTCTTCGGCCGCTACGCCGCCGAAGAGCGCGCGCTCGCGATCGACCACGAACTGGCGCACCACCGCCATGGCGACCTCTGGGCGAATGCCGCGGCGCTGCTGTTGCTCGCGTCGCAATGGTTCAACCCCTTCGCCTGGCGCGCAATCCGCGCCTTCCGTTTCGATCAGGAGGCGGCATGCGATGCGCGCGTCCTGACGATGACCGACGAGGCACCCCGTGACCTGCGTACGGCCCGTTATGCCACCGCGATTGCGAAGGCGGCGGTCGGGTCGCGGCTGTCGCTTGCGGCGCCGATGGCGGTTCACGACAATCTGCAGGAGAGACTGACGATGCTTATGAGGGAGGATATTTCGAGGAAGCGCGGCCTGATCGGCAAGCTGCTGGTGGGCGGTGCGACGCTTGCCGTGCTTGCGACGACCGCGACGCTGGTGCCTGCGGCGACGGCCAAGGCGCAGGCCGACATTGCCGAGCCGCCGGCGCCTCCCGCGCCGCCGTCCGCACCCGACGCGCCGCTGCCGCCCGAACCTCCTGCGGCGGGTGACATGTCGAACGTCATGATCTTCACCGACGTGCAGGACGGCGATGCGGCGAAGGACAAGGACGGCAAGAAGCGCGAAGTCCATCGTATCGTCATCCGCCGCGACGGCGATGGCGAGGGCGACGGGCATCCCGCGATGATGCTCGCTCCCGCCGATGGCAAGTTCAAGCGCGTCGAAATCCGCACGCCGGGCAGCCTGTCGCGCGACGATGTGCTCGCGACGCTGAAGGAACAGGGCGTGACCGGCGCGCAGGCCGAGGCGATCGCCGACAAGCTCGAGGCCAAGCGCCGTGAGCGTATCCGCACCGTCATGGCGCCGATGCCGCCGATGCCGCCCATGCCGGCAATGCCGCACGCTGCATGGGGCACGTTCGACGGCAAGGCGATGGTGATCGGCAAGTGCGGCGACGGGTCGAAGGCTGCGCCGCTGGTCAACCGCGAGGAAGCGAGCGGGGACAAGCGCCAGCGCGTCTATATGATCCGCTGCGGCGACACGGCCGAGAACAAGGCCGCGCGCCTCTCGGCGCTCAAGAAGGCGCGCGAGGGCTTCAGCAAGGGCGAAGCCGCCCGTGGCCTGTCCGAGGACATGCGCGCCAAGGTGGCCGCCGACCTCGACAAGGCGATCGCCGAGCTCGAAAAATCAGGCGGCTAGGGGCCTGACGGCTTTGGTGTCGGCCCCCATTCCCCGGTGGGGCCGATGGCAGGGGCGGGGAAAGGGAGCGGCGTCATGACCGCTCCCTTTTTCGCGTCTCGCCCTTTTCCTTTGCGGGCGGCAATGCCACATGCCCTTCATGAGCGAAGAAAAGCCCTGGCCCGACACGATCCGCGCCGGCGACTGCGAACGGCATGAGCCGCTCGTACGCCGCGTCCTCGCGCCGAACCCGTCGCCCTATACCTTCACCGGCACCCAGACCTGGATCGTCGGCGCGGGCAGCGACGTCGCGGTGATCGACCCCGGCCCGACGGGCAGCGGGATGAGCATCGGCGATCCCCCCGACGCGAACGGGCAGGGGCATGTCGACGCGATCCTGCGCGCCGTCGAGGGGCAGCGCGTCGCCGCAATCCTCTGCACGCACACCCACCGCGATCACTCGCCCGCCGCCGCGCCGCTCAAGGAAGCGACCGGCGCGCCGATCATCGGCTGCGCCCCGCTCGCGCTTCGCGACGACGGCCCGCGCGCCGACTCGGCCTTCGACCCCGACTATGCGCCCGATCGCGTCCTTGCCGACGGCGAACGCATCGCGGGCGACGGCTGGACTCTCGAGGCCGTTGCGACGCCCGGCCACACGTCGAACCACCTGTGCTTCGGGCTCGTCGAAAGCGGCGCCCTGTTTACCGGCGACCATGTGATGGCCTGGTCGACCAGCGTGGTCAGCCCGCCCGACGGCGACATGGCGGCGTATATGGCAAGCTTGTCAAAGCTCTACGACCGCGACGATCGCGTCTATTATCCCGCCCACGGCCCGGCGGTGACCAAGCCTCGCCAGCTCGTCCGCGGGATGCTTGGCCACCGCAAGCAGCGCGAACGGCAGATTTTGCGGGAACTCGAAAAGGGCACGCGCGTGATCCCCGAGATGGTGACGCATATGTACAAGGGGCTCGATCCCCGGCTGACCGGCGCCGCCGGCCGTTCGGTGCTCGCGCATCTCATCGACTTGCAGACGCGCGGAGCGGTGCGCAACGACAACGACGAATGGATTCTTGCCTGATGCTGCTGCCCCTGCTTCTGGCCGCCGCCGCGCCCGTCGACGCCGGTCCGGTGATCGCGCTCGTCAAGGGTGAGGGTGACCGGCAATGCCTTCCCGACAAGAGCCTGTGCCTCGAAATCCCCGTGGTTGCCGAAGACGGCGGTGGCGATACGGCGCTGATCGTGACGCCCGCCGACGGCGAGCCGACGACGGTACCGCTCCCCGAATATGATGACGCCGGGCAGCGCGAACTCTGGCCGAACCTGATCGCGTTCAAGAGCGACGATGGCGCCCAGCACTATCTGGTCGGCATATTGGGGCGCCAGAATGCCATGTATTCGGGCGGCGGCGGTTCGGCCTCGCGGCTTCATCTCTACGAGTTCGGCCTTGAGTCGGGCGCAACAGGGCTCGGCGAGGAGGTGCTGAATGTCGTCTGGGGCGGCTCGCTGATGATCCGCGCCTGTTTTTCGGAGCAGGACATGAAAGACCGGCTCGAAGCCTGTCACGACGAATATGATTTCAGCGCGACGCTGACCGCAGCGCCGGATGATGGCGGAATGTTTCCGGCACTGACCTATCGGGCCGTCGCGACGACCTTCCCGCGCACCTCGCGCCGGTCGGAGGACAATAGCGCTGGCAAGCTCAAACGCGCCGACCTTGTTCGCGCCGAAGACCCCGCTTGCACCTATGACCGCGTGCTGCGCTACAACCCCGCGACGTCGCGCTACGAAATGGACCGGCCGGCGCCCGAATGCTCGGATTATACAACACCATGACCGACCGTCCGTCGCGCCTCCTTCCGCGCCTTATCCTCCTCGCCGCCGCCGCTCTGCTGGCGCTCGCCGCCTGGTGGGCCTTCTCCGCATGGCGCGACTGGCAGCGCGGCTATGATCCCGAGACCGTCGTCGCGGCGAGCCTGCAGGGCTTGCAGGAGCAGAATGTTCTCGTGCCCTTCACCGCGCGCTATGTCGCGGTCGTGACCTCGACGCAGTCGCGGCTGGGGCTTGAGGCAAAGAAGACGCTGATCATGCCCGGCACGGTCCGCTATGAACTCGACCTCGGAAAGCTGAAGCAGTCCGACCTCGCCTGGGATGCTGCGAACAATTCGCTTGGCGTGACCTTGCCCCCGCTCCGCCTTGCGGGGCCGGAGATCGACCTCGATTCGATCAGCGAATATCGCGACGGCGTCATCCTGCTGACGCTTACCGACGCCGAAAAGACGCTCGACGCTGCAAACCGCAAGGCGGCGCAGGAGGAACTGATAAAGCAGGCGAAGGGCACGACGCCGATGCGCCTCGCCCGCAACGCCGCGCGGACCGCGGTCGAACAGAGCTTTGCCATGCCGTTGAAGGCGGCGGGGATCGACGCTAAGGTGACGGCGCGCTTCGCGGGCGAATAGGCTTTCCCCACAGGGGACGCTGCGCTACCCTCGCTCCGTTCAGGCCAATCGGGGGGTGCGGCATGGCAACGACGGCAGAGGGCGCGGTACGCGCCGGGCGTTTCTGGCAGCGGATGGCGATCGGCCTCGCTGTCTTCATCATCTTCGGTTTTCTGCAGTTCGCGCTGCGCGGCTTCGTCGATCCGGTAGCCGCGCCGTGGTGGGTGCATCTGCATGGCGTCGCGATGCTCGCGTGGCTTGCTCTGCTCGTCGTGCAGCCGACGCTGGAGACGCGCGGCAATCTCGACCTGCATCGGCGGCTCGGATGGGCCGGGGCAGCACTCGCGACACTGATTGCAATCCTCGGTGTTTATACGGGGCTTGCCTCGCTCGTGCTGAACCGCTTTCCGCCCTTCTTCACGCCGCCCTATTTCCTTGCGCTGACCTTCGTCGAGGCGGTCACTTTCGGGCTCGTTGTGATGGCGGCCATCCGCAAGCGCCGCGATACCGAATGGCACCGGCGGTTGATGATCGGCGCGACGATCGTCATTCTCGAACCCGCGCTCGGCCGCTTGCTCCCGATGCCGCTGATGATCGGCTGGTCGGACATTCCGGTCGGGCTGATCCAGCTTTCGGTCGTCGGGATCATCGCACTGCACGACCGGCGTACGCTCGGCCTCATCCATCCGGCAACGAAGGCCGTTGCACTCCTTGTCATCGCAGTGCGCGTGGCCATCTATCTGCTGTCGCTCGCGCCGCCGGTGGCTGCACTGGCGGCAAAGCTGACCGGCTGATTGCCCTGCCCGACGAGGGCGTGTAGAGGGCGCGCAAGGCAAAGCCATATAAGGATAAAGCCATGACTGCTCCCGTCCGCGAGAATCTCTCGGGTCTCGACCTGCGCGCCGAAATCGAGCGCCTCCGCAAGGAACGCAACGCCGTCATCCTCGCGCATTATTACCAGAAGCCGGAGATTCAGGATCTCGCCGATTTCGTCGGCGACAGCCTTGAACTGTCGCGCAAGGCGGCTGACACCGACGCCGACGTCATCGCTTTCTGCGGCGTCAAGTTCATGGCCGAAACCGCGAAGATCCTGTCGCCGCAAAAGACGGTGATCCTGCCCGATATGGATGCGGGCTGCAGCCTCGAGGACAGCTGCCCGCCCGAACAGTTCAAGCGCTTCCGCGAAGCGCATCCGGACCATATTGCGCTGACCTACATCAACTGCTCGGCGGCGGTGAAAGCGCTCAGCGACATCATCGTCACCTCGTCGAGCGCCGAGACGATCATCAGCCAGATTCCGGAGAGCCAGAAGATCATCTTCGGCCCCGACCGGCATCTCGGTGGCTATCTCAACCGCAAATTTGACCGCGACATGCTGCTGTGGCCGGGCGTCTGCATCGTCCACGAGGCGTTCAGCGAGACCGAACTGCTGAAGCTGAAGGCGCAGCATCCCGGCGCGCCGGTCGCGGCGCACCCCGAATGCCCGCCGCACATCGTCGACCATGCCGACTATGTCGGATCGACCAGCGGCATCCTGCAATTCGCGAAGAGCTTCCCCGGCGACACGCTGATCGTTGCGACCGAGCCGCACATCATCCATCAGATGGAGCTCGCGCTTCCGGAAAAGACCTTCATTGGGGCGCCGGGCGCGGATGGAAACTGCAACTGCAATATCTGTCCGTACATGGCGCTCAACACGATGGAGAAGCTCTACCTCGCGCTCCGCGACCTCAAGCCGCAGATCGAGATGGAGGAGGGGCTTCGTCTCGCCGCGCGCAAGAGCCTCGACCGGATGCTCGACATGGCGTCGGGCACCGTCGGCAAGGGCGATCTGGGCCGCGCCTGAGTCGCGACTCTGCGACTCGACCGGCGAAAATTCCAGGCGAGTCGCGCCCGTCGTCCGATGCTGCACTGCGGCAATGGAATCCGAAAATGCTGCAGCCTTGTTACAAAAATGCTGCAGTGAATCCGCATGTTGCTAATACCGGACTTATCCACAAGCGCGGGGCCCTGAAGCGGCTTTCCCGCGCATTTTTTGTTGGCGAGGAAATCGGTTCGTGACAGCTTCAAATCATCGGAAGACGGAGACGAAAAGCCGCCGGGACATGAAGGGTAGTTGCAAGACTAGCCAGAAGGAAACGGGCCGGATTTGCGAGGAAATCTACTGATAGTCTGATCACGGAACGCAGCGATTCCCACGAGTTGAGGCGAACCAGATCGGGCATATGAAAGACAGTCCATCGCTCTGGAAGCGCAGCTGTTTCGGCAGAGGCACGGACAAGATGATGAAGGGTCTTTCAGGTGAGGCCGGCCCCCGAAAGGGGGCCGACCAAACCATCGCCGGACTGACCCGGCGCGCGCCGCAGCGCAACGTTTTGCGGGCTGCAGGTCTTCGGGCCGGTAGACCGGGATGGGGCGGAGCGGAGGCGCGAAGGAGCAACAACCGGATAGTGGGGGTTGGCAGCGATGCCGGCCCCCATTTCGTTCGGGCCGATATCGAAGTGTCGCCCGCTACAAGGCTCCGCCCTGTCGTCCGAGCCAGATTTCTCCTCTGCGGGCCAGACGCCCGGAAAATTCCCCTTGCTGTGACGCGAGTCACATCGCGGTCAAACTTGCCTGCTTATCGAGGCTTTGCGACCCGGACCAGTTCCCCGACCGGAGCTGATCCCCCTTTTCCCGGCTGCGCCTCCGGTGCGGCCGGGAACCTTTTCCGGATTTCCCGATTATCCTTTCATTGCAGCGTGGTGCGCGCGGGAGAGGAAGCCATGGGGCTGATCATCACCCTGGTTGCCGGCGGGATTCTCGGTTGGCTCGCCAGCACTGCCACGCGTACCGACACATGGAAGGGAATGTTTCTCGACATCGGAGCCGGCGTCGCCGGTGCTTTTCTGGGCAGTTTTCTTGCCAAAATGTCGGGGATGAGTGCCGATCTTTCCAGTTTCCGATCGGCCTCGCATGGGCCGTCATGGGCGCGCTGGCGCTGCTCGGCCTGCTCAGCCTCTTCCGTCGCGGAGGTGCCCGGTGACGGGCGGGATGGGCGCCGCCCGGGGGCCGCCTTCGGGGTTGCCATTTCGCTATGCGATTGAAAATATTTAAGGTACCAATGTCTTGCCTGCAGCGTCAGGCACATAATGATCGTAGGGGGTCAAATAGATGATTGATTTCATTATCGCACTCGTCATGGGCGGCGTCATCGGCTGGCTGGCCAGCATCGTGATGCGCACCGATGCCCAGCAGGGCATTTTCCTGAACATCATTGTCGGTTGCGTCGGCTCGATCCTGGGTCGCCTGCTTTTCGGCGGCCTCCTCGGCGGAGGCCATCTGCGCGGCGACGCGTTCGACTGGCGGACGCTGGTAACGGCGTTCATCGGTGCCATTCTCCTGCTCGCCATCGTCAACCTGATCCGGCGCGGCAGGGTTCGCTGACCGGACCACCATCCGGTCCGTTACGGATCGGATGCCATGAGACAAGGAGCGGCCGGAGCGATCCGGCCGCTCTTTTTTCGTCCTCAACTATCCGAACTATTGCTGGAAATCGGGCAAAGACCCCTCTAGGGAGGCGCGAACCGAGGGCAAGGCGGCCGGGGGGCTTTCACCTCTTGCATGCGGTGATTTAATAAGGTAACACACCTTCAAAGGGATTATCCTGCGCTTGCGGGTCGGGGCGGGTCGCTGTCGGGCGATCATTGTCCGGACTTTCGCGGCGTCAGAGGGGATATGGCGTGAACTACGAACGGAAAGTGGATTCGATGGACAGCCTCGCGGGGACGCAAAGCTTTTACGAAGATCAGGACAACCGCCGCAAGCGGATGCTGACGATCGCCGCCGTGGCGCTGATCGCAGTCGTGCTGCTCGGCGTCTGGTACGCGTTCGCCCACAGCAAGGGCGACGACGCGGCGGCCGGTGGCGCCGGCGGTGCGGGCGCCCAGAACGTCCCGAACGTTACCGTGATGATCCCGGGCCGTGTTTCGGTTCAGGCGGCGATTGCCGCCAACGGCACGATTGCGGCGCGTCGCGAAATGCCCGTTGGCGTTGCCGGCGAAGGCGGTCAGGTCGTTCGTGTGCTCGTCGAGCCCGGCCAGTGGGTCGGCGCCGGCCAGACGCTCGCGATTATCGACCGTTCGGTCCAGTCGCAGCAGGCCGCGAGCCTTGCCGCCTCGATCAAGGTGTCACAGGCCGACGCCGACCTTGCGCAGGCCGAACTTGAGCGCGCACAGGCGCTGGTCGGGCGCGGCTTCATTTCCAAGGCCGACATGGACCGGAAGCGCGCGACCCGCGATGCTGCCAATGCGCGCGTTCGTGTCGCGCAGGCGCAGTATCAGGAAGCGGTCGCACGCAACGGACGCCTCAACATCGTCGCTCCGGAAGCCGGTCTGGTCCTGACGCGGCAGGTCGAGCCGGGTCAGGTCGTGGGTGCAGGAAGCGGCGTGCTGTTCCGCATGGCGAAGGGCGGCGAGATGGAAATGCTCGCGCAGCTCGCCGAGGCCGATCTCCAGCGCGTCCGGGTCGGCACGACTGCAACGGTAACGCCGGTCGGCACCAGCCTGCAGATCGCGGGTCAGGTGTGGCAGGTCGCGCCGATCGTCAACATGGATACGCGCCAGGGTACGGTGCGGATCGCCATCCCGTACAGCGCAGCGCTGCGTCCCGGCGGCTTCGCCGACGCACGGCTCGTCTCGGGCACCGAACAGGCGCCGCTGCTTCCCGAAAGCGCGGTGCAGAGCGGGCCCGAAGGCAATTTCGTCCTGATTGTGGGTGCGGACAACAAGATCGCACGCAAGCCGGTGAAGGTCGGAACGGTGACCGACGGGGGCGTGTCGATCGCGTCGGGCCTGACCGGCAACGAAAAGGTCGTCGTGCTCGCCGGTGCGTTCCTCAACCCCGGCGACAAGGTGAAGCCGGTGTTGCAGAAATCGTCGCAGTAACGAACCGCATACGGACAGCACGCGCACAAAAGGCGTTTGAATCATGAGCTTTCGCAACATCTCCGCCTGGTGCATCCGCAATCCGGTGCCGCCGATCGTCCTGTTCGTGCTGCTGTTGCTGGCGGGCGTCGTCAGCTTCAACCGGATGGACGTCAACGACAACCCCGACGTCGAATTCCCGGCGGTGCAGGTCATCGTCTCGCAGCCGGGCGCCGCGCCGACCGAGCTCGAGACGCAGGTGACGCAGCGCATCGAGGCCGCGGTGCGCGGTGTCAGCGGCGTCGATGAAATGTCCTCCTATGTCGGCGAGGGCAACAGCCGCACGATGGTGCAGTTCGCGATCGGGACCCCGATCGACCGCGCCTATAATGACGTCAACCAGGCGGTGCAGCAGATCCGCAGCGACCTGCCCGACGGCATTCTGGAGCCGCAGGTCGTGCGCGTCGACATCGCGGGCGGTCCGATCACCTATTTCGCCGTCGAAACGAGCGACATGACGCTCGAGCAATTGTCGTGGTTCGTCGACAATACGGTCGCGAAGGACCTGCTTTCTATCCCCGGCATGAGCCAGGTGCGCCGCTCGGGCGGCGTCGATCGCGAAATCCGCGTGATCCTCGATCCCGCGCGCATGCAAAGCTACGGCCTGACCGCAAGCCAGGTGAACCAGCAGCTCCGCCAGACGAACGTCAACGCTGCGGGCGGCCGCACCGAAATCGCGGGTTCCGAACAGGCGGTGCGCGTTCTCGGCAACGCCGCCAATGCGTTCGCGCTCGGGGACTCGCGCATCTCGATCGGCAATGGCCGCACGATCCGCCTGTCGGACATCGCAAAGGTGACCGACGGCTACGCCGAGCAGCGTAACCTTGCGAAGATCCGCGGCCGTCAGGTGCTCAGCTTCTCGATCGAGAAGGCGAAGGGCGCCTCCGACGTCACGATCCATGACGAGACGATGAAGAAGCTCGCGGAGATCAAGAAGAACAACCCCAAGGTCGACTTCAAGATCCTCTTCACGCGCACCGAATATACCAAGGAGCAATATCGCAGCTCGATGGCCGCGATGATCGAGGGCGCGGTGCTCGCGGTCGTCGTCGTCTTCCTGTTCCTGCGCGACTGGCGCGCGACGCTGATCAGCGCGCTCGCGATCCCGCTGTCGGCGATCCCGACCTTCTGGTTCATGGAACTGATGGGTTTCTCGCTCAACGGCCTGTCGCTGCTCGCGCTCAGCCTTGTGGCCGGGGTGCTCGTCGACGATGCGATCGTGGAGATCGAGAATATCGTCAGACATATGCGTATGGGCAAGACCGCCTATCAGGCGTCAATCGACGCCGCCGACGAGATCGGGCTCGCAGTCGTCGCGACGACGATGTCGATCGTCGCGGTGTTCCTGCCGGTCGCGCTGATGCCGGGCGTATCGGGGCAGTTCTTCATCCAGTTCGGGATGACCGTCGTGTTCGCGGTGCTCGTCAGCCTGGCCGTCGCGCGTATGATTACACCGATGATCGCGGCCTATTTCCTGTCGGCGCAGGGCGAGCAGGAGCATGCCGCCGGGCCATGGGTCGACCGCTATGAGCGCATTCTCGCTTGGTCGCTGGACAATAGCAAACATCATGCGAAGCGTGCGGGCTATGACTTGACCGCCACGCGGTTGATCTTCCTCATTGTACCGCTGATCGTCGCCGCGATCGTCGCCGCGGTCGTGGCAGCGATGTACTTCCGGCCTGTGCCCGTCGGTCAGGACGCGCCTAATGCCGCGCTGCATTTCCTGCTGCTGACCCCACTCGTGGCTGTCGTGACCTTCTTGCTGGTCGCGCTTCTCCAGATCGTCCTGGGGGCGATGGTAGTCTGGACAGAGCGTGAGCCGATGTCGAAGATCGCCTCTGCTTATGCGCGGCTTGCAGCTGTTGCTGCCGTGTTGGTCGCGCTGCTGTGGCTTGTTGGCATGTTGTCCCCGATCACCAAGGCGCTGATGGCGTGGGCCGGCATTATGGGTTTCGCGGTCGCGCTCGGATTTGTGTCGTGGGTGTTTGCAAAACTCGGCATGGCGAAATGGACCTTTTCCCATTGGGCGATGTCGATGTCGCAGCGCGCGCGAGCGCGCCTGTTCGACCACCGCGTGTGGATCGTCGGGATCGGCGTTGTCGCCTTCCTGAGCAGCATCGGGATATTCATTATCTCGCCTAAGCAGTTTCAGCCCACGACCAACAGCGACTATAGCCAGGTCCAGTATGAGCTGCCGCCGGGTTCGACGCTTGCGCAGAGCGAGCATATCTCGAACCAGATCAACGATATTCTTGAGGCGAACCCGACGGTCGAAAATGCTTTCTACGACGTCAATGTGGGCGGTGGCAGCGTGTACATCACGCTGAAAAAGAAGCGCGAGATGTCGAGCGTCGAATGGGAACGCAACCTGCAACCCAAAATGTCGGCGATCCCCGATGCGCGCGTCCATTTCCAGAGCCAGTCGGGCGGTTTTTCGGGCCGTGATATCACGATGGTGGTCGGCGGTGACGATCCCGTGGCGCTCGAAAAGCACGCGCGCCTGATCGTTGCGCAGATGGGCAAGCTCAAGGAACTGCGTTCGCCGCGGATCGAGGGCGACATTCCGCGGCCCGAGATCATCGTCAATCCGCGTATGGATCTGGCGGCCGAACTCGGCGTCACGACGGCCGCGCTCAGCCAGACGATCCGCATCGCGACGATCGGCGACATCGATCAGAACGCGGCGAAATTCTCGCTGTCCGATCGTCAGATCCCCATCCGGGTACTGCTGTCCGAAGACTCGCGCCGGGCGCTCGCGACGATCGAGAATCTGCCGGTGCCGACCTCGCGCGGTACGACGGTGCCGCTGAAGTCGGTGGCCGAGATCGGCTTCGGCGCGGGGCCGACCGAGCTGCGTCGTTACAACCAGACGCGACGTATCGTGATCGGCGCCGACCTTGCCCCGGGCCTCGTCACGGGGGATGCCCAGACCAAGATCGATGCGCTGCCGGCGGTGAAGAACATGCCGCAGGGTATCCGCAAGGTCATCCAGGGCGATGCCAAATGGCAGGCCGAGATGATGAACAATTTCTTCATCGCGCTCATTGCCGGGCTGATGCTCGTCTTCTCGACGCTGGTCCTGCTCTATCGCCGTTTCCTCTCGCCACTCGTCAATATGTCGTCGCTGCTGCTTGCGCCGCTTGGCGGCCTGCTGGCGCTCCGGATCGCGGGGATGGAAATCTCGATGCCGGTGTTCATCGGCCTGTTGATGCTGCTTGGTATCGTGGCGAAGAACTCGATTCTGCTCGTCGATTTCGCCATCGAGGAAATGGATCACGGGATCGGCAAGTCGGAGGCGCTGCTCGATGCCGGACGCAAGCGTGCCCAGCCGATCGTGATGACCACGGTCGCGATGGTCGCCGGCATGGTGCCCACCGCGCTCTCGCTGTCGGGTGACGGGGCATGGCGTGCGCCGATGGGCGTGGTCGTGATCGGCGGCCTGATCCTGTCGACGATGCTGACGTTGCTGATCGTTCCCGCGGGCTTCAGCCTTGCCGACAGCATCGAAAAACGCCTTGGCCGCTTCTTCTCGACCTATCTTCTGACCTACCGGAAGGGCGACGATACCAAGCCGCACACGGCGCCAGCACCCGAGCCGGCCGAGTAAATGACGGCAAGCCGGCGCGGTAAGTCACTGCGCCGGTTGCAACCTTTGCGGCATTTCGCCATTTGGTTCGCATGACCGACCACGCGCTCTCCCGGCCGATGGGCGTCGCCATCCCGGCGAAAGGCTCGAACATTCGCGTCGTCGCGACCGGATTGCTCGTCGTCATGGCGGCGGTTTTCGTTACCGCCAAATATTTCCAGGACGTCCATCCCGCCGTTGGCTTCGTCCGCGCGTTTGCCGAGGCGGCGATGGTCGGCGGGCTTGCCGACTGGTTCGCGGTGACGGCCTTGTTCCGCCATCCGATGGGGCTGCCGATCCCGCATACCGCGATCGTCCCGCGCAACAAGAACCGCATCGGCGACACGCTCGCGCGCTTCCTGCTGACCAATTTCCTGTTGCCGCGGCTGATTGCGCGCAAGATGCAGACGGTTGATGTCGCGGGCGCGGTCGGCAAATTCCTGTCGCAGCCGGCCGAGGGCGGCGGGCGCCTGAAGCTCGGCGCGTCGCGGATCATCGCCGACGGGCTCGGCGCGCTTGACCAGCAGCGGCTGGGTGGCATGGTCAAATCGGCGATCGCCGACCGGCTGCGCGAACTCGATGTCGCCCCCTTGCTGGGGCAAGCGCTGCAGGCGGCGCTCTCGGAAGGGCGGCACCAGCCGCTGCTCGACGCGATGGTCAAATGGGGATCAAAGACGCTCGAACTCAACGAGCATCTGATTCACCAGATGGTCCACGACAATTCGAACGCGATCGTCCGCTTCACGGGACTCGACGAGAGCATCTCGAACCGCATCGTCGCCGGTTTGTCGAAGCTGCTCAGCGAGATGGCGGTCGACGAAACGCACCCGTTGCGTATCCGCGTCGAGGAAGGCCTCGCCAAGATGGCGCTCGACCTGCAGCACGATCCCGAAGTGAAAGCGAAGGTCGCCAAGGTTCGCGACGAGTTGCTCGAGAACAGGGCGGTCAAGCGCTGGCTCGACGGCCTGTGGGAACAGGGACGCAGCGCCTTGCTCAAAGCTGCGCGCGACCCCGATACGATGCTCGCGGGACAGCTAGGCGAACTGATCACGCAATTCGGGACGATGCTGGGCGAGGACGAAGGCATCAAGCGCACGCTCAACCGTTATGCGCGCCGCGCGGTCGTCGGCATGGTCGACAGTTATGGCGAGACCGCGCTGCAGCTCGTCTCGGACACGATCCGCGGCTGGGACGCCAAGACGATCACCGACCGGCTGGAAAATGCCGTCGGCGACGACCTGCAATATATCCGCATCAACGGAACGCTGGTCGGGGGGCTCGTCGGCGTACTGATCCATACCGTCGACATCTGGATCTAACTGACCGCCGCCAGTCCCTCGCGAAATGTCGGGTAGCGCGGTGTCCACCCCAGCAGCCGCTTCGCCTTGCCGTTCGCGACGCGGCGGTTCTCGGCATAGAAGGCGCGTGCGGCAGGCGACAAGCCCGCTTCGTCGAGCGTCTGTAACGGCGGCAGGGGGGCGCCCAGCATCGCGCAGCCCCATTCGACGAGTCGGTTCTGGTGACAGGGTTCGTCGTCGGCGAGGTTATAGACACCTGCCGCTCCCCTGAACGAGGCGATCACACCGCCGACAATGTCGTCGACATGGATGCGGCTGAAGACCTGATCGGGCAGGTCGATCCGGTGTGCTCGTCCTTCGCCGATGCGGTCGAGGATCGAGCGGCCGGGTCCGTAGATGCCGGGCAGGCGAAATATGCGGACGTCGCCACGCAGTGTCTGCCACGCCCGGTCGGCGGCGTTGCGATCGGCGCGGCGGCCCTTGACCGGTGCGCTCTCGTCGACCCACGCGCCGCCTGCGTCGCCATAGACGCCGGTCGAGGACAGATAGCCCACCCATGTCGCGGGCGCGACCGCCAGCGCCTGTCCGTATCGCTCGAGCACCGGATCGATACCTTCACCGGGTGGTACCGACGACAGGATATGCGTCGCCGAGCGCAACGCGCCGATCACCGCCGCCTCGTCGCCGAACGCGATGCTGCCACCGCGCCCGTCCTGCGTCGTTCCCATGACCTCCCAGCCGCGTGCGTCCAGCCGTGCGGCGAGATGCCCTGCCGCATAGCCCATTCCGAAAATCAGCATCCTTGCCATCGCGCGCCTTATTGCGCGCCTGTCGCCCCGCGCCTAGACCCTCGTGCATGACCGACGCCTCTTCCACCCCCGCCGTTCCCGTCACGATCCACCGCGGCGACTATCGCCCGCCCGAGTGGCAGGTGCCCGATATCGCACTCGATTTCGCGCTCGGGATTGACGAGACACGCGTCACGGCCGCGCTTTCGGTTGTGCGCCACGCCGATGCGCCAACGCCGATGACCCTGCGCGGAGACGGGCTGACCCCGCTTGCGGTTCGGGTTGACGGTGAGGGCTGGAACGACTGGCGTATGGACGGCCCCGACCTGATCGTCGACCTCGGCGACCGGGCCGAGGCGGTGGTCGAGGTCGATACCGCGATCAACCCGGCTGCGAACACCCAGCTCATGGGCCTCTATGCCTCGAACTCGATGCTCTGCACCCAGTGCGAGGCCGAAGGCTTCCGCCGCATCATCTTCCACCCCGACCGGCCCGACGTGCTCAGCCGTTACAAGGTCCGCATGGCGGGCGACAAGGCGCTGTTCCCGATCCTGCTGTCGAACGGCAATTGCATCGCGTCGGGTGAAGAGGGGAGCGATCACTGGGCGCTGTGGGAAGATCCCTGGCCGAAGCCGTCCTATCTCTTCGCGCTCGTCGCGGGCGACCTCGTCGTCAACCGCGACGAATTCGTCACCATGTCGGGGCGCAAGGTCGAACTGGGCATCTGGGTGCGCGACGGCGACGTCGACCGCACCGGCCATGCGATGAAGGCGCTCAAGGACAGCATGGCGTGGGACGAGCGCGTCTATGGCCGCGAATATGACCTCGACCTGTTCAACATCGTCGCGGTCAGCGACTTCAACATGGGGGCGATGGAGAACAAGGGCCTCAATATCTTCAACACCCGCTACATCCTTGCCGATCCCGACACCGCGACCGACCTCGATTATGACGGGGTCGAGGGCGTCGTTGCGCACGAATATTTCCACAACTGGTCGGGCAACCGCGTCACCTGCCGCGACTGGTTCCAGCTCAGCCTGAAGGAAGGCTTCACCGTCTTTCGCGACCAGAGCTTTTCGGCCGACATGGGCTCGCCGCCGGTCAAGCGGATCGAGGATGTCCGCCTGCTGCGCGCCGCGCAGTTCCCCGAGGATGCGGGGCCGCTCGCGCATCCGATCCGGCCCGATTCCTATCAGGAAATATCGAACTTCTACACCGCGACGGTCTATAACAAGGGCGCCGAGATCATCCGGATGATGGCGACGCTGCTCGGCCCCGAGCGTTTCCGCAAGGGCACCGACCTCTATTTCGACCGCCACGACGGCGAAGCCGCGACGTGCGAGGATTTCGTCCGCGCGATGGAGGAGGGAGGCGGGATCGACCTGACCCTGTTCCGCCGCTGGTACGAACAGGCCGGGACGCCGCGCCTCAGGCTCGCGCTCGGAGAAGAGGGCGGTGAATGGTATCTCGACGTTGCGCAAATCGTGCCGCCGACGCCCGGTCAGCCCGACAAGCAGCCCGCGATGATGCCGCTGCGCCTCGCCGCCTTCGCGATGGACGACAGTGGTGCCGCGCTCCCCGACACGCTCGTTACGCTCACCGAAGCAACGCAACGTATCGCGCTCGGCAAATTCGCCGCGCGCCCGGCACTGTCGGTCAACCGGGGCTTCTCGGCGCCCGTCATCGTCGAGTTCGAACGCGCGCCGGGCGAACTCGCATGGCTCGCCGCGCATGATGACGATCCGTTCGCGCGCTACGAGGCGCTCCAGCAGCTGATGCTCGACACGCTCGTCGCGGCCGTGTCGGGCGAGGCTGCCGACCATCAGGCGGTGATCGACGCGGTCGGATTGACGCTGGCGGGGCGCGCGTCCGACCCGGCTTTCGTCGCCGAAGCCATCCTGCTGCCGAGTGAGGCCTTTATCGGCGACCAGATGGTGACTGTCGATCCCGACGCGATCCGCCGCGAACGTCTTGCGCTACAGGCGGCTATCGGCCGCGCGCTCGAAGGCGAGTGGCGGGCGATCCTCGGCGAGGTCGCGCCGCCCGCCGCGATTCTGTCGCGCAAGGCCAAGGGCGGGCGCCGGCTGCGCGGTGTCGCGCTGGCCTATCTCGCCGCGACCGGAATCGAGGATGTGTCGACGCTGGCGTTCGGGATATTCTCGGGCGCCGACGGGATGACCGAGCGGCAGGCGGCGCTCGCGACGCTCGCGCATGGGAACAGCCCCGAACGCATCGCGGCGCTGGATATTTTCTACCAGCGCTATCGCGACAATCCGCTCGTGCTCGACAAATGGTTTCAGGTGCAGGCGTGGTCGATGCGGCCCGACACGGTCGATGCGGTCGAGGCTTTGGCGCAGCACCCCGACTTCACACTCGCCAATCCGAATCGCGTACGCTCGCTATACGGTGCGCTCACCGGCAATCAGGCGGCGTTCCATCAGGCCGATGGCGCGGGCTATCGCCTGATCGCCGACCTGGTGATCGCGCTCGATCCGAAAAACCCGCAGACCGCAGCAAAGATGATCCCGCCGCTCGGCCGCTGGAAGCGTTTCGACGACGCGCGTCAGGCGATGATGAAAGCGGAGCTGGAACGTATATTGGCGCAGCCCGGCCTCTCGCGCGATGTGACCGAGCAGGCGTCGAAAAGCCTGCTGGGCTAGCCGCCCAGCCAGGTTGCGACGTCGACCGCGACCTTGTTCGCGGCGCGCGTCAGTGCTTCGCCGACCGGCTTGGCCTCGACTTTGCCGCCGATGCTCTCGCGCACCTCGAAGCGGCGCTGGGTCACGGTCTTGCCGCCCGCCGAGACGAGCATCGCCTGGAAGACGACGACCGCCTCGTTCGAGCGCGCGTCGACGCCGAATTCCATGAGTTGCCCGGCAAGCTGCTCGCCGGGTGCGGTCAGATATTGCCCCTCGTCGAGCACGACGCGCGAGGTGCGCGCGGCAACGGTTTCGGAGACGAGCCGCTGGAAGAGGCGCGAAGGCGCCTCGACCCACTGCGCATCCTTCACATAGGTCACGCTTGAACCGTCCTGCTGCACCGGAATCCGCGTCGTGCGCAGCTTCTGGGGGGCGGTCGGGATCAGGATCGTCAGCGTCGCTGCCTCGGCCGCCGTGCGCGCGGTGCCGGCTTGCGGCGCAGCGTCGGGGTCGAGTGTCAGCAGAAACGGTGGCGTCTTGCCGCCAAGCCCGATGCAGCCCGAGAGCGTTACGGCAAGGGCGACGCTCATCAGCGGGGCGCGGAGTTTTCGCATATCGAGCATCCTCATTGCTTGTAATCGGGCAGCTTGCTGCCACCCAGAACCGCACCCGCACCTTGCTGGTCGAGCTTGTCGGTCAGGCTCGACAGCGAGGCGGAGGTCCGGCGCAGGTCGCGGATCAGCGCATTGGCTTCGGGGATCGTCGTCTCGCTGAAGGTCTTGAGCCCCGGACGGGCGTCGGAGATTGCCGCCTCGAGCGTCTTGATCGAATTGTTCGCGGATTTCAGCGTATCGCGCAGGTTCGCCATCGCGGGATCGACATTGCGGTCGATCGTGCCCTGCGTCGCTGCCGCAAGATTGCCGACCTGCTCGGCGGCATTCCCCGCTTGCTGGATCGCGATCCGCGTATCGGCGATCGCCTTTTCGAGCGCCGGGCCGTTACGCGCGAGCGTCGCGGTCGTCGCCTCGACATTGTCGAGAATGTTCGCGAAGCTCTCCTGATTCTTGTCGTCGGCGAGTTCGGCGAGGCGTTCCGACAGGGTCGAGAGACGCTGGAGCAGCTGCGGCGCGGTGTTCAAAAGCTCGCCGAGACCACCAACACGTGTCGGGATTACCGGTTTGCCCGCGGGACCCTTGTCGGCGATTGCCGGGGCACCCTTGACCGCGCCGTCGAGCGAAATCTGCGAGACGCCGGTAAAGCCGACGCCCTCGAGTGCGGCGGTGGTGCCCTGCAGGATCGGTACGCCTTCGTTGACTTCGATCCGCACGCGGACGAACTGCGGGTCGTCGGGCCACAGCGC
Source organism: Sphingopyxis sp. BSN-002 (assembly GCF_022024275.1). Lineage (NCBI taxonomy): Bacteria > Pseudomonadati > Pseudomonadota > Alphaproteobacteria > Sphingomonadales > Sphingopyxidaceae > Sphingopyxis > Sphingopyxis sp. BSN-002. The sequence continues at coordinate 3,205,461 of NZ_CP091804.1, forward strand.
GATCTCGCGCACCTGTCCTGCGGGGACGCCCGAGAATTGCACCTGTGCGCCCTTGTTCAGCCCGTCCACCGACTGCTTGAAAAAGATGTCATATTCGCGCTTCGTGCCGCCGCTGTCATTGGCGAGCCAGACGACGAAGATCGCGAGCGCCGCGACGAAGAAGAGGACGAACGCGCCGACGAGCACATTGTTCGAGCGTGTTTCCATCAGCTTTTCCTATCCTGCCGCTCTGTCGCAATATTGCAGCCAGCGGCCGCCCGGCCGCGGGGGCCGTTGAAATAATCCTGTATCCACGGATGCTCGGTGGCAAGCAGTTCCGGGATCGTGCCGACCGCGATCACCCGCTTCTCTGCCAATACCGCGACCCGGTCGCAGGTTGCATAAAGCGAGTCGAGATCGTGGGTGATCAGGAAGACGGTCAGCCCCATCGTATCGGCCAGCTCGCGGATCAGTTCGTCGAACTTGGCGGCGCCGATCGGGTCGAGCCCGGCAGTCGGTTCGTCGAGGAAGAGCAGGGCCGGGTCCAGCGCCAGCGACCGGGCCAGGCCGGCGCGCTTGACCATGCCGCCCGACAGCTCGGCCGGATATTTCGGCCCGGCATCGGGGGGCAGGCCGACCATCTGCACCTTGTATGCCGCGATCTCGTCGAGCAGCCGCTGGTCCAGCCGCGGATAATATTCGCGCAGGGGAACCTGGATATTCTCGGCGACGCTGAGCGTCGAAAACAGCGCGCCGCCCTGGAACATCACACCCCAGCGGCGACGAAGGTCGCGCGATTCTTCCTGATCGGTGATCGTGTCGAGCGTCTTGCCATAGACCTCGATCTCACCCGCGGTCGGGGTCTGCAGCCCGACGATCGATCGCATCAGAACCGATTTGCCGGTGCCCGACCCGCCGACCACACCGAGAATTTCGCCCGAGCGCACGTCGAGGTCGAGATTTTCATGGATCACCGCGTCGCCGAACTGGTTCTTGAGGCCGCGGATACGGATCGCATATTCGAACTTTTCGGGGCGTACCGCGTCGGCGGCGGCCAGCTCTTCCTTGATTTCCTGCTGCTGGATGTCGTCGGCCATCAATTCCATCCCAGCGAGGAAAAGAAGACCGCAAAAAAGGCGTCGAGCACGATCACGAGGAAGATGGCGGCGACCACCGCCGATGTCGTGCGCTTGCCGACTTCCTCCGCATTCTGGCGAACCTGCATGCCTTCGTAGCAGCCAGTCACGCCGATCAGGATGCCGAACACCGGCGCCTTGATCAGCATGATCCAGAAATCGTGCATCGGTATGATTTCGCGTAGCCGCTGCACATAGGTCAGCGGCGGGATTTCGAGCCCGACCCAGCAGAAGACGCCGCCGCCGACGATCGCGCAGATGCTGGCATAGAAGCCGAGCAAAGGCATGGTGATCGTCGAGGCTGCGACACGCGGCAACACGATCGCTTCCATCGGGGATACGCCGATCGTGCGCATCGCGTCGATCTCTTCGGTCAGTTTCATTGTCCCGATCTGCGCCGCAAAGGCCGATCCCGACCGCCCGGCAACCATGATCGCGGTCATCAGCAGGCCGAGTTCGCGGATCGACGCGCGGCCGACGAGATTGATCGTGAACACCTCCAGCCCGAATTGTTCGAGCTGCACCGATCCCTGCTGCGCGATCACGATCCCGATCAGAAAGCTCATCAGTCCGATGATCGGAAGGGCGTCGACGCCCACCGTCTGGAAGCGGGTGACGACGGCATGCCACCGCAGCCGTCGCCGCGCCCGGATCTGGACGCCGAGCGCGATGATCATTGCGCCGAAGAAATCGACGATGCCGACGAGCTCGCGCCAGATGGCGACGCTCGCGGTGCCGACCTGTTCGAGCATGCGCTCGATCGCCGAGCGCCGGTCGCGGTGAACGCGATATTCGCTCTTGTCGTCTTTCAGCGCCTCGAGCAGCCGTTCCGCTTCGGGGCTCGCGCCGACGACCTTCGCGCCATGTTCGTTGACGGCGCGGGTGACGATCCACGCGCCGACGGTATCGATGCGTTCGATTTCGGAGAGGTCGAGCGATTCGATCGGACCCAGCTCTTCAAGGCGGGCGGGGACGTCGCCGAGGCGCGCCAGTGTCAGGCGGCCGGTAAAGCGGACCGCGGCGCCGTTGGCGCCGTCGCTAAAGTCGAAGTCCGCCCGGGCCACCATCTCGCCGGGACCTTGTATTATTTCATTTGTGACAGCAAGCGAATCCCGCCCCCTTGGCCGCTTCGTTCCGTCGCACTATGACCACGCGCATGGAGACTCCCGCTGTTTCGCCGACGACCGGCTACACGCATCGCGTTGCCATGTACGATATGGATCGAACGATAACGCGTTCAGGGACTTACAGTGGATTCCTTATGCATGTTGCAAGGCGGCGCCAGCAATGGCGGCTGCTGTTTCTGCCGCTCGTCGGGCTTGCGGGCGCAGGCTACGCGCTACGCCTTATCGACCGGTCGCGGCTGAAAGCGATCAACCTGCGCCTGCTTGTGGGCAAGAGTTTCAGCCGAACCGAAATTGCGCCGCTCGCCGAGAGCTATGCCGACAAGGTGGTTGCACGCGGGCTGCACAGCGCCGCCCTCGACCAGATCGCGGCCGACCGCGAGGCAGGCTACCGGCTCTTGCTCGCGACCGCGTCCTTCCATCTTTATGTCGACGCGATCGCGCGGCGGCTCGGGATCGACGATGTGCTCGCCACGCAGCTCGACGAGCCCGATGGCGCCGACCACATCCACGCGCGGCTGGCGGGCGCCAATTGCTATGGCGAGGCCAAGTTCGCGCGCATCTCGGACTGGCTCGCTGCGAATGAAATCACCCGCGATCAATTGCATGTCCGTGCTTATTCGGATCACGTCTCGGATCATCCGATGCTGCACTTCGCCGACGAGGCGGTCGCCACGACGCCGTCGCGCAAGCTGAAACAGCTTGCGCCCAGAATGGGCTGGCAAGTCGTCGACTGGCGCGCCAAGCGCGGTCGTTAGACCGCGTCGAGTGCCTGCGCAAAGTCGGCGATCAGGTCATCCGGGTCCTCGATGCCGATCGACACGCGGACCAGATTGTCGGTGATGCCAAGCGCCTTCTTGCGCTCGTCAGGGACCGACAGATGCGTCATCGCCGCGGGATGGCTCGCGAGCGTTTCGGTGCCGCCGAGGCTGACCGCAAGCTTCGCGATCTTCAGCGCATCGAGGAAGCGGAAGCTCTCGGCCTCGCCGCCCTTGATGAACAGCGAGAAGGTCGATCCAGCGCCGCTGCAATGGCGGTCGTAGATGTCCTTCTGCCGCGCGTCGCTGATGAAGCCCAGATAGCCGAGTCCCTCGACCTTCGGATGATCGCGCAGGAAAGTGCAGACCTTCAGCGCATTCTCGCCCGCGCGGCTCATCCGCAGTTCCAGCGTTTCGAGGCTGCGGAGCAGCATCCACGCGGTGTTGGGATCGCAGATCGTACCGATCGTGTTGCGCATCGGCCGGATCGCGTTGATCAGGTGCTGGTCGCCCGACACCCCGCCCGCGACGAGGTCCGAATGACCGCCGGCATATTTGGTGAGGCTGTAGACGACAAGCTCGGCGCCCTGCTTCAGCGGCTGCTGCCACAGCGGGCCGAGGAAGGTGTTGTCGATCGCGATCGCGGGCTTGTGCTCGCCGGGGAACGCCGCATCGCGTGCGTTGCGGACGGCCTCGACGTCGACCAGCGCGTTGGTCGGATTCGCCGGGCTTTCGAGATAGACGAGCGCGACCTTGCCGCCCTTTTCGGCCGCCAGCGCCTTGGCGCGATCGAGAATGGCGTCGATCTCCTCGCGCGTCGCGCCGGCGGGGAAATCGAGGAAGCTGACGCCGAAGCGCGACAGGATGCGCGCGATCAGCGTTTCGGTCGCGGCATAGAGCGGGCCCGAATGGACGATCACGTCATTCTGGTTCACCAGTGCGAGGAGCAGCGTCGCGATTGCCGACATGCCGCTCGAAAAGACGAGGCTGTCGTCGGCGCCGTCCCAGACCGCAAGGCGATCCTCAAGGATCTCCTGGTTCGGCCCGTTGAAGCGCGAATAGACGAGGCCGTCGGCGGGGCCTTCGCGCTTGCCGGTGATATGCTCGAAGAAGCGTTTGCCCGCCGCGGCGTTTTCGAACGCGAAGGTCGAGGTCAGGAAGATCGGCGGCTTCAGCGAGCCTTCCGACAGCATCGGATCATAGCCGAGGCCCATCATCAGCGTTGCGGGGCTCAGCTCCTTGTCACCGATCTTCTTGCTGTTCGTCTTGGGTTTGCCGCGCATGGCCATGGGGGAAGCTCCTTGAGATATGGCGGCCCTTATAGCGCTCAAAGTTTCGTTTGAAACTATATTGCGCGGTCAGTCCTCGATGATCAGACTGCGCTCTTTCGTTTCGGGCAGCATCATCGTGGCGACGCCGGCCATGCTGATCACCGCGGCGACATAGAAATAGAAGAGCCATTCGACGCCTGCGCCCTTTAGCGCGAGCGCGACCATTTCGACGGTGCCGCCAAAGATCGCATTGCCGATCGCATAGGGCAGGGCGACGCCGAGACCGCGAATATGCGCCGGAAACAGCTCGGCCTTCACCAGCGCGTTGTTCGCCGTGTAGCCAGCCTGGAAGGTCAGCGGGATCAGGATCAGCAGGGTCGCGACGATGGGCGAGGTGACGGTTTCGAGCGTCAGGAAGGTCGGCGCCGCGACGATCGCGCCGCCGATCCCGAAGAGCAGCAGCATCGGCTTGCGCCCGAAGCGGTCGGCGAGCGCGCCGAACACCGGCTGCATCAGCGTGAACCAGATCAGCGCGGCGGCGATGATATAGGTCGCGGTCGCCTTGTCGAAGCCGACGGTGTTGAACAGATATTTCTGCATGTAGCTGGTGTAGGTATAGGCCGCGAGCCCGCCGCCTGCCGACAGCATGCCGACGAGGATGCTCTCGCGGCGATGCTCCTTCCACAGCAGCCTTGCGGTCGAAACGGGCCGGTCGACGGCCTGGTTTTCGAACGACGGCGTTTCGGCGAGATTGCGGCGGAGCATGTAAACAACGAGCGCGAGGATCGCGCCGATGACGAACGGGATGCGCCATCCCCACGCGGTCAGTTCGGCCTCGGTCAGAAAGGCCTGCAGGATGACGGCGACGAAGATCGCGCAGAGCTGGCCGCCGATCAGCGTCATATACTGGAAGCTCGCCCAGAAACCGCGATGCTCCTTGGGTGCCATTTCGGACAGATAGGTCGCGCTGGCGCCATACTCGCCGCCGAGCGACAGGCCCTGCAGCATCCGTGCGACCAGCAGCGTCGCCGGACCGAACAGGCCCGCGGTCGCATAGGTCGGAGCGATCGCGATCAGCATCGACCCGCTGAACATCAGCGCGACCGACAACGACAGCCCGGCCTTGCGCCCGCGCGTGTCGGCGAAGCGCCCCATCACCCACGCGCCGATCGGCCGCATGATGAAGCCGACGGCGAAGATCGCCGCGGTGCTCAGAAGCTGCGCGGTCGGGTCGGCCTTGGGAAAGAAGACGGGGGCAAAATAGATGGCGAAGGCGGCATAGGCGAACCAGTCATACCATTCGACGAGATTGCCCGCCGAACCGCCGACGATCGAGACGAGGCGTTTGCGCGGTATGGCGAAGGCCTTCATCGATCCCCCTCAGCTCAGTCCGATCAGCGATATCTGTCGGCCGTAGCGGTTTTCGTTTCTGTGGCACGCGCGGCGGTAGCTGAAATAGTCCGCCTCCTCCGCATAAGTATCCTGTCCGCCGATGGCAATTCGGGTGACGCCCGCGGCGGCGAGACGCGCCGCGACATAGGCCGCAATGTCGAACATCGCATGACCCGGCTTGCCCGCCGCGAAGAAGCGTTCGTTGACGGGAGCGTCGGCGAGGAAGCGGTCGACGAAGCCGTCGTCGACTTCATAGGAGCCGCGGCCGATGCAGGGGCCGATCGCGACCGCAATGTCGCTGCGGCGGGCGCCGAGACTTTCCATTGCGTCGAGCGTCGCATCGGTGACCCCGGCGAGCGCGCCTTTCCATCCTGCATGTGCTGCGCCGACAACGCCGGTCTGCGCATCGGCAAAGAGGACCGGAACGCAGTCGGCAGTCAGGATGCCGAGCAACAGTCCGGTCGTGCGTGTCGCAAGCGCATCGGCCTCGGGGCGGGCAGCGAGATCGCTGGTCTCGTCGACGATCACGCAGCGATTGCCGTGAACCTGATAGAGCCCGGTCAGCTTCGCGCCGGGCAACACGGCGTTGGCGGCGCGGCGGCGGTTCTCGGCGATCAGGTCGGGATCGTCGCCCGACCCGAACCCGCAGTTCAGCGAGGCAAGGTCGCCGGTCGACACGCCGCCCTGCCGTCCGAAGAAGCCGTGCGGAACGCCGAGCGTCGCAGCGCCGATGAAGCTCGCGGTCACAGGTCGAGCCTGAAGAAACGGTCCTCGTCGACATGGTTGCCGACCCGGAAGGCGTTGCGCCCGACGTCGTAGAAGCCATAGCGGCGATAGAAGGCCTGCGCGCGGTCGTTCTCGGTGAACACGGTGAGATACAGGATCGACGCGCGCTCGCGCGCCCACGCGATTCCCCATTCCATCAGCGCGACCGCGACACCGGTGCCCTTGGCGGCTTCGGCGACATAGATCTGGTGCAGTTCGACCGCATCGTCGGTCGGCTGTTCGGGGGGCAGGTCGAATTCGACCGGCCCCATCTTGATATAGCCGAGGATCGCGCCCGCTTCGCTTCGCACGAGCGCGATGTCATGCCCCGCATCCTCGATCTGCGCGCGCACGCGTTCGGGCGGGTTCCAGTCGGCGAGGAAGGCCGACAGGTCGGCGGGGTCATAGATATGCCCGAAGGTATGCGTGAACGATCCGTTTGCGAACGTCGCGATCGCTTCGGCATCCTCGGGCCTGGCGAGCTGGATGGCGGTCATGCGGCTTCTCCTGAAAATCCAGCGGGTGCGGGCCATCCCGGTGCGGTGACTGCGATCAGCTTGAACAATTCGCCCATCGCGTCGGTTTCGACCAGCCGGTCGCGCTGGCCCCGCAACTCTTCGGCGCGATCGGGCGCGGCGGTCGAAAGTGACTTCAGCCGCGCGTCGATGCCGAGGCGTTTCAGCCAGTTGCCCTGCGGCGTCGGGCCGTCGATCGTCACACCCGCGGCGCGTGCCGCATCGGCGAGCGCGGCAAAGTCGACATGCGCGGTCAGATCGACCTCGCCCGGGTCGACGAAGGGATTGGCGAATCGATGGGCTTTCACCGCCTGCAAGGTATCGCCCGCGGCGGGGCCGCTATAGCCGTAATCGATCACCAGCATCGCACCGCCCTGGTGGACAAGGCGGAAGGCGCAGCGCTGCATGATTGCGGCCGACACGGGTGCGGTTTCGACGATCGTATCCTGGGGCCGGTCGCGGAGCGCGGGGGGCACGGCATCGTCTGCCCGAATGCTCCCGGCGACCGGCGCCAGCCCCGCTTTGCGACGTTCGACCATCCGCTCGCGCCAGCCATCGGCCGTCTTCACATATTGATGAACGGGCAGCGCATCGAAAAACTCGTTGGCGATGATGATCAGCGGCGCATCGTCGGGCAAGGCATCGACCTCGTCGTGATGCTCCGCTTGCGGGATGCGCGCCGCCTGGGCGGTTCGCAAGGTGGGGCTGGTTTCGACAAGGTGCACGCCGGCCGGCACGCAGCCGAAGCGCGCGGCGGCGCGAAGAGCGTCTGCGGCAAGCGTCCCGCGGCCGGGGCCGAGCTCGACATAATGGAAGGCTGGACTGCCCGCGCGGCTCCACAGATCGGCGACCCAGATGCCGATCAGTTCGCCGAACATCTGGCTGATTTCGGGCGCGGTGGTGAAGTCGCCCGCGGCGCCGAGTGGATCGCGCGTCGCGTAATAGTGCGCGTTGGCGGCCGCCATATAGTCGGCGACGGTCATCGGCCTGGCGGCGGCGATATCCTTGATCAGTTGCTCGGGCGTCGGTGGGCCCTCACGCAACGGCGTCGGGTCCCGCGATCGGCTCGACCCGTTGGCGACGCCTCTTCGCTGTCGCGACGAGCCAGATTCCGATCAGGATCATCGGCACCGTGAGCCACTGGCCCATCGAAAGACCGGTCGCTTCGACGACATTCATCCGTTGCGCGTCGGGCTCGCGGAAAAATTCCACGGCAAAGCGGCTGAGCCCATAGATGATCGAGGCCATGCCCACGAGAAAGCCGGGCTTGTATCGCGCATCGGTGCGCCAGAACAGGAAGGCAAGAATGGCCATCATCACGATACCCTCCAGCCCGGCTTCGTAGAGCTGGCTGGGGTGGCGCGGTTCGGGGCCGCCGTGCGGAAAGATGATCGCCCACGGCACGTGGGCAACCCGGCCCCACAGCTCGCCGTTCACGAAATTGGCGAGGCGTCCGAGGAACAGCCCGAAAGGGATGGTGCAGGCGATGTAGTCGCAGAAGCGCAGGAAGCTGAGCTTTTCCTTGCGCGTCACATACCAGATCGCGATCAGCACGCCGAGCACACCGCCGTGCAGCGACATCCCTCCGTCCCATAGTTTGAAGATCTCGACCGGCTTCTTCAGATAGGATTCGAGATTGTAGAACAGGACATAACCCAGCCGGCCGCCCAGGATGATACCGAGCATGGCATAGAAGATCATGTCGTCGGCGTGGCGTCGCGCCATCGGGGCACCGGGCTGCGCGATCAGCTTCAGCAGGTACCAGTAGCCGAGAAAAACGCCCGCAAGATAGGCGAGCGCGTACCAGCGGATCGGCCAGCCGAAGACGCTGAACGCGATCTCGCTATGCTCGCCCATCAGATCTTGAAAGTTAAGATGTTGCGTCGCTTCGGCTAAGGTTGCAAAAAGAAACATATAGTCGCGCTGTCCTTCCCCAGGAGAGGCCTTCCCCATAGGGGGTAAGGCGAGCGAGACCAAGAGGAGAGATGCCCAATGCCTTCCGCGCTCGATCTGCGCCTGGAATCCGCCTATAATCTGATCACGGGCCCGGGCGGTCCGATCCAGGTGGGGTCCGTCGAACGCTTTGGCCGCGAGCTGCCGTTCATCACCAATGCGCCCACGAACCTGGCCGATTATGTCGCCTATTTCAGCGCGATGCACGGCGACGCGACCTTTCTGGTCGAAGGCGACGAACGGCTGAGCTTCAAACAGGTCTATGCCGCCGCCCGCCAGGTAGCCGCGGGCCTGATCGAAGGCCATGGCGTCCAGCGCGGCGACCGCATCGCGATCGCGATGCGCAACGCCAACGCGTGGTGCGTGACCTATGTCGGCATCCTGCTCGCGGGTGGCTGCGCCACGCTGCTAAACGGCTGGTGGCAGGGCGCCGAACTGGCCGCGGGTATCGACGATGCCGAAGCGAAGCTTGTCATCGCCGACGTCCAGCGCGCGGCGCGGCTCGCCGAGCCCGGCGTCAGCCACGGCGCGAAGGTGGTCACGCTCGACATCACGAAACCGATAGACGAGGCGATCGCGCCGATCGCTGCGGGTGGTAGCGCCGAAACCGTGTTGCCGACGCTGACGGGACAGGATCTGGCAACGATCCTGTTCACTTCGGGATCGACCGGCCAGTCAAAGGGCGCCTACTCGCGCCACGAGGCGGTGGTGCAGGCGATCTTCAACTATGTGACGCAGACCGCGAGCATCGTCCATCTGCTGACCGAGGACGGTCAGATGTCGGAAATCCAGCCCGCGACCTTGATCTGTACGCCGCTGTTTCACGTCACCGCAGAAATCCCCGTGTTCCTTCAGAGCTTCGCGCTCGGGCGCAAACTGGTGCTGATGCCCAAGTGGAACGCCGACGAGGCGATGCGACTGATTCAGGACGAGAAGTGCAATTATTTCGTCGGCGTCCCGTTGATGAGCTACGAGATTCTCGTCAGTCCGAACCGCAAGAATTATGATCTCTCGACCTGCCGGAGCTACGCCGGCGGCGGCGCGCCGCGTCCGCCCGAGCATGTCCGCCGTCTCGCGAGCGAGATGGGCGATGCCAAGCCGCTGCTCGGCTATGGCCTGACCGAGACCAATGCCGTCGGCTGCGGCATCATCAACGAAAATTACGTCGAAAAGCCTTTGTCGACGGGGCCGGCGTCGAAGCCGCTCGTCGACCTCGCGATCCTCGACGACAATGGCAATGAACTGCCGCAGGGCAGCGTCGGCGAAGTCTGCATGCGCTCGGTCTGCAATTTCGAGGGCTATTGGAACCGCCCCGACGCGACGAAGGCGGCCTTCTTCGACAATGGCTATTTCCGCTCGGGCGATCTCGGCTATCTCGATGCCGACGGCTATCTCTTCATCGTCGACCGCAAGAAGGACATCATCATCCGGGGCGGCGAGAACATCAGCTGTCAGGAAGTCGAGGCCGCGATCTACGAGCACGCCGAGGTGAACGAATGCGCCGTATTCGGCCTGCCCGACGAGCGGCTCGGCGAATGCGTCGGTGCCGTCGTCTGGATGAAGCCCGGGAGCAGCGTGACTGCCGACGAACTGACATCGTTCCTGAGCACGCGGCTCGCGCCCTACAAGGTGCCGTGCCGGATCTGGATGTCGAACGACGCGCTGCCGAAGCTGGGCAGCGAAAAGATCGACAAGGTCAGTCTGCGTAACCTCTATCGCGAGCAATATGCAGCCGAGGCGGTCGCCTAGTTCGCTAGCGGCCCGGCAGGGGAAATCGCAATCGGTCCGGCCGGGCCATGGAAGTTCGCGTTGATTATGAACGGGATGGGGGTATCAGGGGTTCGCAGGGGCAGATAAAGATAATGAGGCCGCGTCCATGTCCATCCTGCATCCGTTTCTCTCTCGCGTCATTCGCAAGGGCCGGCTGACCGTCATCGATCCCGACGGCACCGCCGAGCATTTCGGCGAGCCTGCGGCGGGTTTTCCGGAAGTAAGCGTTCGCTTTGTCACCCGCACGGCAATGCGCCGTGTGATCCTCGATCCGCGGCTCGGCGCGGGCGAGAGCTATATCGACGGCGATATGGAAGTCGTCGAAGGCGACATCATGGCACTCATCGGTCTGCTGCGCATGAATACGCCGTGGGATCGCGGCGCGAAGCTCAAGGACAAGACGCGGGTCGGCCGCTGGATCGAAGGGCTGAAAACGCGGCTCGGCTCGATCAACCGGCGGCGCCAGTCGCGTGCCAATGTCGCGCACCATTACGACATCGGCAACGACCTCTATCGCCTCTTTCTCGACCGCGACATGCAGTACAGCTGCGCCTACTGGCCGCGGCCCGACATGTCGCTCGACGAAGCGCAGGAGGCGAAGAAGGCGCATATTGCGGCAAAGCTCGCGCTCGCGCCGGGGCAACGCATTCTCGACATCGGCTGTGGCTGGGGCGGGATGGCAATCACGCTCGCGCAGCTTGAGGCGGTCGAGGTGCTTGGTATCACGCTATCGGTCGAGCAGCTCGAACTCGCGCAGCAGCGCGCCGAGCAGGCGGGCGTCGCGGGGCGCGTGCGCTTCGAGCTGATCGACTATCGCGACCTTGCCGAGCGCAACGCCGGGGGCTTTGACCGCATCGTCTCGGTCGGCATGTTCGAACATGTCGGCGCCCGCAATTTCGAAACCTTCTTCCGCGCCTGCGCGAACATGCTGACCGCCGACGGGGTGATGCTGCTCCACACGATCGGGCGTTTCGGCAAGCCGGGCGCGACCGACGCCTTCACGCGCAAATATATCTTTCCCGGCGGCTATATTCCGGCGCTTAGCGAGACGCTCGCGGCGAGCGAGAAGAGCCGGCTGATCGCGACCGATATCGAGACGCTGCGCCTCCACTATGCCGCGACCCTGCGTCACTGGTATGCGAACACGCTCTCGCACGAGACCCAAATCGTGAAGATGATGGGCGCACGCTTTTTCCGCATGTGGTGCTTCTATCTCGCCGGAGCGACCGCTGCATTCGAAAGCGGAGGGATGGGGAATTATCAGATCCAGTTCGCGCGCAGCCGTCATGCGCTTCCGCTGACGCGGGATTACATGGCCGAAGCCGAGGGTCGCTATACCGGATAACGCTCGTTCATGACCTCCCAGCTCAGCGCGACGAGCTGTTCGAGCACCTCCAGATCCACGTCCGCGAGCTTGTTGACGTAGAGGCACGACTTGCCGGTCTTGTGCTTGCCGAGCTTTGCCAGAAGCGCGTCCGCCTCGGGCTGGCGGTCGAGATAATGGCCCATGAGATACAGGGTCATCGCGGCTTTGCGCGGCGAGAAGCCCGCGCGGCACATTGTCCCCGAATGGCCGCTGTCATAGACATAGTCATAGCTGCCATAGCCGATGATCGACGGCCCCCACATCCTGGCCTTTTGTCCCGTTACCCGCTCGTGCATGGCATCGATGACAGTGGCCTCGTCGCGGCGACGCGCGTCGGGAAGTGCGAGGATGAAATCGGCGACGCCGGCTTCGGTCGCTTTGGTTTTGATTTCCGCCTTGCCCATCACGATCTCCCTCCGCGCAAGCATATCGCGTCCCTTCGTGCGGTCCAAGCCGGTTGCGCCTTGGGCGACGGCCTGCTAGCCGCGCCCGCGTCTTTCCCTCGCCAAAGGTGCCATCATGTCCGAGTCCTTCAAGCGCGTCGTCCTCGCCTATTCGGGCGGTCTCGATACCAGCGTGATCCTGAAGTGGCTGCAGGTGACCTATGGCTGCGAGGTCGTGACCTTCACCGCCGATCTGGGGCAGGGCGAGGAGCTTGAGCCCGCGCGCGCCAAGGCCGAGCTGATGGGGATCAAGCCCGAGCATATCTATATCGATGACCTGCGCGAAGAATTCGTCCGCGATTTCGTCTTCCCGATGATGCGCGCGAACGCCCGCTACGAGGGCGACTATCTGCTCGGCACCTCGATCGCGCGTCCGCTGATCTCGAAGCGGCTCGTCGAGATCGCCAAGGAAGTCGGTGCCGACGCCGTGGCACATGGCGCGACGGGCAAGGGCAACGATCAGGTGCGTTTCGAGCTGTCGGCCTACGCGCTGAACCCCGACATCAAGGTCATCGCGCCGTGGCGCGAATGGGACCTGACCAGCCGCACCGCGCTGATCGATTTCGCAGAGAAGAACCAGATCCCCGTGCCCAAGGACAAGCGCGGGGAGAGTCCGTTCTCGACCGATGCGAACCTGCTGCACACCTCGTCGGAGGGCAAGGTGCTCGAAAACCCGTGGGATGAAACCCCGGACTATGTCTATTCGCGCACCGTCAATCCTGAGGACGCGCCCGACGCGCCCGAATATATCGAGATCGATTTCGAGCGCGGCGACGGTATCGCGCTCAACGGTCAGGCGATGTCGCCTGCGACCCTGCTTGCGGCGCTCAACGACCTTGGCCGCAAGCACGGCATCGGCCGCCTCGATCTCGTCGAGAACCGTTTCGTCGGCATGAAGTCGCGCGGCATGTATGAGACGCCGGGCGGCGAAATCTATGCCCGCGCGCATCGCGGCATCGAGAGCATCACGCTCGACCGCGGCGCGGCGCACCTCAAGGACGAGCTGATGCCGAAATATGCCGAGCTCATCTATAACGGCTTCTGGTTCGCGCCCGAGCGCGAGATGCTGCAGGCCGCGATCGATCTCAGCCAGGAAAAGGTCAGCGGCACGGTCCGCCTGAAGCTCTATAAGGGCAACGCGAGCGTCGTCGGCCGCAAGTCGCCGAACAGCCTCTACAGCGAACGCCATGTGACGTTCGAAGACGATGCCGGCGCTTACGACCAGAAGGATGCGGCCGGCTTCATCAAGCTGAACGCGCTGCGGCTGAAGCTGCTCGCGAAGCGCGACCGCTAGGTTCGACTCGCTGGTTGCAGGTGCGGGACCGGCGGCGCTAGCTTTCGGTTCGGCGCTATATTGCCGTTTTGGCAAGGCAGGTTGATGGTAAATTCCCACAAATATCTATAATTTCGTGATTTTATGTAAGCGCTGACCGGCGCGCATTCGCTACCAGTCTGGCAATAGGGCAGTGGGGGCTGCCTTGGACCAAAGTGGGTAGGTAGCAATGTCGAACGTCTCCGAAATCGATCCCTCCGTCTATGAATGGCAGGCCTGCTCGCTGGTCCTGCCCCGCTTCGGAAAGCTGCTCGATCGCACCGGCGTGCACACCAGGTGGCTTTCGCCCGGCAAATATTATGTTCGCAGGTCACGCTCGCTCGGCCAGCCTATCTACCGGCGTATTCACAGCTCGGCCGCCTAAACGTCTTCAGGGGTAGCGCGCGACGCCGACACGCGTCAGGATCGGCCTGAAGCATTCAGGGCCGAAGGGATTGCCGATCCGTGCGCGTCTTCGATTTCTCTTCGTGGCAGAGCATCGCCACCACGTTGTTCGGGCTCGCGCTGGTCACGCTGATCGGCGTCGGCATCCGGCTGATGGTCATGATGACGATCCAGCAACGCCGCGAACGGCTAAACCGCCAGATCAATGAACGGCTCCGCACGCTGATCGCGGCATACAAGACGCTGGGCGGATCCTTCACCGGTAACCTGATGGTCGATCCGCGGCATTTGCGGGACATCCGCCGCGATGGCGCGAATCAGGGCGCTGCGACTGAGCCGTTGACCGATGACGAAGGCGAACGGCAGGGCGGCGAGTCGGATCGGCCGCGGCGCATTCGCGATGCGGTCGAGGCGGCACTTTCCGATATCATTCTGCTCGGTACGGCCGATCAGGTGCGGCTTGCGGCGACGGCGGCGCGGGAGCTTTCGGATGGGCGCCCGGTCCATGTCCATGATCTGGTCGTGGCGCTGCGCGACTATATCCGCGATGCGCTCGATCTGGACGCGGTGCCGGCCGACGTCGCAATCCCGCTGCAAGGCCCGACGCGCCCGTCGGGCAGCGGGAGCAAGGGCAGTGGAGCCGGACGCAGCGGCGGGGATGGCAGCGGTGGCGGTCGCGGCGGCGGTGCGGGTGGCGGAGGTGGTATGGGCATGGCCGGCGGTCTCGGCCTTGCCGGCGGCATGGGCCTCGCGCGCAGCGCTCCCGACGAAGACGACGATCCCGCTGCCGGACAGCCCAAATCTTAACGCGTTAGCCTGATCGCGAATCCTGCGCTAAGGGGCCCGTCCATGACCGCCATGCGCTTCTTCTCGGACAACGCCGCAACAGTCCATCCCGCCGTGATGGAGGCGCTTGCCGCCGCCAACCATGTCGACACTGCCTATGACGGCGATGCGCTCAGCCAGTCGCTCGACGCGGCCTTTTCGGACCTGTTCGAAACCGACTGCGAAGTCGTGTGGATTTCGACCGGGACTGCGGCCAACAGCATCATCCTCGCGCATTTTGTTCGCCCTTGGCAGGGTATCCTCTGCTATGAGGAAGCGCATATCGAGGTCGACGAGTGCGGTGCCCCGACCTTCTACTCGGGCGGCGCGCAGCTGATGACGCTGCCCGGGCCGGGCGCGAAGATCGACACCGACGCACTGAAGGCGCGGATCGCAGGCATCCGCAAGGACGTCCACCAGATCCAGCCGGCGGCGATCAGCATCACCAACGCGACCGAATATGGCCTCGCCTGGCGTCCCGACGAAGTGCGCGAGATCAGCGCGATCGCCAGGGCGAGCGGACTGAAACTGCATATGGACGGTGCGCGCTTCGCCAATGCCGTCGCCTTCCTCGGCTGTTCGCCCGCCGATGTGACATGGCGCGCCGGCGTTGATGCGCTGTCGTTCGGTTTCACCAAAAATGGTGCGATGATGGCCGAGGCGCTCGTCTTCTTTGGCGGCAGCGGCGGCGCCGGTGTGCGCGAACTCAAGAAGCGCGGCGGCCACCTGCTCAGCAAGGGGCGCTTCGTCGCGGCGCAAATCCGCGCGATGCTGAAGGACGACCTCTGGCTCGCGAATGCGCGTGCGGCCAATGCGGGTGCGGCCGCGCTGGCTGCGGCGTGCGGTGACCGCCTGATGCATCCCGTCGAGGCGAACGAGCTGTTCGTCCGGATCAGCGCCGAGGAAGCGGCTGACCTCCGCGCCAAGGGTTTCGACTTCTACGACTGGGGCAGCGGCGCCGCGCGCCTCGTCGTCAGCTGGGATCAGGACGCGACCGCCGTGGCGCCGCTCGCGGCCGCCATCGCGGCGCTATGAGCGAGACGCAGCCGGGGCTGCTCAGTCCGCGCGTCCTTCTTCCTTTCGCGCTTGTGACGCTGATCTGGGGATCGACCTGGATCGTCATCAAGGGGCAGCTCGGCATCGTCCCGCCAAGCTGGTCGGTGACCTACCGCTTCGGCGTCGCGGCGATCGCCATGTTCGCGTTCGCCGCCGTCAGGCGCGAGAAGATCTGGCTCGAACCGCGCGCGATGGCCTTTGCGGTGTTGCTCGGCGTCGCGCAATTCACCTTCAACTTCAACTTCGTCTATCGCGCCGAGCAGCATATCACGTCGGGGCTGGTGGCGGTGCTGTTCGCACTGCTGATCGTGCCGAACACGCTCCTCGGGCGGCTGTTCCTCAAGACGCCGCTGGAAAAGCGTTTTCTTGCCGGCGCGGGAATCGCAATTATCGGGGTCGGGCTGATGATCCTGCACGAATATCGCGCCGCGGCGCTGGGCGCGGACGAGGTGATCCTCGGCACCGTGCTGACGCTGTCGGGCGTCTTCAGCGCCTCGACCGCCAATGTCATGCAGGGCACGCGGATCGCGCGCGCGCAGTCGATGGTGGTGATGATCGCCTGGGCGATGCTGTTCGGTGCGCTCGCCGATGGCAGCTATGCGTGGATTACTACGGGGCCGCCGGTGGTCGAGGCAACGCCCGCCTATCTCGGCGGCGTCCTCTATCTCGGCATCATCGCAAGCGCGGTGACCTTTCCGCTCTACTTCAACGTCATCCGCGCGGTGGGGCCGGGGCAGGCGGCGTGGTCGAGTGTGCTGATCCCGATCATCGCGATGGGCTTTTCGACGGTGTTCGAGGGTTACCACTGGGCGACGCTGTCGATCGCGGGCGGCATCGTGGCGCTGGTCGGACTGGTGATCGCGGTCGCCAAGCGGCCCGAGCGGCCTTCGGTCAGCGGCAATATGGTTTCGGTGCCGGTCGAACGCGAAAGCTAGTTGCCAAAGCTGTATTGTACTAATAATACAGCTTCATGAAAAAGCTCCTCGGTGCCCTCCTGCTCGCTGCCCTGCCGGCGACTCCGGCTTTCGCACAGGCGTGTACGCCCGGCACTTATGCCGCCGCTGACGGTGATTTCGTCGTGCTCGTGAAGAGCCCGGCGGTACCGGCTCCGGGACTGCGCTATCTGTTCCGCGATGGCCGGCGCGGCGCGTCGTCCGATACGACGGCACCGTTCTCGTGCGGCTCCGACAGCGTGACGGTGAACGGCAAGGCGTGGAAGCCGGTCGCCTTTCGCGAGACGCCCGCGACGTTCGACAGCGTTGCGACGAAGATGAATGGCATGCTGATCGAGCCGCCGGGCGCCCCCGACGCCAAGCGGCCGCTCGTCGTGATGGTGCATGGATCCGAGCGCACCTCGCCGATCGGCGGCGTCTATGGCTATGCGATGGCTGCTCAGGGAATTTCGGTCTTCGTCTATGACAAGCGCGGGACGGGTGGCTCCGAAGGCGAATATACCCAGAACTTCGAACTGCTCGCCGAGGATGCAGGGCACGCGCTCGATCAGGCGCGCAGCATGGCGAAGGGGCGTTTCGGCCGCGCGGGCTTCTTCGGCGGCAGCCAGGGCGGCTGGGTCGCGCCGCTCGCCGCGACGCGGACGAAGGCCGATTTCGTCGCGATCGGTTTCGGCCTCGTCGCCTCACCGATCGAGGAGGACCGCGAACAGATGGTGTCGGAAGTCCGCGCAGCCGGATTGGGTGACGACGCGGTTGCGCTGGTCAACCGGCTGTCGGCGGCGACGTCGCAGCTGCTGCTCTCCGAATTCCACACCGGTTACGACGCGCTCGACGCGGTCCGGCGCGACATGGCGGACAAGCCGTGGGCGGCGAAGATCGAGGGCGAATATAGCGGCGCGATTGCGCGGACGCCGAACGATGAGCTCAAGCGGATCGGGCGCGCGCGCGTCGACAATCTCGAGCTGATCTGGGACTATGACGCGGTCGCGGCGCTGAAGAAGCTCGATGCGCCGCTGCTCTGGGTTCTAGCCGGCGAGGATCGCGAAGCACCGATCGAAACGACGCGCGGCGCGCTGACGGGGCTTGCGAAAGCCGGCAAGCCGGTCGACGTCTATCTGTTCCCCGACACCGATCACGGCATGTTCGAGTTCACGACGAATGCGGACGGCTCGCGCAGCGTCACGCGCATCACCGACGGCTATCTGAAATTGCTCGGCGACTGGATCAAGGGCGATGTGCGCGGCTCCTATGGCCGCGCCGAGCATCTTACCCCGCGCTGATCCGTTCGATATCGGCGCCGACCGCCTGCAGCTTCTCCTCGAGCCGCTCATAGCCGCGGTCGAGGTGATAGACGCGGTTGACCTCGGTCTGACCTTGCGCCGCCAACCCTGCGATGATCAGGCTCATCGAGGCGCGAAGGTCGGTCGCCATCACCGGCGCGCCGACCAGATGGTCGACGCCGCGGACGATCGCGGTGCGACCCTTGACCTGGATATCGCAGCCCATGCGCGCAAGCTCGGGAACGTGCATGTAGCGGTTCTCGAAGATCGTCTCGGTGAACAGCGAGGCGCCGGTGCCGAGTGTCGCCATCGCCATGAACTGTGCCTGCATGTCGGTCGCGAAGCCCGGATAGGGGGCGGTCGACAGGGTGACGGGTTCTGCGCGACCCGACATGGCAACGCGGATGCCCGACTTGGTTTCCTCGACCGTCGCGCCGGCTTCGCGCAGTGCGGCGAGCGTCGCGTCCATCTCGTCGGCTTTCGCGCCCACAAGTTCGACATCACCCTCGGTGATCACTGCGGCGCAGGCATAGCTGCCCGCCTCGATGCGGTCGGCCATCACGCGATAGGTCGCGCCATGCAGGCGGTCGACGCCTTCGATGGTCAGCGTCTCGGTACCGATGCCGTCGATATGCGCGCCCATCGCGACCAGGCAGTTGCAGAGGTCGACGATCTCGGGCTCGCGCGCCGCATTTTCGAGGACGCAGGTGCCCTTGGCGAGGACTGCCGCCATGACGGCATTTTCGGTCGCGCCGACCGAGACGACGGGGAAGGTGAATTTGCCGCCGGCGAGGCGACCGCCGGGGGCGACCGCCTTCACATAGCCCGAGGCGAGCTCGATCTCGGCGCCGAAGGCTTCGAGGGCTTTGAGGTGCAGGTCGATCGGGCGGTTGCCGATCGCGCAGCCGCCGGGCAGCGACACCGTCGCTTCGCCCGCGCGCGCGAGCAGCGGTCCGAGCACGAGGATCGACGCGCGCATCTTGCGGACGATGTCATAGGGCGCGACGGTCGAGGTCAGCGTCGTCGCGCGCGCGGTCATCACGCGGCCGAAATCTTCGGGGCGCGAGCCTTCGATCGTCGTCGAGCAACCGAGCTGGTTGAGCAGATGGCCGAAGCCGTCGACGTCGGCGAGGCGCGGCAGGTTGCGAAGCGTCAGCGGCTCGTCGGTGAGCAGCGCGCACGGCAGCAAGGTCAGCGCCGCATTCTTCGCGCCGGAGATGGGAATACGGCCCTTGAGTCGCTGGCCGCCGCGAATGACGATTTGATCCATCGCGTTGCTTTAGCGCATGCGTGAAAGCGCGCAAGCGGGCGCGCTCGGCTTTCGCGGTGGCGCACCTCGTGAAAATGTGAAACACTTCGCGTCGATAGTCGAAGGAAATGAGGAACGTAGGGCACAGAGTTCAACAGGGGAGAAATAGCTATGCGAAATCCTGTCGTAACGGCGATTACCGCCGCATCGTTCGTCGCCAGCCAGCTTGCCGTCCCGGCCTTTGCCCAGACCACCTATCCCTATCCGCCGCCGACCGGTTCGACAGGCTATAATCAGGGCTGGGCTGGCACGATCCGTTGCGAATCCTACGGCAATCGCCAGCAACGCTGCAACGTCCGCACCGATAATCGCGTCGAACTTGTCCGCGTGATCGGCGGGCGCTGCTCGAAGGGACGCGACTGGGGCTTCGATGCCGACGGCATCTGGGTGTCGGGCGGCTGCCGCGCCGAGTTCCGTTATGGCTATGCCGGCGGCACCTATCCCGGCAATGATTTCGCCGGCACGCTGCGCTGCGAGTCGCGCAGCAACCGTTACGAGCAATGCGCGGTGCAGACGAATGGCCGCGTCGAACTCGTCCGCAAGATTGGCGGCAAATGCAATGCCGGACGGCAATGGGGCTATGGCGCCGACTATATCTGGGTCACGAACGGCTGCCGTGCCGAGTTCGGCTATGGCTATGCCAATCTGACTCCGCTGCCCGGACCCGAGCCCGAAAAGAAGAAAGGCCCGAGTACCGGGCTGATCATTGGCGGCATCGTCGTCGCGGGCGGGTTGCTTGCCTTGCTCGCCAGCAAGAAGAAAAAGTCCGACGGCACCGCTGACGAAACCCCGCCGCCAGCGTCGACGGGACCCGCCACGCTGAGCGCGAACCTCAGCGGTTTGCCGGGCGCGGCGCGGCCGTCGGTGCAGAATTGCATGAACGATGCGGCGCGGCAGATCGGCGCGACCGGGGGTACGAAGCTGTCGTACGACAAGCTCGTCTCGCTCGAGCAGGGCAATGGCGGATGGCGTATCCGCGCCGCGATGACCGCGACCTATCCGACCGGCGCGCAATCCATCGAAATGTATTGTCGCGCGACGCCGAGCGAGATCATCCAGCTCGATTTCAACTAGGGACCAGAAAACCGCCGCCCCCGCGCGAAGCAGGGGCGGCGAGTTAAGGGTCAGGCGAGTGCCTCTTCAACCTGACCGAGCCTGTCCTTTCCGAAGAATATCTCGTTGCCGACGAAGAAGGTCGGAATGCCGAACACCCCGCGCGCGACGGCGGCTTCGGTGTTGGCGACGAGCTTCGCCTTGATCTCGGGCTCCTGCGTGCGGGTGAGCAGCGCGGGGCCGTCGAAGCCGTTGGCCGACAGGAAGGTCGCGATCACCTCCGGGTCGTCCATCTTCAGGCCCTCTTCCCACATCGCGCGGTTCACCGCGTCGGCATAATCGTCGAGAATGCCCTCGTCGTTGGCGACGATCGCGCCGCGCATGATGGTGAGCGTGTTGACGGGGAAGTGCGGATTGAGACGGAACTTCGAGAGGCCGTGCTTTGCGATAAAGCGCCGCATCTCCAGATTTTCATAGGCGAGCTTCGCGGGCGCTTCGGCATATTGGACCATCGGCGCCTTGTTGCCCGTCGCCTTGAAGATGCCGCCGAGCAGGCAGGGTGTGATGACCAGATCGGCGCCGGTGCGGTCGAGCAATTCGGGTAGCACCTTCAGCGTCAGATAGGCGTTGGGGCTGCCGAAATCGAAAATGAGTTCGAGGGTTTTGCTCACCATTTCTCTCCCCAGGGACGAAGGTCGAGTTCGTGCGTCCACGCGCTTCTCGGCTGCTTGTAGAGCATCACATAATTGGCCGCGATGGCATCCGGATTGAGGATCAGGTC
The DNA here is from genome assembly GCF_022024275.1 of Sphingopyxis sp. BSN-002. NCBI lineage: Bacteria > Pseudomonadati > Pseudomonadota > Alphaproteobacteria > Sphingomonadales > Sphingopyxidaceae > Sphingopyxis > Sphingopyxis sp. BSN-002. The sequence continues at coordinate 3,226,907 of NZ_CP091804.1, forward strand.
CTGCGCTTTCGCATTGTCGAAATCGGGGTGGCGGCCCTTGATGAATTCGGTGTCGATCGCGCCGTCGATGATCGTGTGCGCAACATGGATGCCCTTGGGCCCGAGCTCGCGCGCCATCGATTGCGCGAGCATGCGGAGGGCGCCCTTGGCACCCGAAAAGGCAGAGAAGCCGGATCCTCCACGCAAGGATGCGGTTGCGCCAGTGAAGAGGATCGTGCCCCGGCCGCGCGGGGCCATGCGCTTTGCCGCTTCGCGGCCCATCAGGAAGCCGCCGAGGCACGCCATTTCCCAGACCTTGGTGTAAACGCGCACCGTCGTCTCGGCGATCGGGAAGTTCACATTGGCGCCGATGTTGAACACCGCGACCTCGACCGGACCGACCTCAGCCTCGACCTGGTCGAAGAGCGCAATCATCGCCTCTTCGTCGCGCGCGTCGGCGGGGAAGGCACGCGCCTGATGGCCGTCGTCGCGGATCGACCGGGCGAGCGCTTCCAGTGCGTCGGCATTGCGTTCGCGGCGGTTGACGCAGGCGGTGAGGCCCTCGGCGGCAAAGGCGCGCGCAATCGCGCCGCCCGTGGCGTCGCCGGCTCCGATGATGACGGCTGCGGGACTGGGCATCGGCGACTCTCCTCTTGCACCGGATAGTAACTATGATAATCATAGTGACAAGGATTTTCTTCGGGAAGGTTTGAGCAGTGCCCAGACGCACGGATCTGTCGGACACCTTCTGCCCCGTCGGACGGTCGGCCGAACTGCTCGGCGACCGCGCGGTGCTGCTCATCCTGCGCGACCTGTTTTTCGGCCGACGCCGGTTCGAGGCGATCGCAGCGAACACCGGCCTTGGCCCCCAACTCGTGTCGGCTCGGCTGAAGCTTATGGAAAAGCAGGGGGTGGTCGAGCGCCATGCCTATCAGCCGCGGCCGCCGCGGTACGAATACAGGCTGACCGACAAGGGCAAGGATCTGTTCGGCGTGCTCTATGCGATGCGCGGTTGGGCCGAGCGCTGGGCCTATACCGACGGCGAAACCGGAGGCGGGCCCGCGATGCGCTATATCCACCGGGCATGCGGCACCGATGTCGGAACGGCGCTGGTCTGTCCGGGGTGCGGGGCGCCGCTGGGCTATGGCGACCTGAAGGGCGAGCCGTCGCCGGCGCTGAGGGCCGAGCAGGCGGCGCGGACGGGATAGACTGCAAGCCGTATTCTGATACGCTGTCGTCTCGATGCCGGGGAGGCGAGGTTGCGCGGTCGGTCATTTTTCAGCGTTGTCGCTTGCCTGGCCGTTGCGGTCCCGGTTCACGCCATCCCGCCGCCACAGCCGCCGCCCGATCCGGTGGCGGTGATCGAAGCCGATGCACTGGCCGATGAACTGATCGCCCTGAACGAAAGCGAATTGCGGCATCGGACGGGTTTCGCTGTTTCCCGGGAGGCGACGGGCTGGTTGCGGACGGCGCATCCCGAGATCAGTGACCCGACGGTTCTCCGCCAGTTCCATCTCGCCATTCTGGCGAGAGTGGACGCTGTTTGGCCGGAGGAGCGGTCAAATGTCAGGGTGACGCTGGCCAATCTGTATCGTCAGCTGATGTTGGCGACCGACCTTGCCGCCACGCGCGCCTTCATCGCCAGTCCGGCGGGGCAGAGTTTCGGACGGATGCTTGTGGGTGCCGACATTCACCTTCTCGACGATGCGGCGAGCGGCGTCCTGTACCGCCGGTTGTTTCCCGAATTGCCCGAGCTGCTTGCCGCGGCACAAAAGCCCGCGGCCGAATAGGGACTACGCCTTTTCGAGCGTGCATTGCAGCGGGTGCTGGTTCTGCCGCGCGGCGTCCATGACCTGGTTGACCTTGGTCTCGGCGACTTCGTAGCTGAACACGCCGCACACACCGACGCCCTGCTGGTGAACATGCAGCATCACCTGCGTCGCCTGTTCGATATCCATGTTGAAAAAGCGCTGGAGCACCATCACGACGAATTCCATCGGCGTATAGTCGTCGTTGAGCAGCAGCACCTTGTACATCGAGGGCTTTTTGGGCTTCGCGCGCGTGCGCGTCGCGATGCCGACGCCGGGCGTACCGGAAGCGTCTTCATCCTTGCCCGCCATGGCGCGGACGACGTGAGGGATCGAAGCGGGAAGCATCATTATCGGGAATATCGCAAGCCGGGGCGGAATCGCAAGAGGGCGGGGAGGTATTAACCCCCTTTTCGTTGGGGCAGAAAGCAAGAACCGCCCGCTTCCGGTGGAAGCGAGCGGTCTTGGATGTCGGCGCGGACGGGGAGAGGAGGGGGAAGCCCGCGCCAACGGGAAGATGGAAAGCCTTAGGCTGCCTTCATCTTCGAGGTGATGACCGAAACGCGGTTCGAGATCGGCGCGAAGCTGTCGTTCGTCAGCTTGACGACGAGTTCGCTGGTCTTCGAGGTCTGCGCAACAGCGGCGTCGAACGCCTTCTTGCTGTTTTCGGCATAGAGCTTCAGGAATTCGGCCGGCGACTTGACGGCGGTGTAGCCCTTCAGCGCGGCCGAGGTGTCTTCGAAGCTCTTCCGAGCGTAGGCGACCCCTTCTTGGCCGAGGGTTTCGATGCCCTTGGCAGCGATCTTGCCGGCTTCGACGAGCGCTTCGACGTTCGCCTTGTTGAATTCGACGGCTTCTTCAGCGAGCTTGCTCGACTTCGCGAGAGCTTCCTTCGAACGCGCCTGGAAATCGGCGGTCAGGGTTTCGGCGCGGGTCTTGGCTTCGTCGGCGAACTTCTTGACGGTGTCGTTCATGGTCTTGAATCCTTTGGTGACGACGGCGGCCGGCTTCGGCGCGACCTTCGTGGGCTTGGGGGCAATGGTCTTTGCAGCCGCCTTCTTGGGGGCGGCCTTTTTCGCTGCCGGCTTTGCGGCTTTCTTTTGGACCGGCTTGGCTTTCGCCGCGACAGTCTTGGTCTTCACGGGTGCTGCCGGAGCAGCAACCACCGGAGCGGCAGGAGCGGCCACCGGCTTGGCGGCGGTTTCCAGCGTCGCGGCTTCGAAAGCCTTTTCGGCACTATCCATCTTGGTAGCCATCGGGACAACTCCTTTATGTTGCAGTGCACAATATAGGAGTGGATCGGCGATTTCAAGGAAAAAATTGTGCAGCGCACAAAAATTGTCGGAACGTCGTCCCCGAAGCGGTATATTCGCTAGATATTACCGCTGTTTGACATAGCGGCCGGGCGCGTCCTCGATCGCCTTTTTAGCGCCCTTTCCGGGGATTCGCGAGCCCTTGGCGGGCGTCCTTGCGCCATCCTGTGCCGAAATCCAGCCGATCCAGTGCGGCCACCAGCTGCCCTTGGTCTCGCTTGCGCCCGCAACAAAATCGTCGAGCGTCGCGGCATCATTGTCGCCGGTCCAATATTGATATTTGCCCGCAGCAGGAGGATTGACCACGCCCGCGATATGACCGGATCCCGCAAGCAGGAAGGTCTTCGGCCCCGCCAGATGGTCCATCAGGCGCCATACGCTGGCGAGCGGCGCGATATGGTCCTCGCGGCCGGCCTGGATGTAGGCGGGCGTCCTGATCTTCTTCAGGTCGATCGGGGTGCCCATCACCGACAGGCTGTTCGGGATCACCATGCGGTTGTCGCGATAGAGGTCGATCAGATATTGCCGGTGCCACTTGGCGGGCAGGTTGGTGGTGTCGCCGTTCCAATAGAGGAGGTCGAACGGCGGATAGTCGTTGCCGAGCAGATAATTGCCGACGACATAATTCCAGATGAGGTCGCGGCCGCGCAGGCTGTTGAAGGTCGCGGCCATATAGCGTCCGTCTAGGAATCCGCCCGCCGACAATTGCTGCAGCAGGGTGAGGTAGCTGTCGTCGACGAACATCTTGAGGTCGCCGGCCAGCTCGAAATCGACCTGTGCGGTGAAGAAGGTCACCGACTTGACCTTGTCGGCCTCGCCCTGCGCGGCGAGCATCGCGAGCGTCGCGGCGAGGGTGGTGCCGGCGACGCAATAGCCGATCGTGTGAACCGAAGGGACGTCGAGCAGTTCGCGCACCGTGTCGATCGCATCGACCTGCGCCGCGATATAATCGTCCCAGATGATCTCGCTCATAGAGGCGTCGGCCGACTTCCATGACACCATGAAGACGGTAAGGCCCTGCTCGACCGCCCATTTGACGAAGCTTTTCGCCGGGTTGAGATCGAGGATATAGAAACGGTTGATCCACGGCGGGAAGATGACGAGCGGGACCTTGAAGACGTCCTTCGTCGCCGGCTCATACTGGATGAGCTGGTAAAGGTCGGTTTCGTGGACCACCTTGCCCGGGGTGGTGGCGATGTTCACGCCGACCTCGAATGCGTCGGGATCGACGTGGCTGAGCTGCCCGCGCGACAGGTCGGTCAACATATGCTTCAAACCTTTGAGCAGGCTTTCGCCGCGCGTCTCGACCGCGCGTTTGATCACTTGCGGATTGGTGATCGCGAGGTTCGAGGGCGACAGCGCCTCGGCCATATTCTTCGCGGCGAACTCCATTTTCGCACGCGCATGCTCGTCGAGCCCCTGCATCGTCCGCGTCGTCGTCAGCAATTGCTCGGTGAGCAGGCCATAGGTCTGGCGGATCAGCGCGAAGACGGGGTTTGCGGTCCAGTCAGGATCGGCGAAGCGCTTGTCCTGCGGCGCGTCGGCGGCCGGAGCGAAGGGCGGCTGCAGCGTCGCCATCGACGTCCAGAAGGCGACGCCTTGCTCCCACATTTTTGCCGATTGTTCGGTCCAGGCCTGCGTCGTCGGATTCTGTAACCAGCTTGCAGGGTCGAACAGGCCCGCGGCGGCGCTGTTCCCCTGGTTCGCCTGACCCAGCGCATAGTCGAGCATCATCTGCTGCGCGCGGCCCATGACGCTGGCCCAATGCTGCAGATCGTCGGGTGACGGCATGAAGGGGTTCGGCGCTTCGGTCGTGTCGTTTTTGCCCGTATCGCTCATGCTCGTTCCTGCTGGTCAGTGCGGATATTATGCCTATAACGAGCCGCGAAGCGGCTGGCGAGGCTGCCGCTCGCGTCAACCTGTCCACAACGAAAAGGAGTTGTTCTAGTTTCCCATGTCCGAAGATGAATTCTATCGCATCAAGCGCCTGCCGCCCTATGTCATCGCTGAAGTCAATGCGATGCGTGCGGCCGCCCGCGCCGCGGGAGAGGACATCATCGACCTGGGGATGGGCAACCCAGACCTGCCGCCGCCGCAGCATGTGATCGACAAATTGTGCGAGGTTGCGGCGAAGCCCGACGCGCACGGCTATTCGCAATCGAAGGGCATCCCGGGGCTTCGCCGCGCGCAAGCGAATTATTACGCGCGCCGCTTCAACGTCGAACTCGATCCCGAGAGCGAGGTCGTGGTGACGATGGGGTCGAAGGAGGGGCTCGCGAGCCTCGCGACCGCGATCACCGGCCCCGGCGACGTCGTGCTGGCGCCGAACCCCAGCTATCCGATCCACACCTTCGGCTTCATCATCGCCGGCGCGACGATCCGCAGCGTGCCGACGACGCCCGACGAGAATTACTGGCGCGCGCTCGACCGCGCGATGGCCTTCACCGTCCCGCGTCCGTCGATCCTTGTCGTCAATTACCCGTCTAACCCGACCGCCGAAGCCGTCGACCTGGCTTTCTACGAACGCCTCGTCGCCTGGGCGAAGGAGAACAAGGTCTGGGTGCTGAGCGACCTTGCCTATTCGGAGCTCTATTACGACGGCAACCCCACCCCCTCGATCCTGCAGGTGCCGGGCGCGAAGGATGTCGCGATCGAATTCACCTCGATGTCGAAGACCTATTCGATGGCGGGCTGGCGCATGGGCTTTGCGGTCGGCAACAAGCGGCTGATCGCGGCGATGACGCGCGTGAAATCCTACCTCGACTATGGCGCCTTCACCCCCATTCAGGCCGCCGCCTGCGCGGCGCTCAACGGGCCGCAGGACATCGTCCAGAAAAACCGCGAACTCTATCAGAAACGCCGCGACGTCATGGTCGAAAGCTTCGCCCGCGCCGGCTGGGATATCCCGAGCCCGCCCGCGTCGATGTTCGCCTGGGCACCGCTACCGCCCGCGCTCAAGGAAATGGGCAGCCTCGAATTTTCGAAGCAGCTCCTGACCCACGCCAAGGTCGCGGTCGCACCCGGCGTCGGCTATGGCGAGGACGGCGAAGGCTATGTCCGCATCGCGATGGTCGAGAATGAGCAGCGCATCCGTCAGGCCGCGCGCAACGTCCGCAAGTTCCTGCAGATGCACGGCGTGAACACGCCGTCGGTCGCGGCGGGCGGCTAATGGCCTCCGGCCTCGGCGCCATTGCCGAGACGATCCAGCTGTCGGTCACGCCGGTATTCCTGCTGGTGGCTACCGGCAGCCTGCTCAACGTCTTTACCGGCCGGCTTGCGCGGGTGGTCGACCGCTCGCGCCGGCTGATGGAGCTCTGGGCCGAGACCGAGGGAGCGGAGCATGAGCGCGTCGTTGCCGAACTGCGCGTCGTCGACCGTCGCATCGATGTGATCAACAATTCGATCGCCGCGGCGGTCGCGTGCGGCATCGTCGTTTGCCTGCTCGTCGCGCTGCTGTTCACCCAAGCGGTAGCGGGCTTTGACCTCGGGCTCGCCGCGGCTTGGGTTTTTGCGGTCGCGATGCTGCTGCTGCTGGTGTCGCTGGTCCTGTTCCTGATCGAGGTCAGACTGGCGATCCGCACGATTCACGTGCCGATGGAATTGCTCGAACTCGAGGAAATGGGCTGGAAGAAGCGGCAGAGCCGCCGCTGATCATTGCGGCCTGTACGTCGGCGCGACCCGTTTCCTGCTGGCCTGCTCATAGGCATATCCCGCCGCCAGCACGTCGGCGTCGCTCCATTTCGGTCCGATGATCGACAGGCCGATCGGCAGGCCTTCGACCGCGCCCATCGGCACCGTGAGGTGCGGATAGCCCGCGACCGCGGGCATCTGGCTGACGCTGGGGCCCGTATAATGGTCGCCGTTGACGAGGTCGGTTGTCCACGCCGGGCCGTTGGTGACGCCGACGAGGAAATCGGCCTTATTCTCCGCGAGTAGCCGGTCGATGCCTTCGGGTCCGGCGAGCCGCGCCGCCTTGGCTTTCGCTTCGCGATAGGCAGGGCTGTCGAGGCCGCCCTTCGTCTCGGCCAGTTCGAACAGTGACTGGTCGAACCAGCGCAGCTCCTCGGGATGCGCCTTGTTGAACGCGATCAGGTCGCCAAGCGTCTTGGGGCCATCCTTGGCGGGGCGCGAAGCGAGATAGGTCGCCATGTCCGCCTTCAACTCGGTCATCAGGACTTCGAGCTCGGCGGCGCCGAGTTCGTCCTGGCCCGATTTGCTATCCTTGATCTCGACGATCGTCGCGCCCGCGCCCTCCATCGCCTTCAGCGCCGCATCGAACAGCGCCGCGATGTCCGCGCGGCCGCCGATGCGGTCGCGCAGCACGCCGATCTTCTTGCCCTTCAGCGCGTCGGGCGAGAGTTTCGCCGCATAGTCGGTCTTTCGCGCATCGGCTTCGGCGGTCGCCGGATCGGCGGGATCGCTGCCCGCGATAACGCCGAGCAGCGCCGCCGCGTCGCGCACGGTCAGCGCCATCGGCCCGGCGGTGTCCTGACTGTGGCTGATCGGCACGATGAAGGTGCGGCTGACGAGGCCCACCGTCGGCTTGAACCCGACGATGCCGTTGATCGCGGCGGGGCAGGTGATCGACCCGTCGGTCTCGGTCCCGATCGCCAGCGGAGCAAGGCTCGCCGCGACCGCGGCGCCGCTGCCCGACGACGAGCCGCAGGCGTTGCGGTTCAGCGCGTGCGGATTCTTCGTCAGCCCTCCGACCGCGCTCCAGCCGCTCGTTGAATCGCCCGAACGGATATTCGCCCATTCGCTGAGGTTCGTCTTGCCGAGGATCACCGCGCCCGCCTCGCGCAGACGCGCGACGATCGGCGCATCGCGGCCGGTGACATTGTCCTTGAGCGCGAGGCTCCCCGCCGTTGTCGGCAGCGGACCCTTCGCCTCGATATTGTCCTTGATCAGCACCGGGATGCCGTGGAGCGGACCGCGGACCTTGCCGGCCTGACGTTCCTGCCACAGGCGCTTCGCCTCGCTCTCCGCGTCGGGGAAGGTGGCGATGACGGCATCGAGCTTGGGCCCGTAATCGTCGATCTTCAGGATGCGGTCGAGATAGAGGGTCGTGAGCAGTTCGTCGTACATCGACCCCTGCGTCATCTCGGCCTGCAGTGTTGCGGCGTCCTTGTCCTCGACCGGCGGCAGCGGCGGCGGCATCGCCGCGGCGGGGGCCAGCGCGAGGAGCGACACGGCGGCGGCGAGGAAAATTTTCTGCATGGTCGCAGGCTGGCAGCCGTAGCGGCAATTGCAAGCGCCTTGTTCCGGCTCGCCGCGGCGGCGTTGACAGGCTGCGCCGCGGTCTGCACCTTGCCCGTTCGGGAGAGAAAAATGACGGATAAACCTGCCCTTGCCGCCGGCATCGGCTCGCCGCCCTCCGACAGCGTTGCCGCGCACACGCGGACGATGCTGTGGATCCTGCTCGTCGTCTATATCTTCAACTTTCTCGACCGGCAGATCGTCAACATCCTCGCCGAGCCGATCAAACGCGATCTGCATTTGACCGATACCGAACTCGGCCTGCTTGCCGGACCCGCCTTCGCGGTCTTTTACGCGCTGCTCGGCATTCCGATCGCGCGCTATGCCGACAAGGCGGGATCGAACCGCGTCCGGCTGATCTCGCTGTCGCTCGCGATCTGGTCCGCGATGACTGCGATGTGCGGGCTTGCGCAGAATTTCGTGCAGCTGCTGTTCGCGCGCATCGGCGTCGGGATCGGCGAGGCCGGCTGCACGCCCGCCGCGCATTCGCTCATTGCGGACAGCGTCGCGCCCGAAAAGCGCTCGTCGGCGATCGCCTTCTACGGGCTTGGCGTGCCGATCGGGTCGCTGCTCGGGCTGATCATCGGCGGGGTCGTCAACGATCTCTATGGCTGGCGCGTTGCACTGATGCTCGTCGGCGCGCCGGGATTGCTGCTCGCACTCGTCGTCCTCTTTTTCATGCGCGAACCGCGCCATCTGCGATCCGTCGAGGTCACCACTGCAGAGGCTCCCGCTCGGCTGTCGACCGGCGAAGCGATGCGCGAAATCTTCGCCTCGCGCGCTTTCGTCTATATCCTGATCGCGTCGTCGGTCGTTGCTTTCCTCGGCTATGGCAAGGCGCTGTGGACGATCAGCTTCTTCATTCGGAGCCACGGGCTTTCGACGACCGAGGCGGGGCTGTCGATGGCGGTCGTGCTGGGCCTCGCTGGCGTGTTCGGCACGTGGCTCGGCGGCAAGATGGCCGACAAGTTCGGGCCGCGCGACAAGCGCCACATCCTGACCTTCCCCGCCTATGGCATGGCGGTCGCGGCGCCGATCCTGTTCCTCGGCTATTATATGGAGGACTGGCGCGTCGCGGTCGCGCTGCTGATCATTCCCACGATCCTCAACTCCGCCTATTACGGTCCAGCTTATGCTTGTGTTCAGGGGCTGGTCCGCCCGCAAGCGCGCGCGGTCGCGGCGTCGATCATGCTGTTCGGGCAGAATCTGATCGGGCTGGGGTTCGGGCCATTCCTGTTCGGCGTGCTGTCGGACCAGCTCGCGCCGACCTATGGGCAGGAGAGCGTGCGCTACGTCCTCTATGGCGCGGCATGGCTCGGGTTGATCCCCGCTTTCTTCTTCTGGCGCGCGAGCCTGCGTCTCGGCCGCGAACTCAAATCGGGTTAATAGGGCGGGGCCTGTTTTTCGCGCTGCGCCTGCGCGGCGTCGATCCACCAGCCAAGATCGTCGGCGAAGCGCGGGAACGCCTTTTCAAGCCGCCCGCCGTCGTCTCCCGTCAGCTTGCCGTCGGCGTCGAACGCGCCGCCGATCCGTGCAAGCGACAACGGCGTCGAGGTGACCACCATTCCCAGCACCGCGAGCGTGCTGCGCCACGCCGTCGCGGATTTGATCCCCGCAAAGGGACCGGCCGAGTAGGACGCGATCGCCGCCGGTCGCCAGTAATATTGTTCGAGGAAATGGTCGGTCAGATTCTTGAGTCCCGGCTGCAGCCCGCCGTTATATTCGCCCGCGACAAAGACGAAGCCGTCGGCGGCCGCGATCCGCGCGGCAAGCTCGGCCATCGCGGCCGGCGCTTCGCCGTCCCTGTAATCGCTGAACCGGCGATCGAGGATCGGCAGGTCGACGACTTTGGCATCGATCAGTTCGGCATTGTCGCCGCGCGCCTGTAGCGCTTCGACGATCCAGCGTGCGAGTTTGATGCCCTGACGGTCGCGGCGATAGCTGCCGTAAAAGACCAGGATATCGCGGGCCATATTTGCTCCTTCAGGGACGAATGGTGATGGGGGTGCCGTCGGGAACGGCATCCCACAGTTGTTTGATCTCGGTGTTCGACAGCGCGATGCAGCCGTCGGTCCAGTCGCGCGCGATCGTCGGGCCGATCCACGCGTTCGGCTGACCGTGGATGAAGATGTCGCCGCCGGGCGACCGCCCGCGTGCCTTTGCATAGGCGCGGTCGACCGCGTTGGGATAGGAAATGCGCAGCGACAGGTGATAGGCGCTCTTCGGATTGCGGCCGCTGATCGTGTAGCTGCCCTCGGGGGTCTTTTCGTCGCCCTCGAAACGCTTGTGCCCGACCGGCGCGTCGCCGAGGCGGATATGGGTATAGCGGAGGACCTCGCGGCTTCCCGAATAGCCGATGAGGACGCGGTCGCTCTTGTCGACGAGCAGGCGACCGATCTTCGTCCCGGCGGGCAGCGGCTGCGATTGCGCCGACCCGCAAGCCGACAACAGGAGAAGGAACAGGGTGGGAACGAAGCGCATCGCGCCACCATAGGGCATCGCCGCGCATGGACAAGGCCGCGGCCTGCGCTAAGCTGACCCCGGGAAGAGGGGGACAATATGCGGATCTATCGCACGCCGGACGCGCGCTTCGAGGGGCTGCCCGACTGGCCGTACAAGCCGAACTATCTGGAGATCGCGGACGGGCTGCGGGTTCATTATGTCGATGAGGGGCCGGTCGATGCGCAGCCGGTGCTGATGCTGCATGGCGAGCCGACGTGGGCCTATCTCTACCGTCACATGATCGGCCCGGCCGTAAGTTCGGGCTTTCGCGTGGTCGCGCCCGACCTGATCGGCTTCGGCCGCTCGGACAAGCCGCTCGATCGCTCCGACTATAGCTACGCTGCGCAAGTCGCATGGATGCGGCAATGGATCGAAGCGCTCGATCTGAAAAACATGATCCTCGCGTGCCAGGACTGGGGTTCGCTGATCGGCCTACGTCTCGTCGCCGAAATGCCCGGGCGCTTCGCGGGCGTAGCGCTGTCGAACGGTGGGCTTCCCGAAGGCCAGGCGGCGCCGCGCGCCTTCGCGATCTGGCGCGCCTTCTCGCGCTACAGTCCGGTGTTTCCGATCGGCAAGATTGTCAAGGCGGGAGCGAAGCGCGAACTCAGCGCCGAAGAAATCGCGGCCTATGACGCGCCCTTTCCGACGCGGGCGTCGAAGGTTGCCGCGCGTGTCTATCCGTCGTTCGTGCCGCTCGGCGACAATGTTGCGGTGCCCGACCAGAAGCGCGCGTGGGCGGCGCTGGAGAAATTCAACGAGCCGTTCCTCTGCTGCTTCTCCGACGGCGATCCGATCACCCGCGGCGGCGATGCGCTGTTTACGGCACGCGTTCCCGGAGCCTCGCGTGTCGCCCATCGCACACTGAAGGGCGGCCATTTCATCCAGGAGGACGATCCCGAAGGCTTCGTTGCGGCGATCCGCGCGGTCGCAGCCGCAAGACCCTAGGCGGCGGCACGGCGGCGCGAGGCGACGAGGCGCAACGCCGCCGCACCGACAAGCAGCATCGCGGGCGGCAGGTAAAGCGGATTTATGGCCGCGCGGCCGCCATAGCTGACCATGAAGATCAGCCAGATATACCAGACGCCGGCCTTGTGCAGCCGCTGCCAGTTGCGCGCTCCGAGCGCGCGAACCGCGCCGTTCCACGACGTCGCGGCAAGCAGCGCGATGAAGACATAGGCGATGCCGCCCCCGATGATCGTGCGCATCGGCGGGGGCGGCGTCTCTCCGCCATAAACACCAAACAGCCACAGGATCGCGATCAGGTGGACAAGATGCGAGAAGGCAAAGCCCAGCCCCAGCCAGCGGCGGTTGCGGATCATCCATCGCGTCGTCGGGGCGGGCCACAGGCGCGCCAGCGAACTGGCGGCGAATGCAGCGAGGAAGATCAGGAGCGAACTGCGCGCGGTCGCGCGGATCAGCATTCGCGTGCCGTCGATACCCGTGCCCGCTACAGCGACAATGATTGCGCTCATCGCGAGCAGCGCGGCGATCAGCACGAACAGCAACCGCTCGTCTTCGGCCCAGCCGGTTCTTCTGGTCGTCATCGGCCCCCTCCCACAGAGCCGCTATAGCGTGGGGAGGGGCAGGCCGGCTAGTCGCTGAACGGGTCGCGGATCAGGATCGTGTCTTCGCGCTCGGGACTGGTCGACACGAGTGCGATCGGGGTCTCGATCAATTCCTGCACGCGCTGGATATATTTGATCGCCTGCGCCGGCAGGTCGGCATAGCTGCGCGCGCCCGCGGTCGATTCGTGCCAGCCGTCCATTTCCTCGTAAATCGGTTCGACCTCGGCCTGATCGGCGGCGTGGGAGGGGAAATAGTCGAGGATCTTGCCGCGCAGGCGATAGCCGGTGCAGATGCGGATCGTGTCGAACCCGTCGAGCACGTCGAGCTTGGTGAGCGCGATGCCGGTGACCCCCGACACGGCGCAGCTCTGGCGCACGAGCACCGCGTCGAACCAGCCGCAGCGGCGCTTGCGCCCGGTGACGGTGCCGAATTCATGCCCGCGCTCGCCGAGCCGCTGGCCGATCTCGTCCTCGAGCTCGGTCGGGAAGGGGCCGCTGCCGACGCGCGTCGTATAGGCCTTGGCGATGCCGAGGACGAAGCCGACCGCGCTCGGGCCGAGGCCCGAGCCAGAGGCGGCGGTGCCGCTGACGGTGTTCGAGCTGGTGACGAAGGGATAGGTGCCGTGATCGACGTCGAGGAGCACGCCCTGCGCGCCCTCGAACAGGATGCGCGCGCCGGCCTTGCGGACCTTCTTGAGGCGCTTCCAGACGGGCTGGGCATATTCGAGCACGAAGTCGGCGATTTCGGACAGGTCGGCGATCAGCCGCTCGCGGTCGATCGGCGGCTCGCCGAAACCGGCGCGCAGCGCGTCGTGGTGTGCGGTCAGGCGGTCGAGCTGCGGATCGAGCTTGTCGAGGTGCGCGAGGTCGCAGACGCGGATCGCGCGGCGGCCGACCTTGTCTTCATAGGCGGGGCCGATGCCGCGGCCGGTGGTACCGATCTTGCCCGCGCCTGCAGCCGTTTCGCGCAGCGCGTCGAGATCGCGGTGGAAGGGCAGGATCAGCGCGCAATTGTCGGCGATTGCGAAATTGTCGGCGTTGATCTCGACGCCCTGGCCGCGCAGCTTTGCCATCTCGTCGCGCAGAGCCCAGGGATCGAGGACGACGCCGTTGCCGATGATCGACAGCGTGCCGGTTACGATGCCCGAGGGGAGCAGCGACAGCTTGTACACCTGTTCGCCGACGACGAGCGTGTGGCCGGCGTTGTGGCCGCCCTGAAAGCGGACGACTGCGTCGGCACGGCTTGCGAGCCAGTCGACGATCTTGCCCTTGCCCTCGTCGCCCCACTGCGACCCGATGACGGTGACATTTGCCATGATGCTGTCCTGCTGAACCGGGCCAAAAACGACCAGTGCGGGCCCGGCGCGGCCTTAGCGGATTTGGCCGGAGAGGCAACCCAAAGCGGGATGATTTTGCGACAATTGCGGGCAAGATCGGGTGTGCCGGGACAGCGGAGACGGACGATGATGAAACGAGACTGGTTGGGATATGCCGCAGTGGCGGCCTTTGCGGCGGCGAGCGTGACGGTGTCTGCGCCCTTTGCCGACGCGCGCGAGCGGATGCGCGACCGGTTGCGCGAACGCATGGCCGAACGCATGGGCGCTGACGAGGGGCCGAAGGCGCCCGGCAGCGAGACGATTTCCTATGGCAGCAACCCGCTGCAAACCCTTGATGTGTGGCGCGCGAAGGATGCGGAGGGGCCGGCGCCGCTGGTCGTCTTCGTCCACGGAGGCGGCTGGAAGCGCGGCAGCAAGGACAATGCGACCGGCCAGTTCAAACCCGAGCATTATCCGGGCGAGGGCTATGCCTTCGCATCGATCAACTACCGCCTCGTTCCCGACGCAACGGTCGAGCAGCAGGCGGCCGACGTCGCGAGCGCGGTCAAGGCGCTGGTCGACCGCGCGGCCGCGCTGGGCATCGACCGGCGGCGGATCGTGCTGATGGGACACAGCGCGGGGGCGCATCTGGTCGCCGTGGTCGGGGCCGACGAGACATATCTGCGCGCCGCGGGGCTGAGTTTCGCCGATATCGCCGGCGTGATCCCGATCGACGGCGCGGCCTATGACGTGCCGGCGCAGATGAAGGACGGGCCGCAGATCATGCAGGCGACATACAAGCAGGCATTCGGTACCGATCCGGCGCGCCAGAAGGCGCTGTCGCCGACATTACAGGCGGGAGCGCCCAATGTGCCGCAATTCCTCCTGCTCCACGTACAGCGCCCCGACGGGGTGCGGCAGGCCGAGGCGCTGGAGAAGGCGCTGGTGGCGGGCGGGAGCAAGGTCGAACGCGGGAGCTTCCCGGGCGAGGGCTTGCAGGGCCATGCCGAGATCAACCGCCGGTTGGGAGATCCGGCCTATGCGCCCACCGCGACGGTCGACGCGTGGTTGAAGCGGGTGTTCGCACGCTGATCGTTGCGGTAAGCATCGGGGTATGACCAGCCCCGACGCGCCCTATCATGCGCATATCTATTATGATCCCGCCGAGCGGCCCGCCGCCGTCGCGCTCCGCGATGCGTTCGGCGCCGATCCCGCGATCCTGTTCGTCGGGGCGTTGACCGACCGCGCGGCGGGGCCGCATCCGATTGCGCAATATGAGGTGCACTTTCTGGCCGGCCATCGGCCTGCGGTCGTCGCGGCGATCGAGGCAACGGGGCTGCGTGCGCTCGTTCATCCGCTCACCGACGACGATCTCGCCGATCATACCAGCCTTGCGCACTGGATCGGCGAACCGGTCGAGCTCGACGTGACCGTGCTCGATCCGCCGGGCGTCAACCAGGGGATTCCGCGTTTCGGGATTTCGGATTTTTAGGCTTCGAAGGGTCCGTCGGGGCCGAGGATGAATCCGCAGCCGAGGCGCTTTGCGTCCTCGTCTTCGGTCAGCGCCGCGACCGTCTGCCATCCGTCGGCGCGCAGGCTCGATGCGAGCGCGGGATCATGGCCGAGCGGCAGGAAGATGCGGCGTTCGGCCTCGTCCTCGGCGCCGAGGCCATCGTCGATCAGCGGGTCGGGGTAGAGCGAGAAACCGACGGCGGGCTCTTCCTGACTGTCGCCGACCGGGATCGCATAGCCGCCGCCGCGGCCGATCGCGTCGCCCTGACCGGGGACGAAGATCTGGAAGCCGAACCAGCTCTGGTAGGCGAAGCCGTGGCGCTCGGTGGGATCGAGGGTCAGATTGACGCGGCCGCGGATCGGCGCCGCGATTTCTTCCAGTGCGTCGATGCGGCTGGTGAGCACGCCAGCTTTGTCGAAAGCGCGCAGGTCGGCGATGGCGCGGTCGAACGGGCCGGTCGCGCGGAGCAAGGGCAGATAGGCCCCGGCGCCGATGCGGACGAGTGCGCCGGCGTCCTTCGCATCGAGTTCGTCGCGCAGGCTTTCAATATCGGCGGCGACCGGCAGCGGTCCGTTTGCAAGCAGACCGACCGCATCGGGCAAGGTGAAATCAATCGTGACGTCGCCGATCCCGGCCGCATCGAGCGCCTCGATCGCGACGGTGACGATCTCGCGCGCGGCGGCGACGCTGTCGCTGCCGATCAGCTCGGCGCCGACCTGCAGCATTTCGCGCGCGGGGCGAAGCTGGCTGGCGCGGAGCTTGACGATCTGGCCGGCATAGCAGAGCCGCAGCGGGCGCGGCGCCTTGGCGAGCAGTGAGGTGGCGATGCGGCCAACCTGCCGCGTGATGTCGGGACGCAGCGCGAGGGTCCGCTGCGACACCGGATCGGTGAAGCGCAAGAGGTCGCGGGCGCTGCGATCGTCATCGGTGCCGAGCGTCTCGCGAAACTCGGCGAGCGGGGGCGAGACGCGGCCATAGCCGTGCGAGCGCATCGCATCGACGAGCGCGCGGGTGACGCGCGAGGCGGCCTCGGCCTGCGCGGGCAGGCGGTCGCGGAGGCCTTCGGGCAGCAGGGCAGGGGCCTTGGTCATCGATTGCGGCCTTAGAAGGGTGGCGGGAGCGTTTCAACCGCTCCCGCCGGATGGTCAGAACTTCAAACCCTTCACCGTCTTCACGCCCGGAAGCTGGCAAAGTTGCCACAGCAAAGGTTCGGGCATCGGCGAGTCGAGGCTCAAAAGCAGCACGGCTTCGCCGCCTGCGGCGCGGCGGCCGAGGTGGAAGGTTCCGATGTTGAGCCCGGCTTCGCCGAGCGCGGTGCCGATGCGGCCGATGAAGCCCGGAGCATCCTCGTTGACGATATAGAGCATATGGCCGTCGAGATCGGCCTCGACCTTGATGCCGAACATTTCGACGAGGCGCGGGTCGCCGTTGCTGAACAGCGTGCCCGCGACCGAGCGGTCGCCTGCCTCGGTCGCGACGGTGACGCGGACGAGCGTGTGGTAATCGCCGTCGCGGTCGTGGCGAACTTCGCGGACGTCGAGCCCGCGTTCGCGCGCGAGGTGCGGGGCGTTGACCATGTTCACGCTGTCCGAGTAGCGGCGCATCAGGCCGGTGAGCACCGCGGCAGTGATCGGCTTGAGGTTGAGCTCGGCGGCGGCGCCTTCGACCTCGATCGAGATGGTGGTGAGGTTGTCGTGCGCGAGCTGGCCGACGAGGCTGCCGAGCTTTTCTGCGAGGCTCATATAGGGGCGCAGCTTCGGCGCTTCCTCGGCCGACAGGCTCGGCACGTTGAGCGCGTTGGTGATGCCGCCGGTGAGGAGATAATCGCTGATCTGCTCGGCGACCTGGATGGCGACATTGACCTGCGCTTCATCGGTCGACGCACCGAGGTGCGGCGTGCAGATGAAGTTCGGGGTGCCGAACAGCGGGTGGTCGGCCGCCGGCGGTTCGGTCTGGAACACGTCGAGCGCGGCGCCCGCGACGTGGCCGCTGTCGAGCGCGTCCTTGAGCGCCGCTTCGTCGATCAGGCCGCCGCGCGCGCAGTTGATGATGCGGACGCCCTTCTTCGCCTTGGCGATATTCTCGGCCGACAGGATATTGCGCGTCTGGTCAGTCAGCGGCGTGTGCAGCGTGATGAAATCGGCCTTGGCGAGCAAAGTGTCGAGATCGGCCTTTTCGACGCCGAGTTCGATCGCGCGCTCGGGGGTCAGGAAGGGGTCGAAGGCAACGACCTTCATCCGCAGGCCGAGGGCGCGCTCGGCGACGATGCTGCCGATGTTGCCGCAGCCGATCAGGCCGAGCGTCTTCGACGTGAGCTCGACGCCCATGAAGTCATTCTTCGGCCATTTGCCCGCCTGCGTCAGCGTGTTCGCTTCGGGGATCTGGCGCGCGAGCGCGAACATCATCGCGATCGCATGCTCGGCGGTGGTGATGCTGTTGCCGAAGGGCGTGTTCATCACGATGACGCCCTGCTTCGACGCCGAGGGAATGTCGACATTGTCGACACCGATCCCGGCGCGGCCGACGACCTTCAGGTTCGTCGCGGCGGCGAGGACGTCCGCGGTGACTTTCGTGGCCGAGCGGATCGCGAGGCCGTCATAGTCGCCGATCATCGCGATCAGCTCATCCTTGGTCTTGCCGGTGATGACATCGACGTCGATGCCACGTTCCTTGAAGATCGCGGCGGCCTTGGGGTCCATTTTGTCGGAAATCAGAACTTTGGGTGCGGTCATGTTTCTATTCCTGTTTTCTCGTCACCCCCGCGAAGGCGGGGGTCCAGCTTCCTTGTTCGCTGCTGGGTATGACGATGGAAAAAGCTGGATTCCCGCCTTCGCGAGAATGACGATTAAAAGAGTTCAGGCGTTGAGCGAGGCGTAGGCCCAGTCGAGCCACGGGCCGAGCGCTTCGATATCGGCGGTGTCGACGGTCGCGCCGCACCAGATACGCAGGCCCGGAGGCGCATCGCGGTAGCCCGCGATGTCATACGCCGCGCCTTCGGCTTCGAGCAGGCCGGCGAACTTCTTGATGAAGGCTTCGTCGGCGCCCGCGACCGACAGGCAGACCGAGGTCTTCGAGCGGCTGGCCGGGTCGGCGGCGAGGTGGCTCAGCCACTCGCGTTCTTCGACGATCTTGTCGAGTGCGGCGGCGTTGGCATCGCTGCGGGCCTTGAGGCCGTCGAGACCGCCCAGCAACTTCGCCCATTCGAGCGCGAAGATCGCGTCCTCGACCGCGAGCATCGACGGGGTGTTGATCGTCTCGCCCTTGAACACGCCTTCGGCGAGCGCGCCCTTCGAAACGAGGCGGAAGACCTTCGGCAGCGGCCAGGCGGGGGTGTAATTTTCGAGCCGTTCGACCGCGCGCGGGCCGAGGATCAGCACGCCATGGCCGCCTTCGCCGCCGAGCACTTTCTGCCAGCTGAAGGTCGCGACGTCGATCTTGTCCCACGGCAGGTCGTAGGCGAACACGGCCGAGGTCGCGTCGGCGAAGCTCAGGCCTTCGCGGTCGGCGGCGATCCAGTCGCCGTTCGGGACGCGAACGCCCGAGGTGGTGCCGTTCCAGGTGAAAAGGACATCATTCGACCAGTCGACTTGGCCGAGGTCGGGAAGCTGGCCGTAATCGGCGCGGATGACGGTGGGGTCGAGCTTGAGCTGCTTCGCGGCATCGGTGACCCAGCCCTCGCCGAAGCTCTCCCAAGCGAGCGTCGTGACGGGGCGGGCGCCGAGCATCGTCCACATCGCCATTTCGAAGGCGCCGGTGTCCGATCCAGGCACGATGCCGATGCGGTGCGTGTCGGGAAGCTGCAGCATCTCGCGCATCAGGTCGATGCAATGAGCGAGGCGCGTCTTGCCGATCTTCGCGCGGTGCGAGCGGCCGAGCGATTCGGTAGCTAGTTTTTCGGGGGACCAGACCGGCGGCTTGGCGCAGGGACCGGAAGAAAAATAGGGGCGCGTCGGTCGCACCTGTGGCGTCGTCACTTCACTCATTATAGTCTCTCCTTGCAGAGAGCTCGCGCGGCGTTGGGACCGCGTGGCCCGGCGCCGCGTTTAGGTTCGCACGCGCAACTGTCAAACAAATTGCGCCGTCCGCGCGAAATTTCCGACGAGCCGAGGCAAAGGTATACGGCTTGTTAACCATCTTGTCGGTAATTTGACGGCCATGCCGATCCCGCCTTTCCTGAAGCCCCGGATCCTGATCGCCGCCGTCGCGGCGCTGTCGCTATCCGCCTGTTTCGGGGCGCCCGAGGCGATGAAGAATAGCGGCGGGAAACGTCCGGTCGCGAGCAAGCCAAGCCGTCCGCAAGTCGTCGGTACGCCGTCCTTCACCAGCGCCGAAGCGCAGCAATGCGCGTTCGATCTCAAACAGGCGGGGGTGCGCTTCACCCCTCTGCCGAACCAGGATCATGGCGGCGGATGCAGTTCGATCGATTCGGTGAAGCTCCTCGATATCGGCACCCCGGTTTCGGGCCTTGGCGCGATGACCTGCCCGCTTGCGAAGAATTTTGCGGCGTGGGCGCAGTTCGCGGTCAAACCCGCGGCACGCAGATACTTCGGATCCGAGGTCGTGAAGATCGAGACCTTCGGCACCTACAGCTGCCGCAATATCTATGGCGGACGTTCGGGACGACTGTCGCAGCACGCCTATTCGAACGCGATCGACGTCTCGGGCTTCGTGCTGGCCGACGGGCGCCGCATCATGCTCGATGGCGGGTGGAAGGGCGACAAGGCGTCACAGGACTTTCTCCGCGCGCTCCACAAATCGGCATGCCGCCGCTTCGGTACGGTGCTCAGCCCCGATTATAATGCGGCCCACTATAATCATTTCCACATGGATATGAGCGGCAACGGTTACTGCCGCTAGAGCGCCGCCGTCTTGGCAAAGTCACGCGAAGCGAGTAGCCGCACCTGAATGACAAAAGACAAACAGCCCCATCGTTCGCGTTTCCACAAAGCCAAGGACGACGCGCAGTTCGCCAAGCAGGCGACCACCACCCCGCAGACCGCCGACCCGGCCTACAAGCTTGCCTTCCAGGACAATGATTTCCTGCTGCGCGAGGATCTGCGCCCCGTGCGCTTCCAGCTCGAGCTGCTGAAGCCCGAACTGCTGCTGGACGAGGCCGGAATCGAGTCGACGCTCGTGATCTATGGCTCGGCGCGCATTCCCGAACCCGACGCTGCGGACGGGCTCGAAGCCGCAGCGACCGACGACGTCCAGCGCAACATCGCGCGCCACCTGAAGGCCAAGGCGAAATATTACGACGAGGCGCGCAAGCTGGCGCGGATCGCGAGCCAGGTGCCGTGCGACGAGGACGGTTGTCGCCACTTCGTCGTCTGCTCGGGCGGCGGTCCCTCGATCATGGAGGCCGCGAACCGCGGCGCCGCCGACGAGGGTCGCGAATCGATCGGCCTCAACATCGTGCTGCCGCACGAGCAGGCGCCGAACCGTTTCGTGACGCCGTCGCTCAGCTTCCAGTTCCACTATTTCGCGCTGCGCAAGATGCACTTCCTGCTCCGCGCGCGCGCCGTCGCGGTCTTCCCGGGCGGGTTCGGCACCTTCGACGAGATGTTCGAACTGCTGACGCTGATCCAGACCGGCAAGATCAAGCCGATCCCGATCGTGCTGTTCGGCAAGGAATTCTGGCACCGCGTCGTCAATTTCGAGGCGCTGGTCGAGGAAGGTGTGGTGAGCGCACGCGACCTGAACCTGTTCCGGTTCGTCGAGACCGCCGAAGAAGCGTGGGCGATCATCCAGGATTTCTACGCCAACGCCGAGCATCATTGAGGGCACTTCCCCGCGCAGAGTCGCGGGGAATGGCGCTATTTCTGGCTTTCCAGATAGAGGAACAGCGCCTTGCGATCCGCCTCGTCGATCACGCCTGCGAACGCCATGCGCGTCCCGGGCGCATATTTCATCGGCGCTTCGATGAATTGTTCGAGATGCGCTTCATCCCAGACGCCGCCCTTGGCCTTCAGCGCCGACGAGTAGGAAAAGCCCGCATGCGATGCGACGGCGCGTCCGACCACGCCGTGCAGGTTCGGGCCGATCCCGTTGGGGCCGTCCTTGTTGATCGTATGGCAGGCGACGCAGCGTTTGAATACCTGCTCGCCCATCGCGGCGGTGGGTTCGACAGCGGGCGCGGGTTCTTCGGCCACCGCGCCGTCATCGGCTGCAGGTCGGGCCGGCTGGTCGGCCTTGCCGCATCCGGCAAGCAGCAACGCGCCCGCCAGTGCGACGGGCGCGAGACGCATTATTTCTTGGCTTCGGCGGGAGCGGCGGGAGCCGCGGCGGCGCCTTCCGCACCCTTGGCGGCTTCGGCCGGGGCGGCGCCCTTGTCGGCGCCAGCTGCAGGGGCGGCATCGGCCGCGGGAGCCGCTTCGGCCGCCGGCAGCGGAACATTCGAACCCTGCGCGTTCAGATAGACCATCAGGTTGGCGCGGTCTTCGGGGCTCGACAGACCGGCGAACGACATTTTCGTGCCGTTGGCGAACTTGCGCGGGCTGGCGAGCCACTGGTCGAGATTTTCGAAGGTCCAGGTGCCGCCATGGCTCTTGAGCGCATCGGAGAAGGCGAAACCGCCGCGGCCATGGCCGATCTCGTCGCCGACGACGGCGTAGAGGTTCGGGCCGATGCCGTTGTTACCGCCCTGGTTGTCCGTGTGGCACGCGGCGCACTTGGCGAACACGGCCTTGCCCTTTTCGACGTCGGCTGCGGCGAGCAGGTTGGGCAGGGGAACCGCGGACTTGCCGCCGCCTGCGCCGGCTTCGGCATCCTCGATCGGATAGCCCGGCTTTTCGGGGTTATGGCTGGCAAACAACATGCCCGAGCCGATCGACAGGCCCAGTGCGCAAATGCCGGCGAACAAAACCCAGCCGGCAATAGTATTGTTGCGGTCGTCCATGCTTGCAGCCCCGTTCGCTCACGCCCGCCCGTGGGCGCGTATATGATTTGGTCGCTCCCTTACTGGGGCACGATGCGCGGCGCAAGGGGATGAAATCGCACGGGCTGCGGTTGCGCGCCCCTTCATGCCTCGCTATGCGCCGCGGCGCAGTTCGGAAGGGCAGTCATGGGCAGTTATTCGGCTTCGGCGCAGCGATTGGTGGATGAAATGAAGGCGGCGGCGCTCGCCGATCCGGCACGCGGCCTCGCTTTTCAGGGCGCCCCCGGCGCGAACAGCGATCTGGCGGCGCGCGAATATGACGCGGCCTCGCTGCCGATGCCTTGCTATTCGTTCGAGGATGCGATCGAGGCGGTGCTGGGCGGCAGCGTCGAGCGCGCGATCATTCCGATCGAGAACAGCCTGCACGGACGCGTCGCCGACATCCATTTCCTGCTCCCCGAATCCGGTCTGCACATCATCGGCGAGCATTTTCTGCCGATCCGCTATGGCCTGATGAGCCGCGACCTCGGTCCGGTCACGCGCGCGATGAGCCACGAGCAGGCGCTCGGCCAGTGCCGCAAATGGCTCCGGGCCAATAACATCTCGCCGGTTGCGCACAGTGACACGGCGGGCGCCGCCGCGTGGGTCGCCGACAGCGACGAGGTCGGACTGGCCGCTCTGGCTCCGCCGCACGCCGCGGGGCTTTACGGGCTGACGCTGCACGGCACGGGTATGGAAGATGCCGACCACAACATGACGCGCTTCGTCGTCCTCGCGCAGAAACCGCTGACCCAGCCGCCTGCCGACGTGCCACTGATGACGACCTTCGTCTTCGAGGTGAAGAATATCCCCGCCGCGCTTTACAAGGCGCTTGGCGGTTTCGCGACCAACGGCGTCAACATGACCAAGCTTGAAAGCTATCAGGTCGGCGGCAGCTTCGCGGCGACGAAATTCTATGCCGACATCGTCGGCGCGCCCGGCGACGAGCGGATCGATCGTGCGCTCGAGGAGCTTGATTTCCAGACGAAATCGCTGCGCCTCCTCGGCACCTATCCGCAGGCGCGGCTTCGGCCCTAACCCCCGCGTGCGCGGAGCATCCGCGCCGTCGTGAAGCTCTGGACCACGAACAGTGTCACCAGAATGCTGGCAATGACCAGCCCGAAAAGGTCGAAGGGCGAGAAATTCGTGCCGCGGATGTCGCCGGGGCCGACGAACGCCATCGTCACGGTCATCGCCATCAGCATCAGGCGCAGCTCGGTCGGCCCGCCCGCCATATAGGACAGGCGAAACTCGCCGACGACCTTGGCCGCGATGAAGGTGTGGATCGACAGCAGGAAATAGCCGATGACCGCCATCAGCGCGACGTCGAGCCGCAGATAGGGGCTCATCCCGATCGCGCCGACCATCAGCAGGGTCGCGACGGCGTCCACGCTATGATCGACGAAATATCCGTAATTCGGTCGTTCGATCCGCCGCCAGCGCGCGAGGCTGCCATCGAGCGAGTCGCCGAACCAGTTGACGATATAGCCGGCGAGGCAAAGCCCCAGCCATTCGTCGTCGATCCAGCTGAGCATGTAACCCGCAGCCACCATCACCGCGCCGAGGAAGCCGAGCGTCGTCAACTGGTCGGGCGTTACCCATGCGGGGAGGCGAGGACATATCCAGTTGAGCAGGCGGCGTTCGTGACGCGCGAGGAAGTTCTGCTGGATGCGCGTCGGCACATTGGCGGCCGGGGTGGTTGTCATGGAAATCTTTCGCCGTCGCTGTCGCAAAAATGCCAGCGGAATGTCATTGGCCCGTCATAGAGGCGAAATCGCGGCGGGAAAAGGGCGCTTCGGTCGATCTGCCGTATCAGCGCGGCGCTTTGGCTATGGCTTCGAAATGCGTCGCCGGCTCGGCGCCGCGCGTCGTGACGAGATAGTCGACGCCGAGCAGCATGAAACGGGAATAGGCGGGGAGCTCGCGGAGCTTCTTGCCCGCGAGATTATGGCGCAGCGGCGCGAGCGGGATCAGCACATGGCCTTCGGCCGGGATGCTGTCGCGGGCGATCCCCGCAGCGTCGAGGATCGGGCCGATCATCTCGTCTTCATAGGGTACGACCTTTGTAAAGGCTGCCGGCGAAGGGCTGATTTGGCGCACCGACCCGCCCAGCGGGACATAAGCAACCGTCAACGCCGTCTTCCCGTTCGCTGCCGCCAGGCCGGGCAGGAGCGAGCCCAGGTCGACGATCGACGTCGGCGTGGTCCCGCGGCCGATATGGTTGAGGCCCATCTTGAACAGCACGCGCGGTGCCTTGACGGGCGCGGCGCGATAGGCGGTCAGGAAGTAGCGCTGCATCAGCGCCGATCTTTCCTCATTGTTCTGAAGATATTGGCCGCTGTTGTTGAGCTGATAGATGCACGTGCTTTCGGCGAGATCGTCGATGATTTTCAGGGCTTCGGCATCGCCTTCGAAGCGCGCGCGGAGATCGGCGAAATTTCCAGGCGTCGCGTAGGATGTGAAGATCGCGTCAAATTTTCCCGCAGCGAGCGCGGCGTCGTCCTTTGCGCGCCAGTCCGCGAGCAAAGCTCTGGTCGCCTTGTCCTTCGTCCGTGCGGCGAGGATGTCGAACAGCAGCGAGGGCGAGCCCACAAACTCCTGGTCGATTCCCCACAGGCGGCCTTCGGTCGCGAAGGGGGCAGCGAGCCGCGCATCCTCGACGTTCGACAGGAAGGGCATTGCCCACGGCCGCCCTTTCAACCCGTCACCCAAGGCGTCGAGCCCGCCGGTGCCGATCTGTGCCGCAACCCATTCGATCGTATGCGGGCCGACCTCGACAGCGTGGTAGAGTGGCCCGGCGCCCTGACGTTCGGCGACCGCCGCCGCGTCATGCGCCAACGCCTCGCCCAGTTCCGGCGACCCGGCGAAGCCATGATCCTCGCCGAGCGCAACGAACTGCGCTTGCTCCAAAGCGGTGCGGAGCCGCTCGCCGCCGGGTCCTGACAGGCCTTCGGGCGAAAAGCCGACGGGCAGAATCTCGACCGACTCGAGCGGAGGAGAGGGGGGCGTCGGTTCCGCCGCCATGGCAGCTTGAGAAAACAGGGCAGCGGCGGCGAAGGCCGCGATCAGCTTGTGCGACATGCATCCTCCCTCGGTTTCCGGCTTGCTGTATTATTATTGCAATACAGTCAAGCGTGAATGTGAGAATCTGCTAGTCTTGCCAGGGGCCGATCTCGCCCACGTCGCCGATCGCGCGATAGCGCACCGCGCCGTCGACCCATGCGACCTCCCACATCGGCGCGGGGCGCGCCCATTCGCCGATAACGAACAGCGGCATCTTGTTCGCCGCGACGAAGGCAAGGTCGTCGGCGGTCGGGCCGGGCACGGTGGTGAGCGACCTCTGGTGCAGGCGGACGATCGCAAGCGTCCCTGCCGGCGGCGCGGGCAGCGACTGGCGCGTCGGGAAGCCGATGCTCGCCGCGATCGCCGGATAGCCCTTGCCATCGCGCGCGATGAGCAACACCTTGTCGGCATCGGGATAGGGGCCGCCGACCGGGCGCCCGGCGACCTTTCGCCCGGCCAGCGCGGCGAACTCGCGAACGTCGGTGTCGGCGATGACGGGTGCTGCCGCCTCGACCGGTGCCGTAACCGGCGCGGCGACGGGATCGGCTGCGAGCGCCGCCGCAAGCAACAGGGCGGCGATCAATGCGCTTCGCCCCAGCTCTTGCCGATGCCGATTTCGACTTCGAGCGGGACTGACAGCGTCAGCACCGGCTCGGCGGCGCCCGACATGACGCGGCGGATCACCTCGCCGGCGGCTTCGGCCTTGCCCTCCGGCGCTTCGAAAACGAGTTCGTCGTGGACCTGCAGCAGCATCTTGACGTCGGACAGGCCGGCTTCCTCCAGCGCTTTCGGCATCCGCGCCATCGCGCGCTTGATCAGGTCGGCGCTGGTGCCCTGGATCGGCGCGTTGATCGCGGCGCGTTCGCTGCCCGCGCGCTCGTTCTGGCTCGCGGCTTTCAGGCGCGGGAACCAGGTTTTACGGCCGAACAGCGTCTCGGTGTATCCCTTCGCGCGCGCGCTATCGAGCGTGTCGGTGATATAGTCCGAGATGCCGGGGAAGCGCTCGAAATAGCGGGCGATCAGCGCCTGCGCCTCGTCGGGCGTGACCTCGAGCCGGCCCGCGAGGCCCCAGCGCGAAATGCCATAGAGGATTGAGAAATTGACCGTCTTCGCCTTGCCGCGCGTGTCGCGGTTGACCTCGCCGAACAGTTCGATCGCGGTCGCGCTGTGGATGTCCTGCCCCTGCGCGAAGGCCTCCTTGAGCTCGGGGACGTCGGCCATGTGCGCGGCGAGGCGCAGCTCGATCTGGCTATAGTCGGCAGCGATCAGCACATGGCCCGGCGCCGCAATAAACGCGTCGCGAATCTGGCGGCCGGTCTCGGTGCGGATCGGGATGTTCTGCAGGTTGGGGTCGGTCGACGACAGGCGTCCGGTTTGCGCGCCGACGAGGCTGTAGCTCGTGTGGACGCGGCCGGTCTTCGCGTTGATCTGTTGCTGCAGCGCGTCAGTATAGGTCGACTTGAGTTTCGCGAGCTGGCGCCACTCGAGGATCTTGCGCGCGATCGGCACGCCGTCGCGTTCGAGGCGTTCGAGTTCGCTCTGGTCGGTTGACCAGTCGCCTGACTTGCCTTTGCGCCCGCCTTTGAGACCGAGCTTGTCGAACAGGATTTCGCCAAGCTGCTTGGGGCTGCCGATCGCGAAGGGCTGGCCCGCGAGGGTGTGGATTTCGCCTTCCATGCGGAGCATTTCGCTCGCGAAATCCGCAGACAGTTTGGCGAGATATTCGCGGTTCACCATGATGCCCGCGCGTTCCATCGTCTCGACGATCGCGGCGAGCGGGCGGTCGACCATTTCATAGACGCGCGTGCCGCCCTCGATGGGTAGGCGGAGCTTGAGCAGCTTCCACAGCCGCCATGCGACCTCGGCATCCTCGGCGGCATATTCGGTCGCGCGGTCGAGCTGCACTTCGGCGAAACTGATCTGCGACTTGCCGGTGCCGCAGACGTCCTTGAACGAGAGGCAGACATGATCGAGATGCAGCTTCGACAGTTCGTCGAGCCCGTGCTGATGCTTGCCTGCGTCGAGCGCGAAGCTCATCACCAGCGTGTCGTCATAGGGCGCGATGGTGACGCCGTGCTGCGCAAGGACGCCGATGTCATATTTCAGGTTATGCCCGACCTTCAGCACCGCTTCGTCGGCGAAGAGCGCGTGGAGGCGTCCGATCGCATCGTTCATCGGAATCTGGTCGGGCTTTTCGGCGAACATGTCGGTGCCGCCATGGCCGAGCGGGATGTAGCAGGCCTTGCCGGGACCGGTCGACAGGCTGACCCCGACGAGCTCGCCGGTGACGCTGTCGAGCGTTGCGGTTTCGGTGTCGACCGCGACGACATGCGCCGCGCGAGCTTCGGCAATCCAGCGGTCGAGGGCCTCGATCGTCGTGACGGTCTCGTAAAGCGAACGGTCGATCGCGGGCCATGCGGGCAGGGTCGGCGTCGAGGGCGCCGACGGTGCGGCGGGGGCGGGTGCCGAAGCGCGCGGCAGGGTCGGCGGCCCGCTTGGCGTCGCGCCGGTGTCGAGCTTCGCCGAAAGCGAGCGGAACCCATGTTCGTCGAGGAAGGCCTTGAGCGGGAGCGGCGGGATCGCGCCAAGCTTCAGCGTATCGAGCGCGTCGGGCAATGCGACGTCGCGCTTCAGGTCGACGAGGATGCGCGACAGTTCGGCCATCGCGCGATGCTCGATGAGGTTGTCGCGAAGCTTGCTGGCCTTCATCGTCTCCGCGCCGTCGAGCGCGGCGGTCAGATTGCCATATTCCTGGATCAGCTTGGTCGCGGTCTTCGGCCCGACCCCGCGCACGCCGGGGACGTTGTCGACGCTGTCACCCATCAGCGCGAGCACGTCGCCGACGAGGTCGGGGGTGACGCCGAATTTCTCGTTCACGGCTTCGAACCCGAGGCGGACATTCTTCATCGTGTCGAGCATGTCGACGTGCGGCGATCCGTCGGCGGGCTCGCGGATCAGCTGCATCAGATCCTTGTCGCTGCTGACGATGGTGACGTCCCAGCCTTCGCGCACCGCCGCCTCGGCGTAAGAGGCGATCAGGTCGTCGGCCTCGAATCCCTCCATCTCGATACACGGCAGCGAGAAGGCACGCGTCGCGTCGCGGATCAGCGGGAATTGCGGGCGGAGATCCTCGGGCGGCTCCGGACGGTTCGCCTTATACTGGTCATAGATGTCGTTGCGGAACGAATGGCTGCTATGGTCGAGGATGACCGCGAGATGCGTCGGCCCGTCGGCGTCGTGCAGGTCCTTGGCGAGCTTCCAGAGCATCGTCGTATAGCCATAGACCGCGCCGACGGGCACCCCGTTCGGGTTCGTCAGCGGCGGCAGGCGGTGATAGGCGCGGAAGATGTAGCTGGAGCCATCGACCAGATAGAGATGATTCTTCTCGGACATGGCGGCGGTGTAGCAGCGGCGGCGCGGGCGGCCTAGGGCGATGTTCCCGCTTTGGTCATCGTGTCCGCCAGCGTTGGGTACCCTGCCAGCTCAACCAGAAGAAGAGCGGCAGACCGACGGCGCCGAGCATCAGCAATTCGGCCGACGCCTGCTCGACCGCTGCTGCGCCGATCGCCGCGAACAGCGCCGCTACGCCGAGATTGGCGAGTGCCATCACCAGTGCGAAGCGCGCAAAGGACATGCCTGCCACGCCGGCGGCAATCGACATGATCTCGGCGAGCACCGGAACCGGGCGCGACAGGATCAGCGCGATCGGCCCGGCGCGTT
This sequence comes from Sphingopyxis sp. BSN-002, assembly GCF_022024275.1. Lineage (NCBI taxonomy): Bacteria > Pseudomonadati > Pseudomonadota > Alphaproteobacteria > Sphingomonadales > Sphingopyxidaceae > Sphingopyxis > Sphingopyxis sp. BSN-002. Next base: position 3,255,855 of record NZ_CP091804.1, read on the forward strand.
CGGCGAGACTGTGCGCCTTCTCGACGTCATCGGCGCCGAGCAGCCGCTTGGCGAGCGGTCGGGCGGCCCAGCGGCCGAACGAATAGCCGGCAAGGCTGGCGCCCATCAGCCCGAGCCAGATCACCAGCGTGCCGAGGGGAAAGCCGAAGGCCGCACCCGCGAGCGTGTTTGTAACGCCGTTGGGAACGGGCAGGAACAGATCGAGCGTCAGCGCGGCGATGATGAAGGCGGCCGCGGCGACCGGCTGCTCGTCGGCCGCCGCGAGGATCGCGTCGCTCGCCGCCATGAACTGGTCGCGGAAGATCAGCGGCAGGCCGATGACGAGCATCAGCAGCGCAGCGATGACGAGCCAGCGGGTCAGCGGGGCAGGGCGCTTGGCCATGTCCCCGCTTAGCCGATCAGTCGCGATAGTCGATATGCAGCTTCGCCGCCGCCGCGACCGCCGCTGCGCGCGCGTCGTCGGTCGTGCCGCCCGCGACCTTCGCCAGCGCCACGCCCATACGGCGATACGGCCGCGTGACGGGCTTGCCGAAGATGCGCGCATCGACCGAGGTTGCGGCGTCCGGAGCGGTCAGCGCGTCGGCGAGGCCGGTGATGGCAAAATCCTGCGCGTCGCGGTCGGCGAGCAGCACCGCACTGGCGCTGGCCGCGGGAACGTCGACTGCCGGGATCGGCAGGCCGAGGATCGCGCGGGCGTGGAGATCGAATTCGGACAGGGCCTGCGAGATCAGCGTTACCATCCCGGTGTCGTGAGGGCGCGGGCTGAGTTCGGAGAAGATGACCTCGTCGCCCTTCACGAAAAATTCGACGCCGAAGATGCCGTTTCCGCCAAGCGCATCGACGACCTTGGTCGCCATGTCTTGCGCCGAGGCGAGCGCCGCATCCGACATCGCTGCGGGCTGCCAGCTCTCGCGATAGTCGCCGCGTTCCTGCCGGTGGCCGATCGGAGGGCAGAAGCTGACGCCGTCCTTGTGGCGTACGGTCAGCAGCGTGATCTCGTAATCGAAGTCGATGAAGGCTTCGGCGATGACGCGGAGGCGGTCGCCGCGCATGCCGGCGGCGGCATAGTCCCACGCGGCGTCGATCCCGGTGGCGTCTTTGACCGTGCTCTGGCCCTTGCCCGACGAGGACATCACGGGTTTCACGACGAGCGGGAAGCCGATGCGCGCCGCGGCCGCCGCGAGTTCTTCGCGCGTCGTGGCATATTCGAAGGTCGAGGTTTTCAGCCCGAGTTCGCTCGCGGCAAGGTCGCGGATCGCGTCGCGGTTCATCGTCAGCTGCGCCGCCCGCGCTGACGGCACCACGTGGAAACCTTCGGCCTCGACTTCGGCGAGGATTTCGGTGCGGATCGCCTCGACCTCGGGGACGATATGGTCGGGCCGATGCTTCTCGATCGTCGCGCGGAGCGCGTCGCCGTCGAGCATCGAGAATATCTCGAACTCGTCCGCCACCTGCATCGCCGGCGCACCCGCATAGCTGTCGCATGCGATCACATGACAGCCGAGCCGCTTGGCCGAGATCACGAATTCGCGGCCGAGTTCGCCCGAACCGAGCAGCAGGATTTTGGCGGTGGGAGTCATGGCAGGGCTTTCGTCGCTGGCGTTTGCCGCGCTCTAGTCGGGCGCGGCGGGATTCGCCACGCCTGAATCAGAGGTCGAGCGGGCGGATTTCGGGGATCATCTTCCACCAGAGCAGCGCGCCGAGCAGCGACAGCCCCGCTGCGCTGGCGAAGGCGTAGGCATAGCCGCCGAGATAATCGACGATCAGCCCGGTGACGATCGGGCCGACGATCCCCGAAATATTGCCGAGCGCGTTCTGCGCTCCCATCCAGCTGCCCGCAGCGCGCGGCCCGGCGAATATCTGCCCGACGGCAAACAGGTTGGTCGACAGCAGCCCCGTTCCGAACCCGGCGACGGCGAGCCAGAACGCCAGCATGGCGTAGCTGTCGGCGACGCCGATGCCGGCGATCGCCGCGCCCAAGCCGACCTGTCCGGCGACCATCAGCCAGCGGCGGACCTCTCCCTCATTCGCGCCGCGTGCGACCATGGTGTCGGACAACCAGCCGCCGGCGAGGGCGACGACGCCCTGGGTCGTGAAGCTCAGCGTCGTGAGTATCGTCATCTCGCCGATCGAATAGCCGCGCGTGTTGACCAGATAGAGGGGCAGCCAGGCGAGCAGGAAGTAGAAGCCATAGTTGGACAGGAAGTGGACGATGCTCATCTTCCACAGGGTCGGCAGACGGATCAGCCGGCCGATGGAGACCTGCCCCGCAGCGGGCGCTGCCAGCCCCCTGGCGCGCATCGGCGCCGAGGCGATCATCCAGGGGATCAGCCACAACAGGGTGACCGCGCCGAAAATCCAGAAGACCGGCCGCCACCCCCATTCGCCGAGGATCGCGCCGCCCGCGAGGACGCCTGCGGCGGGGCCGAATGCGAGCGCTGCCGCAACAACCGCATTGGCGATGCCGCGGCGCTCTGCCGGGACTTCGGCCGCGAAAATCTTGGTGCTGCCGGGAAAGGCGATGCTCTCGCCAAGCCCGAGGAACAGCCGCAGGATGATCAGCGAGACGAGGCCGCCGACGAAACCCGTGAGCGCCGTGCTGAGCGCCCAGATCGCGACCCCGGCCGCGAAGATGCGATAGACGCAGAAGCGGTCGCAGAGCCAGCCGACGAGCAGGCAGGCGGGGGCATAGACCCAGAAGAAGGCCGAGACCGCGAGGCCGAAGCCCGTCGCCGAGAGCTGAAGCTCTTCCTTCATCAGCGGTGCGGCGACGCCGATCGCGCCGCGGTCGACATAGTTGAGCAGCACCGACAGTGCGATCAGCCCGACGACCCAGCTCAGCCGCGCTCCGCTGACGCGCGTTCCGATCGGTTGCGTTGCCATTGCCAAGCCTCCCCCAAAGCCCCTGACGGGGTATCACAGGAAGGCCGGAGCGCTAGCGAATTATTCGGGCCAGCGCGCGGTGTCGCGATCGGGATGCTGATGGTTGCTCGCCCTGATCACGCCGACGACGCTGCTCATCGTCGACTCGGTCGTCCCTTCGGCCTGAATCGGCAGATTGGCGAAGGCGGGCAATTGCCCCTCGATCCCGAACTGCATCTTCGGCGCGAAGCGCGCGGGCTCGTCGAACGAGCCGGTGGTCAGGTTGATGTGCCTGCTCTCGTGATAGTCATAAGTGAGCGGTGTGCCGCAGTCGCGGCAGAAGCCGCGCGAGGCCTTGTCCGAACTGGCGAAGGTCGCGGGCGCACCGCGCGTCCATGTGAGCGCGTCGCGCGGGACGCCGATCAGTGCGGCGAAGAAATTGCCCGCCGCTTTCTGGCACATCCGGCAATGGCAGATATGCGAGCTGTCGTTGACGGCCGTGACGTGCCAGCGCACCGCGCCGCACTGGCATCCGCCCGAAGCTTTGGTTTCGATCCGGTCCATGGTTCGGCTCCTCAATCGACCAGGCAGACGGTGCCGGCCCAGATATCGGTCACGATCCCCTCGATCCCGTCCTGATCGAGCAAGCCGACAAGGTCTCCGGCGCTGAACAGCAGGCCTAGCGAGGAATCGTCGACGATGACATCGGGATAGGCCGCATCGAGCGACTGGCGCGGCGATCCGATACCGATGCCTTTGGCGGTGCGCAGGGGTGATGCGCTGCCGTTGATCGTCCAGCCGACGAACTTCCCCTCCTGAAAGGTCAGCTGGAGGCTGTCGCCGTACGCGGTATAGTCCACAAGGCCGGCTGCGCATTCCGAGCTGCTGCCGCGCGTGCCTTCGCTCCCCTGAAGATCGCCGATCGCACTTTCGGCACTCGGGCGCGGCGTGCCGAAGGGAAGCAGCTTTCCCCTGACCAGCAAACCATCCGCCGCGAGCTCGATAGCCATCGGGTTGCTCGCCGGGGATGCCTTCACGACGGGTTTCGCACCAACGGCGGAATGATCGCGGGCCTTTTCCTCCTTCGCGGGCGGCTGCGGCGTGCCCGATGAAGAGCAGGCGGCGAGAGTCAGCAGAAGGGCGAGGCCGGCGGTGCGCATTTCAGGAATCCTGCTTGACCGGAAGAATCCAGGAATTTGAATCCGCTTGGCAAATAAAGCAAAACCGGGCCGACCTCCAGCCTCGGACGGGCGGCGATCTCCCGCTATCCGGTCCGTTATGGTCGAGTGGAAGCCGCGGATCTCAGGCGGCGCGTCGTCCGCCTGTTTCATCGACATTCGCCGAAATGCCATAGCTGAGGATGCCGTCATCAAGGCTTGCAAATCGCAGCGTGGCGAGGTCGAGCGTGTAATTCTGGTACAGCTTCCACGGCTGCTTCGATCCCTGCCGCGGCAGCTTGTCGATCGCGCGCTGGACATAGCCCGATGCGAAATCGAGGAAGGGTTCCTCACCGACGCTGGCATCGCGCCGCGGACGGACCGAGGAGGCGCCCTTGCGCTCCATATGATTGATGAGGCGGCATATATATTGCGAGGCCAGATCGGCCTTCAGCGTCCATGAGGCGTTGGTATAGCCGAAGATCGACGCGAGGTTGGGAACGTCGGACAGCATGCAGCCGCGATAATTCATCCGTTTTGACAGATCGATCCGTTCGCCGTCGAGCGACAGCGCGATATCGCCGAACAGGTTGAGCTTGAGACCGGTCGCGGTGACGATGACGTCCGCGGTCAGCGTTTCGCCCGAGGCGAGGCTGATCCCGTCGCGCGTGAAGGCGTCGATATGGTCGGTTACCACCGATGCCTTGCCGTTGCGAATGGCCTTGAACATGTCGGCATCGGGAACCGCGCACACGCGCTGGTCCCAGGGGTTGTAGCTCGGCGTGAAATGCTTCTCGATGTCGAAGTCAGGGCCAAGCTCGCCGCGCACCATGTCGATGATCGATGCCTTGACCTTTTCGGGGCGCGAACGCGCGAGTTTATAGAAGAACTGGCCCAGCAGGATATTCTTCCAGCGCGTAAGCCCGTAGGCGAGTTTCGCCGGGAGAAGGGCCTTCAGTTTCTCCGCGATACCGTCGACCGACGGCCGCGAGACCACATAGCTCGGCGAGCGCTGCAGCATCGTGACATGGGCCGCCTCGCGCGCCATCTCGGGGACGAGCGTCACCGCCGTCGCCCCGCTGCCGATCACGACCACGCGCTTGCCGGTATAGTCGAGATCCTCGGGCCAGAATTGCGGATGGACGATGCGGCCTGCAAAGCTCTCCTCGCCCGGCCAGGTCGGACGATGGCCTTCGGCATAAGAATAATAGCCCGCGCACATCAGCAGGAAATTGCAGCTGAGCATGCGGGTTTCGCCGTTGCATTCGGCGGTCACGTGCCAGCGCGCGGCGTTCGAATCCCAATCGGCTGCGAGCACCTTGTGCCCATAGCGGATGTGCCGGTCGATGCCCCGCTCGGCGGCCGTTTCGGCGATGTAGCGCTTGATCGACGGGCCGTCGGCGATCGCCTTGCTGTCGGTCCACGGCTTGAAGCTGTAGCCCAGCGTGTACATGTCGCTGTCCGAGCGGATGCCGGGATAGCGAAACAGGTCCCACGTTCCGCCGAGGTCGGCGCGGCCTTCGAGGATCGCATAGCTTTTGCCGGGGCAGTTTTCGAGGAAATGGGCGGCAGCGCCGATTCCGGAGAGTCCCGCGCCGACGATCAGCAGGTCGAAATGATCGGCGGGGGCGCTGCGCGCCTGCTGCCTGTCGAGGGTGGCAAGGCTCATTGCTGGTGTCTCCTCATGGAGAGGCACATCCACTCTGCAGGTGGAGTCAGGCCCCTCGGTCATCCCGTCTGCACGCTGCGATTCGCATCGAACTCTGACAATATGCATTGTCAGATTGATTTTGACAATAGCTCATGTCAAAGTTGCGGAATGACCGATGTGAAACAGGGAAGCGGACAAGCGTACAAGGGCGTGCCCGCCGCCGAGCGACGGGCGCTCCGGCGGGCGCGGCTGATCGAGGCGGCGATCGAGGTATACGGACAGACGGGCTTTCGCGGCGCGTCGGTGAAGGGGGTCTGCGAGGCGGCGGGGCTGACGGAGCGCTATTTCTACGAAAGCTTTCCGGGCGGGCAGGCGCTTCTGGTCGCGGCCTATGAGCATGTTGCCGATCAGCTCAGCCAGCGCCTTGCCGAGGCGGCTGCGACGGTTGCCTCACCGGGCCATGAACGTGCGGCCGCCTTGCTTCACGCCTATTGCCTCGCGCTGCGTGAAAATCCCTCGTCGGCGCGCCTGTTTCTCGTCGAGATATCGGGCGCGGGGGCCGACGTCGACGCGGCGTTCGAGGACAGCCTCGACGGGCTTGCCGATCTGATCGAAGAGGCTTGGGGTGACACCGCGGGCGTTCACGATAGCGCGCTGCGGGTCGGAGTCGCCGGCGGACTGGTGCGGATCCTCAAGCATTGGGTCGCATCGGGCTATGCGCGGCCCGACGGCGAAATCGTCGCGGCCGGTCTCTGCCTGACAGCGCTGCTCGCCCCGGTAGGTCGCTGAGCGGTCGGGCTCGTCCTCAGGTCGTTGCGTCCGATGCCAAGGGGTACCGGAAGGCGGCGATATCCGGCGAACCGGCCCGCGCCGAAGTATCAGGCAACCGCGTGATCATGCTTTGCATTGCAAAGTAATTTGCCTATAGCGGTGTCCATGACGGATATCGATTCGGCGCTGAACGACATCAACCGGATTCGCGACAGGCTGGCCGCCAGCACGCGGTTCGAGGGATTCGCGCCAAAACTTGTGGCGCTTACCGGCGCATTCGCTTTCCTGCTTGCCGGCTGGCAGGGGCGTAGCGGCGATGCAAATCTGTTCGTCTGGATACTTCTTGCGCTGGTCTGCGCGCTCATGCTCGGGGTCGAGGCCATTGTCCGTGCGCGTGCGCTGCATCGCGCGATGGCCGACCGGCTGATCAACAGCACGTTGCAACGTCTGGCGCCCGTCGGATTGGCGGGTGCCATCGCGGGCTCGGTCATCCTCATGAAGCTTCCCGAACACGCCCGGCTGCTGCCGGGACTGTGGCAATTGCTGATGGCGGTCGGCATATGCGCCGCGCTCGGGAACTTGCCGCCGGCAATGCGATGGCCCGCGGCCTTCTATTTTATGACCGGTACGATCAGCCTCGCGATCAGCGGTGACGCGTCGATCGACCTCGCGTGGATGATGGGGCTGCCTTTCGGTATCGGGCAGCTTCTGGTCGCTGCGACGCTTTATGCCTCGTCGGGAAGGAAGCACCATGTCTGACCGGAAAGAGGCTCCCTTCGCTTTCGAAGGGCTGGACCGCGTACTTCACGAAAAGGCTCGCCTCGGCATCCTGACCTCGCTTGCCGACTATCATGAGGGGCTGGGTTTCGGGGAACTCCGCGACCTCTGCGGATTGACGGACGGCAATCTCAGCCGTCACATCCAGATTCTCGAGGAGGCCGGGCTGATCGATGTCACCAAGGGGTTCGAAGGCCGGCGGCCGCATACGAACTGCAAACTCACCGCGGAAGGACGGCGTCGCTTCGACGATTATCTCGCGGTTCTGGAGCAGGTGCTGCTCCTCGCCCGCGGCGATGCGGTGAAGGTGCCGGGGACCAATGGGAAGCCGGCATGAGCGACCACAATCGAGGCCCCGCCGCCGGAATTGCACCCACCACACGGGGAATGACTGCCCTTTTTTTGCACCCATGCTCTGCAATGCAAAGTTATTTGCATAATTGCACCTCCGTGCGCGCGACGCGTTCGTGGCGTCGGCAGGGGCGGTTTTTGCTGTTTTATGGCCTGCTCGTGGGGCTGGTCGAAGCCGGAATCCTGCTGGGCGATCCCGGCGACAGGGCAAGGGCCGGCTTGCTCGGCCTCGTTTTTCCGGGTCTCGGATTTACCACATGGGCGTCGGCCGATCAGCTTTGGCCCGCCCTTGGCTGGGCTGGCTTGTCGCTGTCGGCATTCGGCCTCTCGCTGCTGATCTGGTTCGGAACGGGCAACATCCTCGCGCCGCCGGCGCTGTTGGGCCTGTCGGCGCTGCTCGCGAGCCATCCGGAGCGGGCAGGACTCGACCCTCTTCCGCTGTCGGCTGATTGGCCTCTCGTCGCCGGCCCGGCGCTCTGGGCCGTCGCGGGGGCTGTATGGCTGCGTCCGCGGCGCCGGCGGCCGCGCCGGGTCCACGCCGCTCCAGCGGGTTGGGACATGGCGCCGACGCCCGGCACGGCAGGCGAACTGTCGGTTGAAGACCTTCGGCGCCAGCGTCTTCTGTTCGACCGGGCGCTCCAGCCCGCCGGGGACTTTCGCGGCTTTGAATGGCGCGATCAGTTCCAGACGGCCGCGATACGCTATCAGGTCAATTTCCTGTCCTATGCGCTCGCGGCGGCGCAAGCGCGTTATGCGCCCGCGGCTGGTGCCTGCTTCGAGGCGGCGCAGGGCAAGTTGCTGCACAAGATCGGCGACCACCGTTTGTGGCGGTACTGGCAGCTTGAAAATGCGTGGGGGCGGCTTCGGCTCGATGCCGATCCGGTTCCCGACGAGAATATCATGTATTCGGGTTTCACTGCGCTGCAGATGTCGCTTTCCGGTCTGCCGGACGATCTCGTCCTGCATCGGCAAGGTCGCGAATGGCGCCGCTATTCGCTGGATCGGATCGCGGGGCGGCTTGCGGACCAATATCGCATGTCGCCTTATGGCCTGCTCGCGTGCGAGCCCAACTGGATATACCCGCTTTGCAACCTGATCACCGCTGCGGGAATCAAGGCCGCCGGCGCCCGTAACGGCACCGATCGCTGGACGGGGATGGCTGACGACTTCCGGGAGGCCTTGCTACGCGAAGCTACCCGAGCCGACGGACGGTTCATCGCTTTTCGCTCTGCGTTGACCGGGATTGCTCCCCCCGCGCCCGGCGGGATCGTGATGCAGAGCTTCCCCTGCCTTTTCCTCAATGCGCTCGATCCGGATCTGGCGCAGGAGCAATGGCACGCGGTGCGCGCCGAACTCGGCCGGCGGGACTGGCGCAAACTCTTCTGGCCGATCGATGTCGGCAACTATGGTTTCAGCCGGGCTGCGGGCTACGCCGCAACAGCAGCGGCTGCCGCCGAGATGGGCGATGCGGGGGTGATGCACGAATGCCTTGCGCGGCTCGATACCGAATGCCCATTGCGCAGCGATAGGGGCGTGATTCACCGGGATCGCGCTTCGCTCTGGGCACATTGCCTCGAGATGATCGCGCGGAGCATCGGCCGGGACAGGTTACGCACGATGGTCGGCGCCGCGCGGGAGCAGGACGGTCCTCGGCTGGTCAGGACAAACTATCCCGATGTGCTGATCGCGCGCGCGGTCGCGGGCGCGCGGTCGCTCGATCTGGTGTTGTATCCGGGCAGCGATGTCACGGTGTCGACGATCGCGATCGGGGGCCTGCTCCCCGGCCGGCACTATCTGACCGGGCTGGCGCAGCCGAAGTTTCTCCGCGCGGACCCGTCAGGTGTCGCGACGATCGAGATAGAACTTCGCGGCCGGACGCAGTTGTCGATCGAGCTGTTTGTCTGAGGAGGCAATATGGTTTGCTGCACCCTGATTGCCGGGCTGCTGGCTCTCGTCCTGTTTCCCGTCGCCGCCTGGCGGCCCAGTCCGCTGGCCTGGCGCCTGCATGACGATGCTGCGCAGCGGCCGGCCATGCGGAGCGGGCGCATAAACAGCGTCCGCCATGCCGTTGCGGGTCTGTCCTTCGCGCTTCGCAATGAGCCGAACATGCGCATTCATGCGTGCGCATCCATGCTCGTGCTGGTTCTCGGCCTGTGGATTGGCCTCGACCTGTCCGAATGGCGCTGGCTGATCGTCGCAATCACCCTCGTCGTCGCGACCGAGGCGCTCAACACGGCGATAGAACAATGCTGCAATGCCATCGGCGAAGGCTTTCATCCGGCGATCAAGGCCGCGAAGGATGTTGCGGCGGGTGCAGTTCTTGTAAGCGCGATCGGTGCCGGACTGATCGGCATCACCGTCTTCGCACCGCACGTCCCAAGCGTGCGGGCTCACCATTCCCCCCTATGCGGGGAGGAGGCGATCAAGGGTCTCCGCTAACCGTCGCCGGCGTGAGCGCCGCCGAACTGGCCCGCACATTTCGCGCCCGGCCGCGCAGCGGAGCTTGTCGGAACTTACTGCAGGCGGGCTGCGCCATCGAGGCGGATGCAAGTGCCGTTTATCATGGGACTGGCAATGATCGTCTCGACGAATTCCGCGAATTCTTCCAGACGGCCCAGCCGGCTGGGGTGCGGGACGGCGGCGGCGAGCGCGTCCCTGTACTGTTGCGGCAGCGCTTCGACCATCGGGCTTAGAAACGTGCCCGGCGCGATGGCGACAATCCTGATCCTGTGCGGAGCCAGATCGCGCGCGATGGGCAGCGACATTCCGGCTATGGCGTTCTTCGATGCACTGTAGGCGGCCTGCCCGGCGATGCCGTCGAAGGCCGCGATCGACGATGTGTTGACGATCACCCCGCGCTCTTCGCCGATCGGATCGGCCGCACATAGCCTCGCGGCGAACTGCGACAGGGTGTTGAATGTTCCGACCAGATTGATGTCGATGATCCGCCGGAAGGCATCGAGCGAATGGGGCATCCGGCTGTCATCGACGGTTTTGATCAGGTCCGAAATTCCCGCGCAATTGACGAGGATGCGCGCGGTGCCGTGGCGCGCTTCTGCTGCGTCGAGAGCCGTCTTTACGCTCGCTTCGCAGGTGACATCGCATTCGGCAAACAGAGCGCCTGTTTCCGTCGCGACCCGTTCGCCCGCAACAGGGTCGCGGTCGAGGATAGCGACTTTTGCGCCGCGCGCGGCGAGCAGCTTTGCCGTGGCCGCGCCGAGGCCGGATCCACCGCCGGTGACAATGGCGGCGACGCCGTCGATTTTCATCTAGCTTCCTTCCGGTTCCGGTGCGTCGATCATCGATCCGGCGCCCGCATACCAGCCGCCGTCGATGATCAGTTCCGCCCCCGTTACATAGCGCGCGTCATCGGAAGCGAAATAGAGGACGCCGTGCGCGATATCGATCGGATCGCCCGTCCAGCCCATGGGAATTCGGGCGTTGACCGCCGCCAGTTGTTCGGGCGCGATGTCGCCGGCGATCGGCGTGTCGATCCGCCCCGGAAGGATCGTGTTGACCCGGATGCCTTGCCGCGCGAATTCGAGCGCCGCCGCCCGGCTCATCATCCGGACCGCGCTTTTCGAGGCGTGATACGACAGGGCGTCGGGGCTGGGGGTAATCGCATAGATCGACGCGATATTGACGATCGCCGCGCCCGCGACCTTGAGCAATTCGGGCGCCGCCGCCTGCATGCCCAGAAGCGTTCCCGTCTGATTGACGGCAATGACGTCGGACCAGATTTCCGGCGTGGTCGTGCGCACGCCGCCCATGCGAAAAATGCCGGCATTGTTGACCAGTGTTGTCAGCCCGCCAAACCGCCCGACCGTGAATCGCACCGCCTGCCGCCAGCTTTCGGCGCTGGTCACGTCGAGCGGCGTCAGGGCGGCATCGCCGCCCGCGGCAACGATCCGGTCGACGACACTCTGTCCGGCCTCGATCTGGATATCGCCGACGACGACGCGGGCGCCCTCGCGGGCGAAGAGTTCGGCTTCGGCCGCGCCCAGACCGCTCGCGCCTCCGGAAATCAGGGCCACCTTGCCGTCGAGCCGGCCCATCTATTCGATGACCGCGAGGACGGCGCCGACCTGATAGGTTTCCCCGATCGCTGCGCGAATTCGCAGGGTTCCCGTCGCCGGGCTTTCGACCTCCTGCGTCGATTTCTCGCTCTCGAGCGCATAAAGCGGCTCGCCTTCGACCGCTTGACCGCCGTCGGCGACGAGCCATTCGACAAGCTCGCCTTCGTTCATCGAGAAACCGATCTTGGGCAACAGGACTTCGACTGCCATGGAGAGATATTCCTTTTGATCCTATTTCAACAGCGCGACGACCGCAGCTTTGATGGCTGCGGCATCGGGCGCGAAAGCGGCTTCGAGCGGGCGAGAGAAGGGGACGGGGCAGAAGGCGGCGCCCAAACGCTGAACGGGTGCCTTGAGCGCGTGGAACAGATTTTCGTGAATGACCGAACTGATCTCGGCGCCCGCACCGAATGGCGTCACCGCTTCGTGCACGACGATCGCCCGGCCGGTCTTCTTCACTGACGCCAGCACCGTTTCTCGGTCCCACGGCGCGATGCTGCGCAGATCGATCAGTTCGGCCGATATGCCGCGGCTCGCGAGGGTTTCGACCGCTGCAGCCGCTTCCTGGACCATTTTCGCATAGGCAATGACCGTCACGTCGCTGCCTTCGCGCACGACACTGGCTTTGCCGATGGGGACGCGGTGCCCGCTTTCGGGCGCCTCGCCCTTGGTGAAATAGGTCGGCAGATTCTCGATGAAGATCACCGGATCTGGATCGTCGATGGCGCTGCGGAGCAGGCCATAGGCATCGCCCGGGTTCGACGGCGCGACGACCTTGATTCCCGCGGTGTGCGCGAACCATGCCTCCAGATAGTCGCTGTGCTGGCCGCCGTTGGCAAAGCCGCTGCCCGTCATCGTGCGGATCACGATCGGGACGTTGGTCTGGCCGCCCGACATGAAGCGCAGCTTTGCGGCGTGGTTGACGATCATGTCCATCGCGACCGTCGTGAAGTTCATCAACATGATTTCGGCGACGGGTTTGAATCCGCCGAGCGACACCCCGATCGCGGCGCCGACGATCGCCTGCTCGGCGATCGGGGTGGACCGCACGCGATGCTCGCCGAACCGCGTCGACAACCCTTTGGTGACCCCGAGTACGCCGCCATCCTCGGGATCGGCGACATCTTCGCCCAGGATCAGCACGCTTTCGTCGGCTTCCATGGCATCGGCCAGCGCGCGGTTGATGCCTTCGAGGATCGTGATGTTGCCCATCATGCCGCCTCCGCCGCGAATACATCGCGCGACAGTTCGCCGACGTCGGGAAAATCGCTTGCCAGCGCATAGTCGATCGCTTCGTCGATCTCGGCGTCGATGGACGCTTCCATGGCGGCAAGGTCGGCTTCGGCGGCGTGCCCCTGTTCGATCAGCCATGCGCGGAAACGGGGGACGGGATCGGCCGCCATCGCCGCCCGTTTGCGCTCGGGGTCCATATAGGCATCGGCATCGCCGAAGATATGACCGTGAAAACGATAGGTCATCGCCTCGATCAGCGTCGGGCCTCCGCCGGCCCGCGCGCGTTCGATGGCCTCGCGCGCCGCAGCATAGGTTTCGAGCACATTGTTTCCGTCGACGCGGATGCCCGGCATCGAATAGGACGCCGCCCGGTCCGCGACACGCGGCGCCGAGGTCGCCTTCTCATAGGCGGTATGCTCGCCCCATTCATTGTTCTGGCATACGAAGACAACGGGCAGCTTCCATACCGAGGCCAGATTGAGCGCTTCGTGGAAGGCGCCGATATTCGAGGCACCGTCGCCGAAATAGGCGACCGTCACCCGGCCATCGCCGTTGAGCTGCGACGACCATGCAAGGCCGTTGGCGATCGGCATCGAGCTTCCCACGATCCCGGTCGTCACCATCACCCCCGATTTCGGATGGGTGATGTGCATCGGGCCCCCTTTGCCTTTGCAGGTTCCGGTGACGCGACCCGCAAGCTCGGCCCAAAGGTCTTTCAGCGGCACGCCCTTCGCCAGCATGTCGTGGGTGCCGCGATAGATGGTGCAGATATAGTCGCTGTCGTGCAGGTTGGCCGATACCGCGCTCGGGATCACTTCCTGCCCGCGCGGCGAGTAATAGGGCATGACGAGCCGGCCGGTCATGATCACCTTGCGCGAGCGTTCGTCATTGGCCTTGATGAGCGCCATGCGCCGGTAGATCGCAACGAGCGTCGTTGCGTCGGGATCGGGTCGGTTGGTCATGCGGGTGCTGATCCTTCAGTCGCGAAGACGGCCGTAAGGCTGGTATCCAAAATCGGCCGCGTCGCGCTGGCCGATCACGAAAACATCGGGGTCGATCGCGCTGCTGGCGAGACCGGCGTGCGTATAGACCCAGTCCATCACGACGACGCGGTCGAGCAGCCGCCATTCGCCATCGCGGCATTCGAGAACATCTGCATATCGGCCGCCCGCGACATCGTCGGCGATGCCGTCGCCATCGGGCCGGATGTGGTGCGCGATAAAGACTGTTTCCGCCGCGGCGCGGTTGCCGGCGACCTCGATATTCGACTGGCCGATCATGTGCGTCGTGGAAGTCCAATGGTCACGCATGTAGGGAATGATGAACTCGGCGAAGCCCGGCGCAGGGCCATTGTAGATGCCATGATTGTCATGCGCGTCGTCCCAGTAGACGCTGGCCAGCGCGTCGGCGTCGAGCCGGTCGATGCCGCGGCAATAGCGTTCCAGAACCAGCCGGATTCGCTGATGGTTCAGAATCTCGTTCAGATCGTCCTGCATGTTTCAAACCTCTTCCCTTGCTGCCGACGTTAGAATGCGCGTTCGGCGCGCATCTTGACGGGTCGCGACAATTTTTGCGCTCGGAACGACAATCGGGACCTGCGCCCGGATGGCTACGGAACCCGGTGTCGAAACGACCGACACGGACCGCCTGCAATCGGGATTTTGTCGTCAAAGATAAAGACGCGCGGTGCGTGGCAAATTCATTATTCGGTGATCACGGATCAAAAGAGCGACCAGAAGAAGAGCTCGGTTGGGGAGGAAAAAGATGAGGTTCAAACTCGGAAGCGTGGCTCTCGTGTTGCTGTCGTCGGCGGCGCCCGCATGGGCGCAGGGCACTCCGCCGCCAGCCGACGCGACATCCGTCAACGACGGCAACGAGATCATCGTGCTGGCTCAGCGCCGCGCCGAACGGCTGCAGGATGTGCCGATCTCGGTCGTCGTGCAAAGCGGTGAACAGCTCGAGACGGCTGGCGTCGACAATCTGCGCGACCTCGGCGCGGTGACGCCCGGCCTGACCTTCCAGGCGCAAGGCAATTTCGTGCAGCCGGCGCTGCGCGGGATCACGACCCTCGTTACCGGTCCCGGTTCCGACAACCCGATCGCGCTCTATATCGATGGTGTCTATGAGGGGACGCAGGCTGGCGCCTCGATCGACCTGCCCGACGTCGAGCGGATCGAAGTGTCCAAGGGGCCGCAAGGCACATTGTTCGGGCGAAATTCGACCGGCGGCGCGATCCAGATCTTCACCAAGACCCCCAGCTTCACGACCACAGGCAGCGTTTCGGCAACCGCCGGGCTGTACGACGGCTCGGGATCCAGCCGTTCGTCCTATGATCTGGGGGTGAAGGGATATGTGAGCGGGCCGATCGTTGCCGACAAGCTCGCCGCGAGCCTGTCCTTCGCCTATCGCAATGTCGACGGCTATTCGACGAACATCGTCTATGACAGCCTGCCGACGGCGATCCAGAACGCCTATGGCACCGATCGCATGGACTGGCTGAAATCGGTCACGCTCCGCGGCAAGCTCTTGTTCACGCCGACCGAGAATGTTTCGGTTCTGCTCAGCGGCTATTACATGCACCGCAAGAGCGATCATGGCAGCGCGGGGCTGCCGGTGGGTGGCCTGACCGCGGGCGCTTTCTATCCCGATGCGGTGTTCGGGACGCGGCCCTTCGAATATGCGTACGACGCGCCCGATCCGCTGACCGAGATCAAGAATTACGGCGGCGCGCTGAAGATCGACATCGACACCGGCGCCGGTACGTTGACGTCGACGACCAGCTACACGCTCAGCCGGCACCGCGAACGCGTCGACGTCGACGCGTCCTATTCGCCGCAGTGTCTTGCCGCGGCGCCGATGACGTTCGCGTGCATCGCGTTCGCCGATACGCAGCCCAACGACAATTTCCTGCAGGATATATTGTTCACGTCCGAACAGATGGGGCGCGTGAAATTCGTCGTGGGCGGCAACTTCTTCAGCAGCAACGGCGACCTGTCCGGGGTGATCAGCGACTTCAGCGGGGGCGCCCAGCCCGGTGCGCCGACCGTCGTCTATAATCCGCTGCTGATCGCGACGACCCGCGTCAAGACCCGCGCCTATGGCATTTTCGCGCAAGCCGATATCGACCTGACCGACCAGCTCACGCTGACCGCGGGCCTGCGCTACAGCTACGAGAAGAAGAAGGGCTACATCACCTTCTTCGGTTCGCCGTTCACCAATTTTGCGAACCCCAGCTGGGACAGCTTCACGCCGCGGCTCGGCCTGCGTTACGCGCTCGATGGTCGCAGCAATATCTATGCGACCTTCAGCAAGGGCTTCAAGAGCGGCATCCTGCCGATCCTGACCGTCGGCGATCCGGTGAATCCCGAAAAGATCACCGCCTATGAAGTCGGATACAAGACGGCGCAGCCCGGCTACTCGCTGAATCTCGCGGCGTTCCTCTATGACTATAAGGATCTGCAGATCCAGTCGTTTACCGGCACGACGATCATCCCGACCAACGCCGCCTCGGCCCGGATCTTCGGCGTCGAATTCGACGGGACCGTCGATCTCGGTTCTTCGTTCAGCGCGCGGGGAGGCGTGACATGGATGCCCAAGGCGGATTTCCGCAGCTTCCCGAACGCGGCCGGCTATCAGCCGGTGATCACGGCGGGCGGACTTCCCTCGGTGGTGGCCGACGTCAGCGGCCAGCGGCTGGTCCGTGCGCCGAAAGTCAGCGCCGTTGCCAGCGTCACCTACACCGGCCGTGTCGGTGGCGGCGACCTGACGATCACACCCAGCGTCCATTATTCGAGCAAATATCTGCCCTATGACGCGTTCGATCTGCTGGTTCAGGGCGCCTATGCCCGTGTGGCGACCGAAATTGCGTACAAGCCCGACAACAGCGGTTTGCGGCTGTCGCTGTGGGTGCATAACCTCACCAACGCCAAATCGTTCAGCTCGACAACCATTTCGGCCGGTGCCGCACGTGCCACCTATGAAGAGCCGCGCGAGTTCGGCATCACCGTCGGATATGATTTCTGACCGCGATGCCGGCAGCGATCGGGAGGGAGCAAGGCGTGACGCCGGAGATCAGTTTCAACGACCCCGATATCCAGCGTTGCCCCTTTGCGGCCTATAAGGAGATCCGCGAGGCGGGGCCCGTCTATTACGACAAATCGAACGGCTTCCACATCGTCACCGGCTATGACGATATCCGCAAGGCCGCGATGGATACGAAGACCTTTTCCAGCGTTACGGGGCAATTGCTCGTCAAGACGGCGCCCTATCAGGAACGGATCGACGCCATCTATCGCGAGGAAGGCTATTTGCCGGTAACCGCGCTGGTTGTGGCCGACCCGCCAATCCACAGCTTTCACCGCTCGCTCGTCGACAAGGTGTTCACTGTGTCGAGCGTCAAGCGGATGGAGGAATATCTGGCAGGCGTGGTCGACGAAATGGTCGACCAGGTGATCGGTTCGGGTGCGGCCGATTTCTACTATGATCTTGCGGTCAAGATTCCCAATCACGTCCTGTCGGACCAGATCGGTCTGCCGCGCGAGCGGTTCGCCGATTTTAAGCGCTGGGCCGACGCGATCGTGCAGGAAGCCGACCCCAACAACGGCGAAGAGCGTCAGGTCGAAATCACGCGCACCATTTGCGAACTGCAGCAGTTTCTGGTCGAGCGCATCGAGGAATATCGCGACGTTCCGCGCCCTTGCATCCTCAACGATCTGGTCCATGCGGAGGTGGACGGCAAACGCCTGGCGATCGAAGAGATCATCCAGATCGTCGAGCAGATGCTGCCGGCCGGAAGCGACACGACAGTGGGCGCCCTTGCCAGCGCGATGCACCGGATCGCGACCACGCCGGGCCTCGAGGACGAGCTTCGCGCCGACCCGTCGCTCATCGCCAACTTCGTCGAGGAGGTTCTGCGAACTGCGGCGCCGGTTCAGGGGCTTTGGCGCCGGGCAACCTGCGATACCGAGATTGGCGGAGTGCCGATCGCCAAGGATTCGATCATCGTGCTGCGTTTTGGCGCGGGCAACCACGACCCCGCAATATTTCCCGACCCCGATCGCTTCGATATCCGGCGGACGAACGCGCGCCGGCATTTCGCTTTCGGCGTCGGGCCCCATTTTTGCGTCGGCAATCTGCTCGCACGCGGCGAGCTCAGGATCACGATCGACCGGCTGCTCCAGCGCATGAAGAACCTGCGCCTGGCGCGCGGCGAGGCGGGCGTATCCTGGCAGGCCCATTTCTTCGCCTTTGGGCCCAGCCGGCTCGAAATCGCTTTCGATCCTGTCTGACGGGCTTTCATCCCATGACATACGAGCTCGTTAAATATGGCCAGACCGGTGCCGTCGCTGTCATCGAACAGAACCGGCCCGACAAGCGCAACGCGCAGAACCAGCTGATGCTGACCGAGATCGAAGCCGCGCTCGATCGTGCAGCCACCGACGCTTCGGTGCGCGTCATCGTCCTTGGCGGCATCGGCGGTCATTTTTCGGCAGGCCATGATCTGCGCGAAGGCGAGGAGAAGCGCGCCAACCTGTCGGTCGAGGAGCGCTGGGCCTATGAGGAAAGACATTTTTACGGACTGTGCCTGAAAATCTGGGATTGCCCCAAGCCGACCATCGCGCGCGTGCAGGGCGCCTGTGTTTCGGGCGCGTTCATGATGGCGAACATGTGCGACCTGATGGTTGCGTCGGACGATGCCTATTTCGCGGACCCGGTGGTTCACAGCCTGGGTGCGGCTTCCGTCGAGATACTCGTCCATCCGTGGGTGATGGGACTTCGGCGCGCCAAGGAGATGCTGTTCACGGGCGAGCGCATGACCGCCGCCGAGGCGCATGTGATCGGACTCGTAAACCGGATCGCGCCGGTCGCGGAGTTGGATGACGCCGCGATGGCGCTGGCATCGCGCATCGCCGAGGCACCGCCGTTCGGGATTCGCCTGACGAAGCGATCGCTCAACCACGGGCACGATCTTGCCGGATTCCGTTCCGCGCTGGAGGCCCATTTTGCGGCGCACGAGCTCTCGCATTTCAGCCGCGAATATCTTTCGACCGTGACGCGCGGGCTCGGCGCTGCGGTCGATCAGGGCAAGCGGCTGCTCGCCGGATAGCGCGTCAGAGTTCGACGTCGGTCGACATATCCTTGCGAAACTTGCGCGGACTGGCGCCGAACCAGCGGTGGCAACTGCGCGTCAGCACCGATGGCTCGCTATAGCCGAGCATCGCGGCAACGCGGGTCAGCGGGATCGTCGGCTGACCGAGGTAGCGAATGGCAGCCTCGCGCCGCACCTCGTCCTTGATATCCTCGAAGCTGACGCCTTCCTCGCTCAATCGGCGCTGCATCGTGCGCGGGTGCATGCCGATGGCGGCTGCAACGTCGACGTGCAGGCTGCCGCCATGCGACAGGAGCCGGGCTGCGACCGATCGCACGCGGCCCGACAGCGGTCGCGCCGAATCCGGAAACTGGGTGTCGATGAAGGAGGTCGCCATATCGTACAGCTGCTGGCTGCGATTGGCGATCGGCGCCGCAAGGTCGGCGCGGTTGAGGAAGATCGCATTGAACGGAGCGTTCATCTCGACGCGCGCGCCGAAATACTGGCTGTAGCGCGTCGGCGCCGAAATATAATCATGGCCGAACCACACTTCGCGCGCGCGCACGCTTCCGCCCGACAGCGCGAGGATCGCGTGGTGCATCAGCGCCATCCCCTGTTCGATCGCCTGTTCCTGGTGGGGCAGCCGGTCGAGGCAGATTTCCCAGCGGATATAGGGCCGGCCGCTGCCGCGCTCATTCTCGAGCGTCAGCTCGCTGGCGAGGCTGTAGGTGCGCAGATGGTCGGCGCAATAGCGATAGGCGTCGCCAAGCGTCGGCGCGTTGGACATGGCGACTTCGAGCGGGCCGAGGACCGCCGTACCGCCTTGATATGACGCAAAGGCCATCCCGAAGTCGGGTCGCTGAAGTTCGATAGCCGTCCGGTGCAACAGCCGGATCGCACGGCGGTAGGAAATCATCGCGCCCGTCTGGCCGAAAATCTCGGGCGAGATACTCTCCTTTGCCAGAAGGGGTTCGGGGTCGCCGCCGAGCCGGCTTACGACCTCCGGATACAGACGCAGGATGTCCGCGCGAACCAGTGCCGTCTTGACGCCGGCATCCTCGTGATCGCTGTCGAGAAGCTTTGCAGTGCTAGCCATTTTGCTCTCCCTGACGCCCTTTTTCGGCGACATTTCTTGTCCGGAACGTCATTCGCGAAGAATCGCCGCGCTCCGTTACGACGCGAATCATCTGCTCTTTGTCGTCAAAAATCAAGATATTGCCCGACAGGCGGCATAGGGTGATGTTGCCGTGATGCGCCCCCCCGAAACCGGCGGTTTTCTGCGGCAAGGGTCGCCGGATGTCAGGTCAATGTCGCCCGCCGCCAAGATGCGCCCGAGCCGCTCCATTATGTTCGCCGCAACGCCCGTTTCGCGGTCGAAGGGAGCATGGTTTTGGCAACGCAGCGATTTGATATGCCGGCTCTTTTCGGTCCGAGTCCGGTGCCTGACCGCAGCCTCATACCTTTCGCAGAGGTCGTATCGATCGGTTTCGAGACTAGCGTCGCGGCGGCGGAGCGGCTGCTGCCGCGCTTCTTTCGCGCCGCGGGGCAGCCGGTCGTCACCGTTACCCGCATCGATTACAGCGACGTGGATTATCTGGGCGGCCGCGGATATCGCGAGATCGTCGTGTCGGTGAGCGCGCTGCATGGCGATGACGAGCGCCCGTCGGGCTTTGCTCCCGTGATGTGGGTGACCGAGCCGGGCGCGCTGATCAGCGGCCGCGAGTTCATGGGCTTCGCGAAATTGCCCGCGGCGATGGATGCGATCGAACGGAGCGACGATAGCCGTCGCTTCCGGGCGTCCGAATATGACGCGGTGCTGATGGAGGGCGAGGTCTCGGGCTTGCGTCCGCTGTCCGCCGACGCCCTGGTGCGGGTGAACCAGAGCGCGGCGGAGGTGCGAACCTTCGGCTGGAAACTGATCCCCGGTGACGCGGCCGAACCCGACGTCGATCACCCGATGATGAATGTGATGCGCTGGCACTACGAACGCGCCTGGTCCGGGGACGGCGATATTCGCTTTCATCGCCCCGGTTTCCGAGACGCGCCGCTGTCGGCGCGGGTTGTCGACGTGCTGGCCGACATACCCGTGATCGCACGGCGCCGGGCCTTCGTTGCCGAGGGACGCGCCGAAATCGATCGCTCGGCGACGCGGCGCCTTCATGGCTGACCGCCGCTATCGCGAGGACGCCGGTGGCTGGCGAACGCGCTGGAATCCCGACCGCGCCGACCGCGCCGTTCGCGACGGCGACTGGACCAATCGAACGATCGCCGATTTCGCTACCGAGCGGGTGGCCGCCAACCCGGAGCGAGTCCTGTTGATCGACGGCGAGCACCGGCTCTCCTGCGGCGATCTCCATGATCGTGCGCAAAGGCTTGCCGGCTATTTCGATGCTATCGGGCTGAAACCGGGCGAGGTCGTTTCGTTTCAGCTGCCCAACTGGTGGGAATGTTCGGTCATCAACCTTGCGGCGGCAATGACGGGCGTGGTCGTGAACCCGATCGTCCCGATCAACCGCGACGCCGAAGTGACCTTCATGCTGCGCGAGTCGCGGAGCCGGCTGATGTTCGTGCCCGGGACTTTTCGTGGCTTCGACTATGCCGCGATGATGGCGCGGATCGCGCCCGATCTTGATGGTGCGCCCGAGGTGATCACCGTTCGCAGCGCGGCGGAAGGATTGCGGAGCTTCGACGAGATACTCGCCGGGGCGCCTTTGACGACAGCCCGGAAGGTCGATCCCGACGCGGTTAAATTGCTGATGTACACTTCGGGTACGACGGGCCGGCCAAAGGGGGTGCTGCATTCGCACAACAGCATCGGCGCAGATTCGGTCAAGATGGCCGCGGCGATGGGTCTGGGCATCGGCGACAGTATCTTCTCGCCATCACCGGTCACCCATGTCAGCGGTTTTCTGTGGGCCCTGAACGCGCCGTGGATCATCGATGTCCCCGCCGTGATCGTCGATATCTGGGAACCCGAACGTGCGCTGGATCTGGTGACCGCGCACCGCTGTACCTTCATGCTGGGCGCCACGCCCTTTCTGCAGGACTTCCTCGCCGTCGCGCGCGCGCGCCGTGAAACGGTGCCGTCGCTCCGCTACTTCCTGTGCGGCGGCGCATCTGTCCCGCCCGAATTGATCTACGACGCGGCGCGGCAGTTTCCGAATTGCATCCCGTTCCGGACTTTCGGCGCGACCGAAGCGCCGACGATGACCGCCGGCCCGGCATCCCGCGACGATATGCGGCTGGCGGCCGAAACCGACGGGCGCCTTCTCCGTTGCGAGGTCAAGATCGTCGATATCGCGACCGGCATGCCGCTCGAAGCGGGCGAGGAGGGCGAGATACTGGTGCGCGAGCCCAGCATGGCGCTCGGCTATGCGCGGCTGGAAGACAATGAGGATGCCTATGACGGGGAAGGCTATTTCCGGATGGGCGACCTCGGCCGTCTCGTCGACGGTGATCACATCGTCTGTACCGGCCGCAAGAAGGATCTGATCATCCGCGCGGGCGAGAATATCAGCGCGCGCGAAATCGAGGATGTGCTGTTTTCCTCACCGCTGATCGCGGAAGTCGCGGTCGTTTCGATGCCGAGCAAGCGGACCGGCGAGGCCATCTGCGCTTTCATCGTTCCGGCCGCCGGTGCGTCGGTCGGCCTGGCCGATGTGACGGCGATGGTGGGCGCGGCGGGATTGGCCCGCCAGAAAACGCCTGAGCATCTGATGCTCGTCGACGATCTCCCGAAAACGCCCTCGGGCAAAGTCCGCAAGGACCAGCTCCGGCGTATCGCGGCAGGCGAAGTGCTCGAGAAGGAAAAGGCGATATGAAGCTGGCATTTTCGGCCGAGGATGAGGCGTTCCGTGCCGAAGTCCGGTCCTTTCTCGCCGCCGAGCTGCCGCCCGGGCTGGCGCGGCGCGAAGCGGCGGGCTTTCACAACAAACGCGACACGGTCCATCCGTGGCAGCAGCGGCTTTACGCAAGGGGTTGGGCAGCGCCGAACTGGCCGGCGGAATTCGGCGGGGCGGGCTGGTCGCCGATCCAGCGCTATATCTTCGAACTCGAATGCGGCCTCGCCAACGCTCCCGAATACAGCCTGATCGCAATGTCGATGGCCGGTCCCGTGCTGTGCCGGTTCGGTAGCCCGGAGCTCCAGCACGAGTTTCTGGAGCCGATGCTGAAGGGCGACTGCTGGTTCTGTCAGGGATTTTCGGAGCCGCAGGCCGGATCGGATCTCGCCAGCCTGCGCACGCGTGCGGTGCGCGACGGCGACGAATATGTGATCACCGGGCAGAAGATATGGACGACCGACGCCCATATGGCGGACTATATGATCTGCCTGGCGCGAACCGATGCGGAAGTGAAGCCGCAGGCCGGGCTGTCGATGATCATCATGCCGATGGATGCGCCGGGCGTGACGGTGCGTCCGATCGATACGATCGACGGCGATGCGCATGTCAACGAGGTCTTCATCGAAGATGTTCGCGTCCCGGTCCATTATCTGATCGGCGAGCCAAACAGCGGCTGGACACAGGCCAAATATCTGCTCGGACATGAGCGGACGCACAATGCCTATCTGGGCATGCTGCGGCGGTATCTGGCACGCATTCCGGCGTTGATCGACGACGAGTTGTGTCGCGGCTTGCCCGCCGCCGAAGCGGGCGAATACCGGCGCCGTCATGCACGGCTCGCGATCGATGTGGATGCGCTCGAATGGTCGGTGCTGCGCGTGCTGGCCGGGGAGGAGGGGCCTGCGCTGGGCGCGGCGGCGTCGGCGATCTCGATCCGCGGGGCAGCGTATCTGCTGCGCGCCACCGACCTCGAAATGGCGATCCTCGGACCGCAGGTCGTGCCGCGGTTCGCCCCCGACGACGGAACCCCGCTCGTCGCCGGAGCGCCGCCGGCGGCCGCGGGGCGCACCACCCAATATCTCTATTGGTGGGCCGCCACGATCTTCGGCGGCTCCGACGAGATTCAGCGCAACATCATCTGGAGCACGCTGTTCCGATGATTTGCCGGCTGCAGGACACAGAAAGGTTGAGCGAGTGGATTTTGCCCTGAGTCCGGAACAGGACATGCTGCGCGACGGTGCGCGGCGCTATCTCGCGGATGATTTCGCGGCGCGGCGGCGCGGCGACGGTGCCGCTGGTGGTACGGGTTGGCGAGGCTATGCCGATCTCGGCTGGCTCGCGTTGCTCGCGCCCGAAGATGCCGGGGGACTGGGCGGCGATATCGAGGATGTGCTGATCCTCGCCGAGGAAATGGGCCGGGCCCTGTCACTCCAACCCTATATCGCCTCGGCCGTCCTTGCGACCGGGCTGGTCGATCTGGTCGCCGCGGGGCAGCAGCGCCTCGATCTTCTGGGTGCGATGGCAAGCGGCGAACGACGCTTTGCACCGGCGCTGTACGAACCCGGCCGTCGCTACAGGCTGGAGCCCGAAGTCCGCGCTGTAACGTCAGGCGCCGGGTACCGGTTGTCCGGCGCCAAAAGCTTGGTCGCGGGCGCAGCGGGTGCGGACGGCCTGCTCGTGACGGCGTTGCTGGGCGACGGTGCTGTGGGCCTGTTTTTGGCGACGATGGAGAATGCCGCTATCTTCCCGACACGCTATGCGACGATCGACGACGGCAATGCCGCCGACGTCCGTTTCGAGCAGGTCGAGCTTGGTCCCGATGCCTTGCTGGGCATCACGACCGTCGATGCGGTCGAAGACGTGCTCGACGAAGCGCGGCTCGCGCTTTGCGCCGATACGCTGGGAGCGCTCGAGCGGGCGGTCGAGATCACCGCCGACTATCTGAAGACGCGCACCCAGTTCGGCCAGCCGCTCGCGAACTTCCAGGCGCTGCAGCACGGCGTCGTCGAAATGTATATCGACGCCGATTCGATCCGTTCCAGCCTGTATAACGCCATCGCCGTCTTCGATCGTGGCGGACGCGAAGACCGGCGACGCGCGGTGTCGAGTTGCTGGGTCAAGACCTTCGACGCGGCGAAAGGGATCGCCGGCATGGCGGTGCATCTGCATGGCGGCATCGGGATGACGACCGAATATCCGGTCGGTCATTATCTGCGGCGGGTGATGGTGTCCGAGCGCAGCTTCGGCGATGTCGAGCATCACCTTGCGCGCTATATGGAACTGGCCGGCTAGTCGCCCTTGAACACCGGTGTGCGCTTCTCGATGAAGGCGAGCACCGCTTCATGGTGGTCGTTCGATGCCATCGTGTAGGCCTCGAGCCCGGCATGCGCTTCGGCGGTGGCGATCGCCTGGCGGCAAAGCTCCATGTTGATCGACCGTTTCGTCGCGCGGATCGCCATTGTGGCGCCGCTTGCCAGCCGGTCGGCATAGGCATCGACTTCGGCGTCCAGTGCATCGGCCGCGACGGCCTTGTAAATCAATCCGATCGCTTGGGCTTCTGGCGCGGTCAGCGGGTCGCCGGTCAGCAGATGATGACGGGCCCGCGCATAGCCGATCAGTTGCGGCCAGATCAGCGCGCCGCCATCGCCCGCCGACAGGCCGATCCCGACGTGCGGATCGGCGATACGCGCATCGTTCGAAGCGATCACGACATCGCAGAGAAGCGCCAGCGTAGCGCCCAGTCCCATCGCGTGACCGTTCACCCGCGCGATAACGGGCTTTTCGAGACTCAACAGCGAATGAACGATCGCGGGAGCACGCGAAAGCAGGGCGGTCCGCAGCGCCTTGTCCTCCGTCGCCCTGAGCAGCCCCGGCAAATCCGCGCCAGCGGAGAAGGCGCGCCCGGCTCCCGTCAGGACAACGACGTCGCACGCCTCGTCGCGCCCCACGTCGAGAAATACGTACGAGAGCTCGTCGTGCAGCGCCCGGCCCACCGCGTTGAGCGGCGGGCTGTCCATCGTCACGGTCAGGACGCGGCCACGGCGGTCAAACCGGATATGCTCGTAGTTTTCGTACATCGTCGTCCTCATCTTTGCCGGGTGACCGGTGGCTTGTCATAGGGATCGCGCAGGAACTGCCGCAGCACCCTGTGAAAACTCGACACGGACCGCTCCTGCACGGGATTGGTGCGTTCGCCCTTGAAGCCGCGCGATTTGAAGCCCTTCTGGACCTCGGGAATATTTTCGAAATCCTGTCGGAAGATCAGCCCCCAGTCCCCGTCGCGCCAGTCTTCATAATATTCACGTTCGAGCGGTGGCTCCTGACCAGGGCCGTAGCGGACGAGCGACCAGATATCGAAGATGCAGCTTTCGGGATCGCGGCCGTTGGGCCGGACGCGATACCAGAGGACACCATCGACGAAGCCGTGGAGGAAGATGGTGTTGGGAAAGACGTGCCAGTCGAGGCCCGACCGCTCGATATATTCGGGGGTCAGCCCCTCGGGCCATCCCGACCCGTCGGCGGCGGCCGCCTCCATCTGGAATTCCGCCCATTTGGCGAGTGTCTCGACGGCGCCCGTCTCGGCCGGCACTTCGTCGCGGACCCGCATCGCCGCCGCATAGTTGCGCGGCGTCAACATGGTGCGCAGGTCTTCCCTGTACTGCTCGGCAAAGGTGACGATATGCTCCTTCATCGGCGGTTCCGGCCGCGCGGGAAGGCGGGGGGACCGGCGGAACGGAAGCGCGCCTTCGGATTCGAACCATGTCTGCGAATGGCGGCCGAATTCGCCGCTGTTCGAATAATCGTCGGTGAATTCCAGCAATTGCGGGTGCGCCTGCTGCACATGATAGAATTCGTTGAAAAAGCCGAGGACGGTCTTCCAGTTCGACGGCATCACGACCGTCTTATACCATTGGAATCTCAGCTTTTCGAACTCGAACTTCTCGCAATAGTCGGGCATGGGCGACAGGAAGTCGAGCAGCGGCTCGGCGTTCGCGTCCATGTTGATGAAGACGAAGCCGCCCCATGACTGACACTGGACTTCGGACAGCTTGATGTCCTCGTCCTTCAGGCAATCGCCCCAGTCACCCTTGTCGATCACCTTGATGTTCCGGCCATCGAGGCCGAAACGCCAGCCGTGAAAGGGACAGACGAACTGCCGGTTGTTGCCGCAGCCCTCGGTCAGCCTCCGGGCGCGATGCGGGCAGACATTGTGATAGGCTTTGATTTCGGTTTCGCTGGCGCGGATGACGACGACAGAGTCATCGACGATGTTATAGGTAACATAGTCGCCAACATCCGGTATCTCTTCGGCGCGGCACGCGAGCTGCCAGACGAACGGCCAGAGCTTGTCCGCTTCGAGGTCGGCGAAGTCCTGTGCGTAATACACCTCTTTGGGAACGAAATCGTCGCGCACTTCGTCGGGCGAATATTTGTCGTTCGGCATCGGCGTTCGGGCTCCGGCATGCCGCGCGATTGCGCGACTATTTCCATGGTGCGCCGAGACTAAAATGCACCGTTCGGAACCGTCTTGATATGCAGCGACAAAATCCCACCATCGGGCGACACGCGGCGAGGTCTTAATGAAAAGCCTGCTGCCGGCGCTGCGGAAGGCGTCCCCGAATGTCTGCCAGCGTTGAAATCCGTTCAAGAGCCGCCAGCCTGCCACTGGCCACAGCTTTCAAGCATAAAATCAGGACGGACTTTTCCGGCGGTGATTGCCGAAAGCTATAATTTCAGATGATAATTCGCCGGATAGCCTCGATCAGCCACGCGCGCTTTCACGATCTGCGACGATCAATGGCGACCGGATTGTAGCGGTAAGGGATTCGATGCTGATCAGGGGCGGGGCCTTGGCGCCGCGCCCCTGATCAACTCGTTCTTTCGAAGAAGCTTAGCTTTTGCAGGGCCCGATATTGGTGCTGGTCACCTGCATCTCCATTTCCATGTCGCCGCCGCCCATTGGCGACTTGCCCTTCGAGGTCACGAGAACATCGGTCTTCTTTCCGCCAAGGGTTCCCGCAAGGGCCAGTTCGACCTTCTGCGCGCCTTGCGTGCACGTGCCCGCAACATCGATCTTGCCGTCGCCGATCTGGTTCTTGTTCCAGGTGCAGGCCTCGCCATAGCCCTTCGACAGGGCACCGGCGATATCTTCCTTGTCGGCCTGTTCTTGCGTGAGGCACTGTTCGGTGCCGCCGGCGGCCGCGAGCTGCTTCGACATCTGGTCCTTCACATTATCGGGGACGCCCGGCATCTCGAACTTGACCAGCTTGATGTCGGTCTTCCAGTTGCCGGCTTCGCGCTTCACCGTCCCGGCCGGCGCAGCCGCCGTATCGTCGCTCTTGCCGCAGCCGCTCAATGCCAGCACCGCTCCGATCGCAGCGACCGTCAAAAACTTCTTCATGCTTCGATATTCCTTCGATTGTTGCTCTTGGGTCCCCCGAGAGATCGCAATCGCTTCACGCCCCAAGCGAGTGCGAGCGCGCATGTATCAAGATTTCAATGGGATGCACGTCCAAAGTTAGAAACCTACCTATCGTCGGCGTCCGCCGCCGGCCAAGCCCTCTGTCCCGACGCATCTCGCTCGAGCCGTGAGGGGCGCGATGAATCTCCCGCTATGTCTTTGCGAGAATGTTCAGCGGCAGAAATGCTGCAAGGAGCCGGCTCGACAAGGAACCGGAACCGCTGGCAGCGACGATCCTCTTCGACTCGGGAGAGATGCTACGGTCGATCGAAGGAGGACTGGATGATGATGCCAGGAAGCGCGTGAGCTTCGTCCACGAATCCGGAGCAGCGCGTGAGCCCGGCGTGGCGGACCCTTGTCTCCTCCTCTCGACCAATAGCCAAAAGATGCTCGTCCACGACCGACGCCAAGGCGCATGGCGCTCGCCCTGCGCTCCGAAGAAGACAGGTAGATTTCTGGCGAAAGATCCCGCTGCTGCGGTTTCGTATGGCATCGGGCCTGCTGGCCGCGACGGCCATCGGGCCGAGCGTCACGGAGGCAGGGTGCAAATATGTGAAAGTATGCGCAAGTGTTTAGTAAACCAGTAATTTACCAACAATTCCTATGCTGGATGTCTAAGGGACCAAAGAAAGACATCCTCTATGCGCTATGATCTGAAAAGGACACACGTAGCCGCCAATGTCCAGCGTGGGTTTGCTGGTCGGCTGAAAGTCGGGGGAGGCCTTTCGTGGTCCGTCCGTCGCCGTATCATGCAGGCGCTGCGTGCTTCTGTTCGGGTACTGGGGATGCGCCGCAAGCGTCGTAGCCTGGGTCCGGTTCATCCGGGAAGCGACACCGGTCGCTCGGTTGTCGGCGCCGCGATGGCGTCCGTGGCTCTGGCGCTGGTATCGCCGGCTCTTGCGACCGTCGTCACGGAGACGACGGCTGTCGATGTCGGCACACAGGGCTCCACCTGTTCCATCGCGTCGGCATCCCCCACTGTGGCGTCCACATGGACGTGCGAGGTGCCGAACGGCAGCGGAGGGTTCGCAACGATTTCCGGGGTGCCGAGCACTCCGACGGGCGATCCGGATCTGGCCTGGCTGAACAATTGGGTGTCGACCAATCTGCCGGGTGCAAACGCAATTGTTCTCGGCACGGCAACGACGCGCGCCTCCGGTGCCAATGCCATTGCGATCGGGAATGCAGCGTCCGCCGTTGGCCCGAGCGCCACTGCCGTTGGTGCGTATGCTTCGGCCACTGGAAATGAAGCGCTTGCTTTCGGTGCGGAGGCAGAAGCCGACGGTATTCATTCGGTTGCCATCGGATCACAGGCGCAGGCGCTCAACACCAATGCGATAGCAATCGGGCGCGAATCCGACGCACTCGGCGAGTATGCGGTCGGCATCGGTTCCGGCGCAGAGGCGAGAGGCAATCTGGGGACCGCGGTTGGCAACAATGCGCTCGCCCGACAAGGCGATACCGCGTTGGGCGCAGGCGCGCTGGACGGCACGATCTCTTCGGGATCGACGGTTGCGGTCGGTTATGGCGCCGGCCAGGGAGCCGGCGATGTCTCGCGCAGTACGTTTGTCGGTGCTTTTGCCGGGGCGGAATCGCAGGGCACGCAGAACAGCTTCAGTGGCTATTTCGGCGGCGCGGCAGCGATAGGGAACAACAACGTCGCGCATGGGGTCGCAGCAGGCGCGGCTGTAACGGGCGACAACAATGTTTCGATCGGCAATCAGGCCGGAACACAGGCGCAGATCGACAGCAACGGCAATCCTGTCGGGACGCTTGGGTCTGCATATAACCGCGCCGTCAACATCGGTCAGGATACCCGCGGCCTCGCCGACGATGCGGTCGCCATCGGGACCGATGCTGCGGCAGTTGAACGGGCGGTCGCGATCGGAACGGACGCGTCCGCACTGGGCCAGGATGGTGTGGCTGTCGGGGCGAGCGCGACGTCGGGAGCCACGGGCTACAATGTCGCCATCGGCGCAGGCGGAACATCGGCGAACGCCAATTCAACAAATGAAGGGGCCGTCGCGATCGGCGTCAGTCAATTTGCCACGGGTGATGGCGCCGTTGCCCTCGGTTCTTATAATACGGCGACTGGCGACGGGTCGGTCGCTATCGGCCGTGTGAGCTTCGCAACCGGCGACGGGTCGCTCGCCCTGGGGGACAGCGTCACGGCCAGCGGCAACCGTGCAGTCGCGCTCGGGACAACATCGAGTGCAATGGCCGACAGTGGGGTCGCGCTTGGTAATGGCGCAAAGGCGGATTCTGGTGACAGTGCTGTTGCAATCGGCCGCATCGCAAATGCATCCGGCGCTTTTGCCATCGCGATGGGTGATAGCGCCAGGGCATCGGCGGAAGATGCCCTGGCATTCGGATCGAACGCGCAGAGCAGCGGTATCGGCAGTATTGCGGTCGGGCTGGGAAGCCAGGTTTCAGGAGACCAGTCGATCGCGATCGGTGTCGGGCATGACGTGTCGGGGGATCGGTCGGGTGCCTTTGGCGATCCGACCACGATCACCGGCAACGACAGCTATGCCATCGGCAACGACAATGTGATCGACGCCGATCAGGCCTTCGTTCTGGGCAATAATGTCACCATCGCTGCGGGCACCGATCGCGCCGTTTCCTTGGGGCATAACAGCAATGTAACAGTCGCCGACGGCGTCGCCCTCGGTGCCGGATCGATCGCCGATACGGTCGTCGGGACTGCCTCTGCGACGATCAACGGCACGACCTATAATTTTGCGGGAGCCGTTCCGCTCAGCACGGTAAGCGTGGGAAGCGTCGGTAACGAGCGGACGATTACCAATCTCGCGGCCGGACGCGTCAGTGCGACGAGCACCGACGCGATCAATGGTTCCCAGCTCTTTGCGACGAACCAGGCGGTGGAGGCGAGCAAGACGCATTACGTCAGCATCAACGACGCAGGCCAGATTTTGGGCTCGGGCAACTATAACAACGATGGCGCGACCGGACTTGGCGCGATTGCAATCGGCACAAACGCCTCTGCTCAAGGTACTTTGAGTGTGGCATTCGGTTTTCAGTCCAGGTCGGTCGGGCGGGAATCGATCTCGGTTGGCTGGAACGCCACTTCGGCGGGCAATTCCGAGATCCATATCGGTACCGAGTCCGGGCTCGGCGGGGTCAGCACCAACGTAACGAATATCGGTATCGGCATTCGGACTGGCCAGAATGTGAGGGGAACGGCGAATACCGCAATGGGCTGGCAGGCGGGCAACCAGGTCACGGGCGACCTGAACGTGGCGCTGGGCCGGCAGTCCGGCATGAACGTGACGGGATCATTCAATACAGCTCTTGGTGCCTATACCGGACAAAATGTAACGGGTGCATCGAACATTGCCCTCGGTAATCTGGCAGGGAACGGCATCACCGCGAGCGATACGGTTTCAATCGGCAGCAACTCTGTCGCCGGCGCACAAAATGGTGACGTCGCTCTCGGGCGGGGCAGTGTCACTGCGGTGGTTGCGGGGACGGCGAGCAGCGTCAACAACGGCATTACCTACAATTATGCGGGTATTGCCCCGACCAGTACGGTCAGCATCGGCAATCTTGGGGCTGAACGCACAATCACCAATGTGGCGGCAGGACGCGTTTCATCGACCAGCACCGATGCTGTCAATGGCTCGCAACTCTTTGCCACGAATACGGCAGTCGGCAATCTGGCACAAAGCATCGCCGGTGGCATGAGCAGCAGCTCCTATGTGAATCCCGACGGCTCGGTGACGACGGCGCTGAATGTTGGCGGGACCACCTACAACAATGTCCAGGATGCGTTGACGCAGCTCAATGCCACCGCCGGTGCAGGCTGGAATATCAGTGCACAGGGTGCGAACGCGACCAATGTGGCCGCCGGCAGCGCGACGGGATCGACCGTCGACTTCAAGAGCAGCGACGGCAATGTCGTCGTCTCCAAGGACACGGCGAACAACGATATCGAGTTTGCGCTGGCCGACGACATCACGGTGGACAGCGTCACCGCCGGTAACACGACGGTGGACACCAGCGGGGTAAGCATCGCCGGCGGTCCGAACGGCACGGTGTCGCTGACCGGCAACGGTCTCGACAATGGCGGGAACCGGATCACCAATGTCGCGGCGGGTACCGCAGCGACCGACGCGGTGAACGTCGGTCAGCTCAACGCCGCAGTCGGCAGCGTCAATATCGGCTTTGCAGGCAACTCGGGTGCGAATATCACGCGGTCGAGCGGTCAGGTGCTCGTTATCCAGGGCGGCGGGACGACGACCGGGAGCTACTCGGGCGGCAATATCCGTACCGTGACCGATCCCGGAAGCGGCGCCATCAACATCGAGATGGCCGAAGCGCCGAAGTTCGGTACCGTCACGGTCAATGACGGCGGGACCGGCAAGATAACGGGCGTCACGGCGGCAACCCTGTCGTCGACCAGCACCGAGGCCGTGAATGGCAGCCAGCTTCATGCCACCAATCAAGCGGTCGCAGCCGCCACGCAGGCCGCAAATGCGGGATGGAACCTGACCGATGCGAACGGCAACGCCGCAAACATCGGCCCGGATGGCAACGTCGTCTTCGAGGGTGACGGTAATATCCGTGTGACCCAGACAGGCGCCGACGACGATGGCAAGATCGAGGTTGCGCTTGCCGACGATATCACGGTGGACAGCGTCACTGCCGGCAACACGACGCTGGATACCAGCGGCGTGAGCATCGCGGGTGGTCCCAGCGGCACGGTGTCGCTGACCGGCAGCGGTCTCGATAACGGCGGGAACCGGATCACCAATGTCGCGGCAGGCGTGATCGGCGCGGCTTCGACCGACGCGGTGAACGGGTCGCAGCTCTTTGCGCTCGGGAACAGCACGGCTTCGTCGCTGGGCGGCGGATCGAGCTATAATCCGAGCACGGGCCAGGTCGTCGCTTCGCTTTCGGTTGGCGGGACCACCTACAACAATGTGCAGGATGCGTTGACGCAGCTCAATGCCACCGCCGGTGCAGGCTGGATTATCAGCGCGCAGGGTGCGAACGCGACCAATGTGGCCGCCGGCAGCGCAACGGGATCGACCGTCGACTTCAAGAGCAGCGACGGCAATGTCGTCGTCTCCAAGGGCACAGCGAGCAACGATATCGAGTTTGCGCTGGCCGACGACATCACGGTGGACAGCGTCACCGCCGGTAACACGACGGTGGACACCAGCGGGGTAAGCATCGCCGGCGGTCCGAACGGCACGGTGTCGCTGACCGGCAACGGTCTCGACAATGGCGGGAACCGGATCACCAATGTCGCGGCGGGTACCGCAGCGACCGACGCGGTGAACGTCGGTCAGCTCAACGCCGCAGTCGGCAGCGTCAATATCGGCTTTGCAGGCAACTCGGGTGCGAATATCACGCGGTCGAGCGGTCAGGTGCTCGTTATCCAGGGCGGCGGGACGACGACCGGGAGCTACTCGGGCGGCAATATCCGTACCGTGACCGATCCCGGTAGCGGCGCCATCAACATCGAGATGGCCGAAGCGCCGAAGTTCGGTACCGTCACGGTCAATGACGGCGGGACCGGCAAGATAACGGGCGTCACGGCGGCAACCCTGTCGTCGACCAGCACCGAGGCCGTGAATGGCAGCCAGTTGGTGGCATTGGGGGACAGCATCGCGGCCTCGTTGAGCCCGGGCTCGACATACAACCCTGCGACCAACAGCATCACGGCGCAAATCGTCGTCGGAAACAATGTCTACAGCAATGTGCAGGACGCGTTGCAGGCCATAACGGTCAATGGCGGTGGCGGCGGTTGGACGCTGGCGAGCGGCGTGAACGGGTCAGGCGTAGTGACGGGCGATGCTTCGGCATCGATCGCACCCGGCGCGACGGCGACTTTCGTCGCCGGCAACAATATGACGATCAACCAGAGCGGCGGCGCCCTGGAGCTTGCGCTCAATCCCAACCTGACGGGAATTCAGAGCATTGCAATCACCGGCGGCCCGACGATCAACGGAAACGGCATCGATATGGGCGGTGACCGGATTACCAATGTCGGCGCGGGTGTTGCGCCAACCGATGCGGTCAATCTGGGGCAGATGAATGCCGGGCTAGCGAACACGCTCGGTCAGGCCAACCGTTATACCGATACGGCAATCGCCGACCTTCGCTTCGATCTGACCCGTTATCGGCGCGATGCCAATGGCGGCACGGCTGCGGCGATGGCGATGAGCCAGGTGCCGCAGGCTTTCGAGCCCGGTATGGGGATCGCGGGCATCGGCATGTCGACCTGGCAGGGCGAGCAGGCGATTGCATTCGGCATTTCGAAGGCATCCGACAACGGGCGCGTCGTTGTGCGAGCGACCGGCTCCTATAACAGCCGCAGCGAAGGCGGTGCGGCCGTAGGTGTCGGGTTCCAGTTCTGATCGGCAGGATCGCGCCGCTCCATGCGGCGACCAGCTCAGTCTCATTCCGGAGAATGACGAAAATGATTACCAGATATATGCTCGCCGCTTCAGCGATGCTTTGCCTGTCCGGCGCGGTTGCGGCCGCGGCAGATGGACTTCCTTCCTATCGGCCCGGGGTAAGCGACGCGATTACGTTTCCCGATGTCGAGCGCGCTACCCGCAAGGA
Source organism: Sphingopyxis sp. BSN-002 (assembly GCF_022024275.1). Classification (NCBI taxonomy): domain Bacteria; kingdom Pseudomonadati; phylum Pseudomonadota; class Alphaproteobacteria; order Sphingomonadales; family Sphingopyxidaceae; genus Sphingopyxis; species Sphingopyxis sp. BSN-002. Next base: position 3,290,718 of record NZ_CP091804.1, read on the forward strand.
AGGGGTATTCGTTGCGGCGCGTAATATTGCGATGGTGACCCCGGGCCTGACAAAAGATCAGGTCTACGCTCTGATCGGCGTGCCGCATTTCCACGAAGGATTGTTCGGCGTGCGACGCTGGAACTACATCGTGAACTTTTATACGGGTGAAGGCGACAAGTATGTCGCTTGCCAGTACCAGATACGTTTTGATCGCAAGGCACGCGTTGAACGCACCTGGTTTCGTGAACCGGCCTGCGTGAATATTCTCGAGCAGAACCTCGCGGGCAACACGCCAAAGAATGTAGAAAAATGATGGAAATGCGCTGCCTCGGCTCCTTTGTCTTCGCAATTGTTCTGGGTCTTTCCGGACCGGCGTCTGGCCAGAGGCCGGGGAGTGCGCCAGCGCCAGCGCGAGTTGCCACGCTTGGCCCGTCAAGCTTTCTGGATGCCGCGCAAAATGTCGTGAACGCGATCGACCGCTATGAAATGGCGACGGTCTGGGACGTCTCTTCACCCATCATGAAATCGAGCATTCCGAAGGATCGTTTCGTTGCGAACGTGGCGCAACGCAGAGCGGTCTTGGGAAGCATCCGGACTCGCGACTGGACATCCATCATGCGTGTGCCCATCACCAAGGCAGGCGGGCCGCTGCCCGTCGGGCAATATATCTCTATCCGCTTTGCAACGACCGGGCAGAATGGAAAGTCCGCGGAAGAAGTGGTCTCATTCAGCTTGGACCAGGATGGCCAATGGCGCATGGCGGGCTACACAATCCAGTAAGCTGGCTCGGAGGCCCTTTGCCGATGTCTGCGCCGGGAAGCCCGCGTTTGATAGGAGGCGTCCAAGCTCGACGTGGCGCAGAAAATTTCAATGGATGGGCGATATCGCCAATTTGAAAGCGCAAGGCTTTGCGAGCGATATTGCGGCTAGCCAGCACCGCGTCGGGGGCGATGACTTGGAGTGGTTGCGTCTGGGTTCAGAAGCAAAAATCAAACCGGGCAAGAGAGCGTGAGTTCCGAGTTTCTCGATTGATCGGACAGAGCAAGACATGCAGTATATCGTCGTACGACATGTGATTTAGGGCTTCATACTCGGCGATATTCGGAGGCCTCGTTGGTCGCTTTCACCTTCAATCTACATGGCTTCGTCTTCCAAGAAGGCGTTCACGTTCTTGTGAGCGCATATCATTCTGCCGCGGATGCGCTCCATGAGGAGTGAGCGCGTGCACGCGAAGATGCCCAAGCCTATGTTGATGGGGTAAATCAGGGCGAGATCGAACGGCAGGGGGAGCGGGAGGATGACGGGGCAATCGTGTGGGACCAGGAGCAAGTCCACGAGATGGAGATTGATACAAAAGTTGAAGCTCAGGAAGCCCTCCGGAAGGCCTTTGTGATTGCGCTCTACCATCACTGGGAGCGGTCAGCACGCAAGTGGACCGGTGACGACCGGCGGGATCATAGCAAGCTGGCGATTGCAGTGGAGGCGTTGGGTGACCCGATTCACCCGCGATTGGAAGCAGTCCGTGATCTCACTAACCTTCTGAAACACGACAACGATAAGTGGGGTCAGCAGCTCATTGAAACTTGGCCTGACGTTGTTTCGGGTCCGCGCGGACATGCGGGCGGGCGAACAGATTGGTATCGCGCGGTAAGACTGACTGACGCCCACATGACCGAAGCATTCAACATCGTTGGAGCTTCAGGACCCATCCAGAGCTTGTCGCCGAGCTAACCAATGAAGCAATAAGGAAGGCGCAGCTGCAAAATCGTCGTTCGTACCAGAGCTATCGCGGGTGCATTCAGCTGAACTGAGTGCGGCAAATAAAAGCGACGGGCGACATCGCAGCGCATTTGGAGTGCTGTGGCTTATCCGGATTGGAGCGCCCGCCGCTATCCCGCTAAAGTGAGTTTGGACCCCACCTCATTGCGAAGAACTGCTTCGGTATGGGAGAACAAGACCAAGAAAAAGAGCTAGCTTCCACCCAGGTGAAATTTTAAATTCAGTAAAATCATATGGATAATTGCACTGCGATTTCGAGCGTGCCTGAGGCCCCACTCTTCTGAGCAAGGTGTCTGTTGAAAAAAAAGCTGGATATGGCGCCTCACGAGCTTCCTGCGCGAACCGTGTTACACGGAAATGGCCGTTTCAACCGAGTCGCATGGCGGATTCAACCTGACGTAGCCAAGCGTCGGATTGCTAAGTCATTGGAATATAGTCTTCGATCGAAACTGATGGATCGAGGGTAGATAGGCCAATGCGGCGCCCGTTTGGACCCCAAGTGCGGCGACGCACCCAATGGTTGTTCGCGGGTCGGCACCTTCGATGTCCGCAATTTCCATTTTACGCCCAAAAGCGGACTGCCTCAAACCGGCCAGTAGCGATCATGCAGGCTGGGAATTCCGTCGCCTTTGCAATTCGGCCGCAATTTCCGCTAACGCTCCGGGGTTTTCGATAGTTGGCGGCGTGTCGACATCCTCTCCGTTGGCAAGTCGCCGAATGGCGGCGCGCAAGATCTTGCCCGATCGGGTCTTGGGCAGGGCATTGACGATGATGGCCTGCTTTAAAGCGGCAACGGGCCCAAGCTCTTCCCGCACAAGGGATATAATCTCGCCAGACAATTCTTCCGCCGCGTTCACGCCGCTCTTGACTACTGCAAAGGCGAGCGGGATCATGCCCTTGAGCTCGTCGTCGGCACCGATGACGGCGCATTCGGCAATGGCAGGGTGGGTGGCGATGATCTGCTCGATCTGTCCGGTCGAAAGTCGGTGCCCTGCAACATTGATGATATCGTCGGTGCGGCCCATGATATGGACGAACCCCTCATCGTCGATATGGCCCGCGTCGCCGCTCTCATAATGACGGGCGAAGCTTTGAAAGGCGCGGCCATAGCCCTCGGGATTGTTCCATAGGGAAGAATAGCAGCCGGGTGGCAGTGGCGTCCCGATGGCCATATGGCCGCTCGCCCCGGGTGCGACCGGCGCGCCGTCGTCGTTCAGCACGGCGAAGCGGAATCCGGGAACCGGAAAACCCGCGCTGCCCGCGCGCCGTCGTCTGTCGTCGAGCCCGAGGCAGGTTGCGACCGCAGGCCAGCCGAGTTCGGTCTGCCACCAATGGTCGATCACGGGAATGTCCAGTTGTTGCTCCGCCCAGAGCAACGTGTCGGGATCGGCGCGCTCGCCCGCGAGGAACATCGCGCGCAGGCGCCCGGTGCCTATGTCCTGAATGAATCGACCCTCGGGATCCTCCTTGCGGATCGCACGGATCGCGGTCGGCGCGGTGAAGAAGATGTCGACCTGATGCTCGGTGATCGTGCGCCAGAACGTCCCGGCGTCGGGGGTGCCGACCGGTTTGCCTTCGAAAAGCAACGTGGTGCATCCCGCGATCAGCGGACCGTAGACGATATAGCTGTGCCCCACGACCCACCCGACGTCGGATGCCGCCCAGAAGGTCTCGCCCGCTTGGGCTCCATAGATATGCTGCATGCTCCACGCGAGCGCCACCGCATGTCCGCCGTTCTGGCGCACTACGCCCTTTGGCGCTCCCGTGGTGCCCGAGGTGTAGAGGATATAGAGCGGGTCTGTTGCAGCGACCGGGACGCACCCGGCGGGGCGGGCAGCCTCATAGTTTTCGGTCCAGTCCCGGTCGCGGCCGGTGACCAGCTCGGCGACGCATTGTGGGCGCTGCAACAGCACCACATGCTCAATCCGGTGCGACGCCAATGCCAGCGCATGGTCGACAAGCGGCTTGTATGGAAGAATTCGGCCGCCCTCGACTCCGCATGAGGCGGTCAGCAGGGCGCGCGGCGCCGCATCGTCGATACGCTTGGCGAGTTCGGGGGCGGCGAAGCCGCCGAATACGACCGAGTGGATCGCCCCGATCCGCGCGCAGGCAAGCATCGCGAAGAGCGTCTCGGAGATCATCGGCATATAGATGATGACGCGGTCGCCTTTGCCGATGCCGAGGCTCGACAGCATTCCGGCGGTCCGCGATACCCGTTCGAGGAGCGTGTCGAAATCGATCTGCTGCCGTGCGCCGGTAACCGGACTTTCGTAGATGACCGCTATGTCTTTCCCGCGTCCTGCGGCGACATGGCGGTCGACCGCGTTGTGGCAGGTATTGAGCGTGCCGTCGGCGAACCAGCCCCGGCCCTCGGTCCATCCGCTCTGTGGGCGCTCGATCCAGTCGACGGCCCCGGCCGCCTCGAGCCAGAAGGCGTCGGGATTCGAGAGGCTGCTGGTATAGGTGTCTTCGTAAGTTGCGCTCATCGTCTCATACGGCCGCCGAAAGATCCTCGAGCAATTTGTGGTCGAGGATCGACGATATCTCGCCTGCCTCGTCGAGAAAGGCAATCGGGCCATGGTTGGTGAAGAGCAATTCGGTATATTCGGGAAATGCCGTGTGATCGTGCACCACGTCGAGCGGTTCATAACCATAGGTGCCGGGGCCTGCTTCGCCCATTCGATACGTCATCCGGCCCTTCGTCACATAATATTCCCCGGCACCGAGGTGGCGGTGCGGTCCGAAGAAGCTGCCGGGCTGGGCGCGAAACAACACGGTCCAGCGGCCCGTCTCGGCGCTCGAATAGAGCAATGCAAACTCGATCCCGTCGGCGATTGTTGCCCATTTCATGGCGGCGGGCGGAGTCAGATGTTCGTCCATCATGTCGAAATACTCGTGTAAAGGGTTCAGAAACGGACGGAAAATTCGGCGCCATAGGTCGCGCGCTCGCCATAATAGCGGGGCACGAAACCGAAGCCGCTCGTGTCGGTCGCATCGACGATATAGGCCTTTCCGGTGACGTTCTTCGCCCAGGCGGCGAGTTCCCATCCCTGGTCGGGATCGGCGAAGGCGACGCGCAGATTGAGCAGGCCATAGCCTTCGCCCGAGCTGATCAGTTCGTCCTGCGCATTGTTGTAATATTTCTTGCCGGTGTAGTTGTATTCGGCGCGCCAGCGCGTCTCGAACCTGCCGACCGGCACGGTAACCTGTGCAAAGGTCGACAGGGTGAATTTCGGTGCGCCGGGCATGCGGTTGCCCGAAAAGTCGCGCGGATCGCCGGTCACGGGATCGATCGCACCCGACAGGTAGTTCTTGTATTTGGCGTCGAGGATGCCGAGGTTGAGCCCCATGTCGAGCCAGTCCGTCGGCACGGCCGTCGCTTCGACCTCGATCCCCTTGATCGTGGCGTCTGCCGCATTGTCGAGCCCCAGCGTCGGCACCGCGCTGCCCGCCTGCCGGTTCACCGACAGCACCTGCAAATCGGTATAGTCGTAGTAGAAGGCCGAGAGGTTCAGCCGCAGGCGGCGATCGAACAAGGTGCTCTTCAGTCCGATTTCATAGGAGGTCAGATATTCGGGATCGACTTGCGTCCGCTCGGCGACGCTGGTGATGATACCGATGTTGAAGCCGCCCGCCTTGAAGCCGCGGTCGACGCTGGCATAGGCCAGAATATCGTCGGTTACGTCGAAGTCGGCCGCGATCCGCCACGTGAAGGATTTGAAGGTATCGCGCAGTGCCGCGAAGGGCACCAGCGGCACCGGTGCGCCGTCGGGAATGTCGGCATCGAAGAAACCGGGTACCAGGTCGGCGCGGTGCGTCGCACGCACCTTGTCGATCGTGTAGCGTCCGCCAACGGTCAGCCGCAGCGTCGGTATCACGGCGTAAGTCGCCTGTCCAAAGATCGCATAAGCGCGGTTCTTGCGCGTCGCCCGCGTGATCACCGGCAGCGCACCCTGCGCGAAGGTCAGTTCGCCGAGCAGGTCGGCATTGCTGTCGGCGTCGAGATCCTCCTGAAAATAATAAAGGCCGGCGATCGCGTTGAGCGGGCCGTTGTCATAGGCCAGCTGAAACTCCTGGGTCAGCTGTTCGGCGTCGGTCAGGAAGGTGATCTCGTCGACGCGCTTGGTGCCGCCATCGACATCGACGCGGTTGTCGACGTCGCTCTTGTCATAGCCGCTGATCGACTTGAAGGTGAAGTCGCCGAAGCTCTGCGCGATGTTGAGATTGACGAAGACATTGTCGCTGTGATTGCGCGACTGGCCGTTGAAGTTGAGCAAATTGGGATTGTCGGGGAAGGGGTCGGAATAGCCGAACAGGTCGGCGCCGTTGATCGTCCCGACGGGCTTGTTTTCCAGATAGTCGCTGCGGTCGCGGCCGCCGCCTACGGACAGACGGACGTCAGTGTCACCCGACGGCTGCCAGCGCAGGATCGCGCGTGCGGCGGCTTCGTCGACATCGATCGCACGGTCGCCGGTGAACAGGTTAACCTTCTCGCCGTCGCGGCGGCGGACAATCCCCGCGACGCGTAGCGAGAGCGTATCGGCCAGCGGCAGGCTCAGGGCGGCTTCGCCTTCGAACAGGTCGAAACGGCCATAGCCGAAGCGGGCATTGCCTTCGAATTTACCGTCGGGAAGTTTCGAGAAAAACTGGATCGCGCCGCCGGTCGTGTTCTTGCCGAAGAGGGTGCCTTGCGGGCCACGCACCACCTCGATCCGTTCGAGGTCGAACAGCGAGAAGATCTGGCTGCCGGTCGAGGCGACCACCACATCGTCGCGATAGATACTGATTGGACCAATGGACGATGCGTTGAAATCATTGTTGCCGACGCCGCGGATGAAGATGTTGGGAACGCCGCCGAACGTCTTGATCTCAAGGTTCGGAACCTGGTCTCCGATCGACAGGCTGTTCGTGAAGCCCGCTTCCCGGATTGCGGTATCGTCGAATGCGCTGACCGAGATGGGAACATCCTGAAGATTCTGCGCGCGCTTCTGTGCGGTGACGACGATTTCGCCGACGCCGCTCTGGGTCGCGTTATCCGTGCTTTCCTGAGCACAAGCCGGTGCTGCGATGGCGAGCGCCTGAACAGCTGCGGCGGCGTAGAGCGATGTACGGAACTGGTTTGTCATATGATCCCCTCCCAGGATAGCGGCGCCCTCTGTCGGGGCGTCCTGTTCGTTCCCGTTTCTAGGCGAGGGCGGCCATCCGGCGCATGTGCCTGAGCGGTGCAAAATTTGGCTGAGCGGGAACTGCGTGCGGCGCAAAGCGCGCGGAAGGCCGTGCTTTCGCGGCGGCAATTGTCTCATCGCGTAGCCATATTTGTGTCAGCGAGAACCCGGCGGACCCCTTGATTGCATCGCCACGCCAAAAGGCATAGCTTGCCGCGTTGGAGAGAGGGCAGGCCAATGCTTCTGACCGAGGAACAATGGACATCGGCGCATTTGCCGCCGCCGCGGCAACTGCCGGGATTCCAGGAAGTGTTCGACCGGACGCATTTCCATTGGGGGCTGAGCAAGGGCAATGGCGAGCGTTACGACGCGCAGGTGCGGCGGCGCGCGATCGACGACTTCGTCTTCACCGATATCGTGTGCGATCCGGTGACCGGCTATCGCACGATGGACGATGTGAAGCGCGGGACCGAGGATTATTTCTGCCTGCTCCATTTCGAGGAGGGGAATTGCCTGCTGCGGCAGGGGCGCAATGAATCGGTGGTGCGGCGCGACACGATCGCGGTGTGGGACAGCACGCGTCCCGCTATGTTCCAGAATAGCGAGCAGTTGCACCAGCTCTCGATCATGATCCCGCATCATATGGCGAAGACGATCGTGCCGGGGATCGAGGATATGTGTGGGCTGACCGTCGACGGCAGCGCGGGGCTGGGGGCGATCCTGCTGTCGCATCTGCGTCAGATCCACCGCACGGTCGAAACGGTGGATCCGCGCGACCGGACGGCCGTGCTTCGCGCAACCGTCGAGCTGGTGGCCGCGGCCTTTCGCCCTGACGTCGAGCAGCTTGGCGGAACCAATTTCCGGCGTGCGTTGCTCGGCCGGGTGCAGGACCATATCGTTGCGCATCTGGGCGACCCCGGATTGTCGGCCGCCAGCATCGCCGCCGCCTTTCGTTTCAGCCCGCGCTATCTCCACCGGTTGTTCGAGGAGTTCGGGGTCACCGTCGGGACGTGGATCCGCGAACGCCGCCTGCTTGCGGCACGTAGCGACCTGTCGAGCCGGTCGATGGCCTCCTATTCGATCACCGAGATCGCGATGCGGCGCGGCTTCGCCGATGCCTCGCATTTCAGCCATGCCTTTCGCGATGCTTTCGGGCTCTCGCCGCGAGCGTTTCGCCGCGTTGCGGCCGAATGTCCCGATGGTGCCGCCGCCGGTTCCCTCCCGCCCAAATAAGCCGCCGTTCTGATGCAAGTCAGGATGTATCCGCTCCCCTAGGTCGAAGAAACGACGATGGGAGACGGATATGGGCGACAGGCTCAACAATAAGGTCGCGTTGGTTACGGGGGCGGCGCAGGGCATCGGTGCGGCTATTGCTCGGGCGATGGCCGCCGAAGGCGCCCACGTCATTGCGGCGGACCGTAATGTGGCGGGGTGCGAAGCCCTCGCGGTGGAAAGCGGCATTTCGGCCTTGGCGCTTGATGTCACCAGCGAAAGCGACTGGGCCGCTGCGGCCGATCACATTGCATCGACTTTTGGAAGCTTTTCGATCCTGGTCAACAATGCCGGCGTCGAGCTGGTCAAGCCGATGACCGAGCACAGTCTGGCCGACTGGCGCGGTCTGATGGCCGTCAATGTCGACGGGTTGTTCCTCGGTTGCCGGACGATGCAGCCGCTGCTCGCGGCGAGTGGCGCGGCGAGCGTCGTCAATATCTCGTCGATCGCCGGGCTTGTCGGCTATCCCGACCAGCTCGCCTATAACACGTCGAAGGGCGCGGTGCGCCATATGACCAAGAGCCTTGCGATCGAATGGGCATCGCATGCGCTACCGATCCGCTGCAATTCGATCCATCCCGGCTGCATTCGCACGCCGATGCTGGAGATGGCGGTCGAGGGCTGGGTGCGCGAAGGGTCCATCCCGGCTGAAGACCCGTGGGCCGCGGTCGCTTCGCTGTGCCCGTTGAATCTCGTTGGCAGCCCTCGGGATATTGCGATGGGCGCGGTTTACCTCGCCAGCGACGAAGCGCGTTTCGTGACCGGGATCGAGCTGGTCATCGATGGCGGGTGGGTCGCCCGATGACCGGCGCGAGCAACGCCAGCGACCGGCTGTGGATGTACGCCACAATGATCAAGAGCCGCCATTTCGAGGCGCTGATCAAGCCCGCCTATTTCGAAGGCAAAAGCCCGGTGTTCAATATGGCGAAGGGGCCATTGCCGGGTGAGATGCATCTGTCCGACGGGCAGGAACCCTGCGCCGTTGGCGTCTGCGCTCATCTTCGGCCCGGTGATACGGTCACCGCGACGCATCGCCCGCACCATGTCGCGATCGCCAAGGGGGTTGATCTGGACGCAATGGCGGCGGAGATTTTCGGCAAGGCAAGCGGGCTGTCGGGCGGGCGCGGCGGTCATATGCATTTGTTCGACGCGCGGGTGAATTTTGCCTGTTCGGGCATCATTGCGCAGGGTTTGGGGCCAGCGGTCGGCGCGGCGCTAGCAAGCAAGCTGCGCGGTGACGATGCCGTCGCGGTCGCCTTTCTCGGCGAGGGCGCGGCGAACCAGGGGGCCTTTCATGAGGCGCTCAATCTCGCCTCGGTCTGGAAGGTGCCGGCGATCTTCGTGATCGAGGACAATGCATACGGCATCTCCGTCTCCAAGCGCGACTGCACGGCGGTCGAGCGTAATGCCGATCGCGCGGCGGCCTATGCCATGCCCGGCCATTTCGTCGCGGGCAATGACGCCGACGCGGTCCATACCATTGCCGGAGAGGCGATTGCGCGCGCGCGGCGCGGCGAGGGGCCATCGTTGCTCGAGATCGAGACCTGCCGGCTCGAGGGGCATTTCATGGGCGACGCGGAGGGCTATCGGCCCGAGGGCGAGGTTGAACGGTTGAAGGCGAGCGATCCCATTCCGGCCTATCGCGCGCGCCTACTCGCCGACGGTTTCGAGGCGGCTGACCTAGACCGCACCGCGGCCGAAGCCCGGGCGGCCGTCGATGCCGCCTTCGCCTTCGCGCGCGCCGCGGCTTATCCCGATCCGGAAGAGGCTTTCACTCATGTCTTCGCCTGACACTGCAACGGCCGTTCGGCCGGCTCGCCGCCTGACCATCGCCCGCGCGATCGCCGAAGCGATCGGGCAGGAAATGGAGCGCGATCCCGATGTCCTCGTCATGGGCGAGGATATTGCGAAGCTCGGCGGCGTCTTCGGTACCACAACCGGGCTGCTCGACCGCTTCGGCCCCGAACGCGTCCGCGATACACCGATCTCCGAGACCGCCTTCATCGGCGCCGCGGTGGGTCTCGCGGCCTCGGGAATGCGGCCCGTGGTCGAGTTGATGTTCGTCGATTTCTTCGGCGTATGCATGGACGCGATCTACAATCTCGCGGCCAAGCAGAGCTATTTCTCGGGTGGGCAGGTGACGTGCCCGATGGTGCTGATGACAAGCGTCGGCGGCGGCTATGGCGACGCGGGTCAGCATAGCCAGGCGCTCTACGCGACCTTCGGTCATCTGCCGGGGCTGAAGGTCGTCATTCCCTCGAACGCGCACGACGCGAAGGGCCTGATGCTGGCGGCCATCCGGGATCCCAACCCTGTGATCTTCATGTATCACAAGGCTCTGCAGGGCATGGGCTGGCTCGGGACCGTGCAACGTTCGATCACCGATGCGCCGGAGGGCGATTATGTTGTCCCGCTCGGCAAAGCGAAATGCGTGCGCGAGGGCGAAGATATTACGGTCGTGGGCCTGGGCCTTTCGGTTCATCAGGCGCTCGATGCCGCCGGGCAGCTGGCCGAAGGGGGCATTTCGGCTGAGGTCATCGATCTGATCAGCGTCGCGCCGCTCGACCGCGAAGCGGTGCGGGCGTCGGTGCGCAGGACCGGGAGGCTGCTTGTCGTCGACGATGATTATCTGAGCTACGGCGTTGGCGCTGAGATCATCGCCAGCGTCTGCGAAGCGGACATCCCGCTTCGCGCGCCGCCGCAGCGCATCGCCTTTCCCGACATTCCCGTGCCCTTCACCCCGGTGATGGAGCATTTCGTGCTGCCCAATGCAGACAAGGTCACGGCCGCTGTGCGCCAGATGATGAGGGTTTCGAACTGATGACCGACGTGACGATTCCGACCGGCCTGTGGAACGCCGACGATGAGGCCGCGATCTCGGCATGGCTCTACGCGGATGGTGACGCGGTCGCCGAAGGCGCGATCATCGCCGAGATCATGGTGGAGAAATCGAGCTATGAACTCATCGCGGCGGCTACGGGAACGCTGCAGATCCTGATCACGGCCGAGGTCCCGGTGCGTGCGGGGGCGGTGGCGGCACGGATCGTCTGAATGATCATGCCATCGACGATCGTGTCGCGCTTGGCGATGGCGATAGCAGATGATGTTCCCGTCGAGTGCGGCGACGGACGGACAGCGATCGACGCGGATGCCGTGCGCCTCGACGCCCTGCTCAGGGGTGACGCCAGCGCGGGCGGGTGGCGGCTATGGACAAACCGCCCTTGTCTCGTCACGACGCGCCGTTTTGCGGCCATGCCCCGCTTCGCCGATGCGGCGCTGGCGAGCGCCTGCCAAGGGTGGCCGGTGTTTGTGCGGCCGAGCGGGGGAACGACGGTCGCACATAGGCCCGGCACGTTGAACGCCAGCCATTTTCAATCGTGGCGCGGCGATGGCGACGATGCGATCCGTCGGTTCCGGATATTCTGCGAGCATCTGGCAACGTCAATCGGTGCTGTAGGTATACCGGCATATTTGGGACGTGTAGATCGCAGCTACTGTGACGGCCGCTTCAATCTGGTATCAGAAGGTCGGAAATTGGCGGGCACTGCATCGCTGGTACGGCTTAGTGGCGGCAACGTCGGGTTGCTCTCCCATGCGTCCATCTGGGTGACAGGGGAGATTGCGGCGGATATCGAAGCTATCGAACGCTTCGAGCACGCGCTGGGACTTCAAGCATCATACTCCCACCATGTGCACATGACACTGGAACATCGCCTTATGACGGCTTCCGCAAGCGAAGACACATAAGCGGCCTGACCGCTAGCGGCCATTGCCGGCGACTTCATGGGCCGAAAACCAGCTCCAGCATTTGCCGTTTCCAGATCGCGACCGATCGCTCGATCAGCGCCATATCCGGGTTGCGGATATATTCGACGGTCAGGCCGCGGGTGACGGCGTTGTTGAGCAGTTGCAGGCTCTGATAGGCCGCGTCGTTGTCGATGCCCGCGGCGTGCAGGATGAAGTGACCCCACAGGCGGACGCGTCGTTCGAAGCGGCGCGTACCAGGCCCCACTTCCTGATCGAGTTCGGGATCGTTCCGCCGCGCGAGGTGGATTTCGAGCACTGCCGCCATTTCGGGGCGGCTGACCATGCGGAAATTGGCGTCGATCAGATTTTCCATCGACTGCCGCGGCGTCGCGCCGGCGCGGATCGCTTCCGAATAAACGCGGGTGCGGTACGCCGCAAATTCGGCTGCGACCGCCGCCATCATCTTCGCCTTGGTCGGAAACTGATGCTGGATCGCGCCAAGGCTCATCCCGGCGGCGTCGCGGATCGCGTGCATCGTCGCACCCGAATAGCCCTGCGCGCAAAGCACGTCGCGCGCCGCCGCCAGCACCTTGGCGCGCGTGGCGGCGCTGCGGTCGGCTTGGCTGCGGCGGGGGCGGGCGAGGGTGGGCGTCATGTCGACGTCATCGATAACGGCAGCGGGCGCCGTAGGCGAGGCCTCAGAAGGTGATCGTGGCATTGACGCCGATCGTCCGCGGCCGAAGGACGCCCGTGCCCAGCGCGCCGTTGGCGCTGCGCGGCAATCCCGCGACGCCGAGCAGCGCCTGCGTCGAGGTGACCCCGCCCGAATTGGTCAGATTGTTCACATAGGCGGCGAGCGAAAAACGCCCGAAGTCGAGACCGGCGCGCAGGTCGAGCACCTCATAGGCCTTCACGCGCGGGAAGCGCCCGAAGGTCGCGAGATAGGCGGGGTCGAAACCGCCGCTCTGGCGCGAGACCGAACGGATCGACGCGCCGACCGATGCGGTGACGCCCGATGCGAGGTCCCATTCATAATCGGCATTGGCGTTGACGGCATATTTCGGCGTGAAGGGCAGGCGGTCGCCCTTCACCGCGCCGACCGCGACGGGATCGGTATCGCCGCTGAGCCGCGCGTCATTGTAGGCGAGGCTGATCGATGTGGTCAGGCCGGTCGTGGGGCGCAGCGTGGCAACGATTTCGGCGCCGTCGACCTTGGCGCTCGCGCCGTTCACATTGACGCCGAAACCGTTGACGACGGCCGCGAGCTGAATGTTCTTCCAGTCGATATGATAGAGCGAGGCCTCGATCGATGCCGTCCGGTCGGCGGTATCGCCCTTGAATCCGATTTCATAGCTGGTGACGGTGTCGGGCTGGTAGGTCGTCGGAGTGCCCGGTGGCGAGCCGATCGGGATCACGTTGGGGCCACCGGGGCGGTACCCCTTGGCCACGCGGGCATAGAGCGAGGCCTGCTCGCCGAACTTGACCTTCGGCGCGACCGACCAGGTGAAGACATTGTCCGACGAACGCAGGCCGTCGATCAGCGCGGTGCCGAGCAAGATGCCGTCGGTCGCCTGCTGCGCGCGCTGGCTGTTGTGGCTGTAACGGCCACCGAGGTCGATATCGAACCAGGGCGACAGGTGCAGCGTCGCGTTCGCGAAGCCTGCAATCTCCTTGTAGCGCGAGTCGAGATTGAACACCGCGAGCTCGAAGGGCAGGTCGATCGGCGTCAGCACGCCGGGCGTTCCCGGCGCCGCGGTCTTCAGATTCTGGAAGATGCGCGCCTTTTCGTGCGTGTAATAGCCGCCGATCATCCATTCGAGAAAATCGCCGTCGTTCGACGCGAGCCGCAGCTCCTGCGTCCATTTGCGGTTCTCGGTGAGCTGGTCGAAATAGACATAAGTGCCGAGCACCGCGTTCAGATTGGCGGTATAGTCGGCGCGGAACGACTGGAGCTGTTCGCCATAGCTCGTCGCCGAGGTCAGCGTGACGCCGCCGAAATCATAGTCGATCGTGCCGTTGTAGAGCCGGTATTTCACATTGCTGAAGGTCGGCAGATATTCGGACTGCGTGAGCCCGCCATAGAGCGGCTTCAACGTCGCGGGATCGGCCTCGACGATGCTCGGCGCATCGACATAGAGGTTCTGGAACAGCGCGCTCAGCCGGACGCTGAGACCGGCGTCGGGTTTCCAGAGCAGCGAGGCGCGGCCGCCGTAGTTTTCGAAGTCGTTGATATTGCTGCGGACATTCGATCCCGCGGTGCCGATCGAGTCGATATAGCCGCCCTGTTTGCGGTACGAGCCCGACGCGCGGAAGGCGAGCGTTTCGCCAAGCGGCAGGTTGACCATCGCCGCGCCGCGATACGAGGCGTCGCCGCCCCTGGTCAGTTCGAACCCGCCGAGCGCCTTGGCTTCGAGGCCTGCGGTCGAGGGGGCGTTGGTGACGAACTTCAACAGGCCGCCGAGTGAGCTCGCGCCATAGAGTGTGCCCTGCGGACCGCGCAGAACCTCGATCCGCGCGATGTCGAAGCTGTCGAAATCGCCCGCGAGTTCGGAGCCGTTGGCAAGGCCGGTGCTCGATCCGAAGGGGGTTTCGTCGACATAAACGGCAACGGTCGATGCGACCCCGCCGGTGTTGATGCCGCGCAGGACAAGGCGTCCCTGACCGGGCGTGCCCTGAACGAGCTGGAGGCTCGGCACATTCTTGAGATAATCGGCGAAGTTCGTTGCTCCCTGTTCCTCGAGCGTCGCGCCCGACACGACCGACACCGATTGCGGCACGTCGATCAACGTCTGCGCGCGCTTTTGTGCCGTGACGACGATCTCGTCCTGCAGCCCCGGCTCGGCGTCCTGCGCGAAGGCGGTGCCGGGCAGCATCAGGACAAGCGCGAGGGCGGTTCCGGCCCGAACATTGGATTGGCGCATTCTGAAATCCCCTCTCATCGATCTATAGTCCCGAACCTCAAAGGTCGCGGCCGAGCGCGAAGCGCATGCCGTGCAGAATGGCGGCCGGCGCCACCGAAACATGGTCGTCTTCGGCGAAGGCGACATGCCGGACCGCGGTGGCCCCCGCTTCGGTGAGCGCGTCGGCGAAGTCCTTTGCGGCATCGACCATGCGCGCGTTCCGGATCTGCGCCTGCGCCTCTTCCAGCGTCACGCCGATGCCGTCGGGGACGCTGGTCGGCAGCTCCTGCTCGTGTGCGCCGACATCGACGAAGATGCGCGGCTGGCGCGGCAGCGCAGCGAGGCGCTCGCCGAACGCGGGCAGCCGTTTCATGATCGAGAAGCCGTCCCACCACAGCGACGGGCTGCTGATGACGAAGGCCGAAAAGCTGGCGGGCCGGGTCAGCAGCGCGTGCGCCGCGAACAACCCGCCGAGCGAATGGCCGAAGAGGATCTGCTCGCCGCCGGCCGCTTGCGGATAGCGCGCAGCGATCTCCGGCTGCAACGTATCGGCCAGAAAGCCGAGGAAGGCATCTGCGCCGCCGCCCTGATCGCCGCCGATGGCCGCGCCGAGTCCGCCCAGGTCGGCGAGGGCCTCTGCGCCGATCGGCGGGGTCAGGTCGGCCGTGCGGCGCTTCAGAAAATCGCCATAGTCGGCGTCGTAGCCGATGCCGACGACATAGTGCGCCGGGAAGCCCGCGACGCTAGACACCGCACGCCCGATTTCGGCCGCCATGCCGAAGAGCATATCGCCGTCGAGGACATAGAGGACCGGTACGCCAGCGGCGGGGTCCGCTACTGACGGCGCGGCGACACTGATCGTCAGCTCGCTGTGGCCCGACGGGTGGGCGAGGGTGAATTGTTCCAGCGATGCGCGTACCGAAAAGGGCATTGGCCTGCTCCAAGCGGGAGGTGGCGCTGACCGGCTCACCTCCGTCTTTGCTGCGACGACACATCTGCCCCATTTACAATAAAGTCAACTTGTTTTATTGTGGCGTGACGCAACAAGCTCGGGAGAGCGATATGGAAATCGGAACGGCAGGGGACGGCGAGGGCACGGCGCGCAGCGCCGCCGCTTGGGCGTGGTACGGGCTCGGTGTACTGCTGATGACGACGCTGTTCGCTTTCGTCGTTCGCCAGATGCTGAGCCTCGTCGCGCCCTCGCTCCAGACGTCGCTCGGTTTCAGCGACCTGCAGCTCGGCATGTTGCAGGGGCTCGGCATGGCCGTCTTCGCGAGCGTCGCAAGCTATCCGATGGGCTGGCTCGCCGACCGCTTCGGTCGTCGCCTCGTTCTCGCGCTCGGGGTCGCCTGCTGGTCGCTGGCGACGGGGCTCTGTGCGTTTCAGGACAGTTTCGGCGGCCTGTTTGCGGCAACGATCGGCATTGCGATCGGTGAAGCCGGACTCGCGCCGATCGTCTTTGCGCTGATCCCCGATCTGTTTCCCGAGCGGCAGCGCAATACCGCGAACTTCATCTTCTATGGCGGGTCGCTGCTCGGCGCGGGGCTGGGCATGGCGCTTGGCGGCGCCTTGCTGCAATGGCTTGCGCAGGCAGAAGATGTGCTTCCTGCGGCGCTCGTGAGCGTCGATAGCTGGCGCATCGCGATGATGCTGATCGCGCTGCCGGGACCGATCTTCTTTCTGCTCGTGCTGACGATGCCGCTGGGAAGCAAGGCCGGCTTGGCGGCATTGGCCGTTGCCGACGGCGCCCCGCACGACTTTCTTCCCTATGCACACGCGCATCGGCGCACGCTGCTTTGCGTCTTCGGATCGATCTTTGCGATGGCGGTGGCGATGACGTCGGGCGTCATGTGGTTTCCGCTCGCGCTTCCGCGCGCGTTCGGGATCGATCCGGCGACCGTGGGGGTAGGGCTTGGCACCGCGATCACGATAGCGACGCTGGTCGGCGTCGTCCTTGCGCCCGCCTTGCTCAGGCTGCGGCGGCGCGACGCCGATCTCGACCCGCTCCGCGTCGCCGCGATCTTCGTCGCCTTGACGCCGCTTCCCGCCGCCTTCCTGCCGTTCACGACCTCGCCATTTCAGGCGTATCTCGTCGCGGGGGTACAGGGCGCGCTGGGCATCGCCGCCTCCTCGTTGATGCCGGGCGTGCTACAGAATCTCGCGCCGCCGCATCTCCGATCGCGCGTCCTCGCGCTACTCGGAATCGTCAACGCGCTGGCCCTTGCGGCCTCGCCGCTCGCGATCGGTGCGCTTTCGGGGCTGATCGCGGGGCCGCGCGGCATGCTGCAGGCGATTGCAATCATCAGTCTGCCGGCGCTGATCGTCTCGGCGATACTGATGGCATTCGCACCTAGCCCTTATGCCGCTACGCTCCGGGCGATCCGGCCCGGGCTTTCGAAGGAATTCCCATGACGACCGCGCCTGCCCCTTTGGACATGACCGACATGCGCGAAGCGCTCGCTTCGGGGCGGACCACCGCGTCCGCGTTGGTCGATCAGGCGATCGAACGCGCCGAAGCGGTCAATCCGAAGCTCAACTTCATGGCCTGGCCGACGTTCGATCGCGCGCGGGCGCAGGCTGCCGAGCCGCTGTCAGGGCCGCTCGGCGGCATTCCGACACTGATCAAGGACATGCTCCCTGAAAAGGGCCTACCCGCAAGTTTCGGATCGGCCGCGCTGCGCGATTTCATCCCGTCCGACGATGCCCCCTATATGCGCGCCATTTCCGCCGCGGGCCCGATCTCCATCGGGCGCTCCACGATGCCCGAGCTCGGTCTGAACGCGGTCACCGAATCGCCGTTGTTCGGCCCGACGCGCAACCCGTGGAATCCGGATTACACCCCCGGCGGCTCGTCCGGCGGCGGAGCGGCAGCGGTCGCGGCCGGGGTGGTTCCGATCGCGCACGCGAGCGACGGGCTCGGATCGATCCGCCACGGCGCGGCGCCGTGCGGCCTCGTCGGCCTCAAGCCTTCGCGCGGTCGAAATGCCGGAGAGGAGGCTTTCCGGTCGATCTCGGACCTGACCGTAAACGGCTGCGTCAGCCGCACGGTGCGTGATACCGCGGCCTGGCTCGAGGCAACGCAGACGCGCGATCCTGCTTGTCTGACGCCGATTCCGCTGGTGACGTCCCCTGTCGATCATCGCCTGCGCATTCACTCTTACGGCCGCGTGATGCGAACGGGCGGGCTGCCCGACGCCAGCGTCCAGCGGGTTTTCAGCGATGCGATCGCTTTGCTGGGTCGGCTCGGTCATACGGTTGCGGACGCCGACCTTCCCTTCGACGGGCCTTCGGCGATGGGACTCCTCGGCACCATCACCGAGGGTATGTTCTGTCGCCGTCTCGGGATGCTCTCGCAGGCGATCGGGATCAAGGTCAAGGTCGAGGATCTTGAGCATCGGTCGGCGACGCTGATCGCCGCCGGCGAGGCGATCGACGACGCGCAATTCGCGTCGGCCTGGGCGGCGATGGAGGATATTGTCGCAGCTTATCTCGACCGACTGGACCAGATCGACATCTGGATGACCCCGACGCTTAGCACCGAAATTCCGCGCATCGGCGTGTTCGGACCCGACGTTTCGTGGCTCGATCAAAAGGATCCCCTCATCGACTATGCGGGTTATTGCTGGATCGACAATTTCGCCGGCACACCATCGATCAGCCTGCCGATCGGGTTCAGCGACGATGGCCTTCCGGTTGGTATCCAGTTTGCGACCCGGGTCGGTGGCGAGGCTCTGCTGCTTGGGCTCGCCTATCAGCTGGAAGCAGCAATTGAATGGCAGCGCGCGGTTCCCGCGATATGGGCAGGATAGCTTTCGTAGCGCATCATCTACGCTCGCCTTTTCGAGATTCGCCCAAGAGCAGTCAGTCCGCAAGCGGCCAAATGCGAAATGTTCGGCTGGCAGACTTCGGCCGAGTTTGACGTTTTGGCGTTGTGGAGCCAAATGATCCAATGAGCGATTTGACTTCCATTCCTGTTGCCGGTCGGCCGCGCCGGATGACGCGACGTGGCATCGACGCGCGGGAGAAGATTCTCGACGCGACGATCGCTTGCATCGTGCGCGCAGGCTTCACCGCGACCACGGTCGAGCATGTGATGGTCGAAGCCGGGCTCAGCCGTGGTTCGGTGCTGCACCAGTTTCCGAACCGGGTCGCGCTGATGGTGGCGGCCGCCGAACTGGCGATGCGGCGCGTCATGGATTCGGCGCGGGTCATGGCCGAGGCAATCGAGGACCCCTTCGAGCGCCTGTCCGATTACGCGCGCATTTCGTGGGAAACGCACTCGCTGCCCGAGGGTTTGGCGCTGACCGATATCCTGCTGGCGGCGCGCTGGGACCGCGAATTGCTCGACGGGCTGCAGCCGGTTACGAGCAGGGTTGAGCAGGAGATCCACGACGAGTTCATCAAGCTCGCAAGCGAAGCGGGGTTCACCGACGCCGAGGCGCTGGTGCCGCACGGCTGGCTGCTGATCGCAAGCGTTCGCGGGCTGATCATCGAGCATAGCGTGAACCAGTCGCGCCCAATGATCATAGCAGCGATCGAGCGTATGAAGGAGCGGCACCGGCGGTTTTGCGCCAATCTCGCGGCTCGAAGCGACACGGGGTTTTAATTAGTCAAACTTGATTAGTCGATCTTGACTAATTTGGGGCAATCTGATTTTCTGGTCGGGAGGCGGCGCCATAAGCCGTCCCCGATAAGGAGAGTTGGATGTCCAAGGGATTTGCGGCGCGACTTTGCGCCAGTGTGACCTACGCAGCATTGATTGTTGCCACGCCGGCCATGGCGCAGACCGCCGAGGCCGGTAGCGAAGAGGCGGCGCAAAGCGCGCCGGCCGACAATGCAGGCGAAATCATCGTCACCGCCCAGCGCCGCGAACAGTCGCTGAACTCGGTCCCGATGTCGATCACCGCGATCGGCGGCGATCAGCTCACAGCGCAGGGCATCAACACCGTTGCCGACCTCGCGAAGATCGTTCCGGGCCTGACCTTTACCCGGAGCCAGATCGCGACCCCGGTCTATACGATCCGCGGTGTCGGCTTTTACGAATCGACCCTCGCGGCATCGCCCGCGGTCAGCGTCTATGTCGATGAAGTGCCACTGCCTTTCGCGATCCTGACGCAGGGCGCCGCGCTCGATCTGTCGCGCGTCGAGGTGCTCAAGGGTCCGCAGGGCACGCTCTATGGTCAGAACGCCACCGGCGGCGCGATCAACTATATCTCGGCCAAGCCCGGCAATGATTTCGAGGCGGGCGCCGATGCCAGCTTCGGGCGTTTCAACGCGTTCGAACTGTCGGGCTTTGTCAGCGCACCGTTGACCGATACGCTCGGCGTTCGCCTCAGCGCGCGCGTCGACGAGGGCGGCGCCTGGCAGCAGAATTACACCCGCGACGACAAGCTGGGCAGCGCGCGCCGCATCGCGGGCCGCGCGCTGGTCGTCTGGAACCCGACCGACACGCTGGAATTCACGCTCAATCTCAACGGTTGGCGCGACAAGTCGGACGTGCAGGCGCCGCAGCTGACCGCGCACACGCCCTATAACCCGGCCGGCGCCTATCCCTATGTACTCGCGACGCCGCTGGCGCCCGAAAAGGCGCGCGCTGCCAACTGGTCGGCGTCGACCCCGATGCGCCGCGACGATGATTTCTATCAGGCATCGCTCCGTACCGACCTCGACGTTTCCGACGACGTCCGCCTGACCTCGATCACCTCGTGGCTCGAATTCAATACCGACGCCACGCAGGATCTCGATGCAACGCAGTGGCGCCAGCTCGACAGTTATACGCCGGGCAGCGTGAAGAGCTTTTTTCAGGAACTGCGGCTGACGGGCACCAGCGGCGACGCGCGCTGGATCCTCGGCGCCAATTATTCGCACGACAAGGCGAGCGAGCAGCAGATCCTCTTCACCAACGACCTCAGCAGCAACGTCATCATTCCCGGGCTGCCGATCCTGACCGTGTCGGCGGTGTTCACCAACCAGAAGGTGACCACCTATGCGGGCTATGCGAATGTCGAATATGATCTGACGCCGAACCTCACAGCGCAAGGCGGCATCCGCTACACGCGTAACGAGCGCAGCTTCAATGGCTGCGGCTATGACGGGGATGGCACGACCTATTTGAGCTTCAACGTGCTGACCGAGCTGTTCACCGGCGCGCCGCCAATCACACCGATCCCGGCCGGCGGCTGTCTGACCTTCAGTCCCGAGTTCCAGCCGTCGCTGGTCGTCGATGAGCTGAAGCAGGACAATATCTCATGGCGGGGCGGCCTGACCTACACATTCGACAATCGCGCGATCGTCTATGCGAACATTTCGCGCGGGTGGAAGGCCGGCGGGTTCCCCACGGTACCGGCCTCTTCCTTCACGGGCTTCCTGCCCGCAACGCAGGAATCGCTGCTCGCCTATGAGGCCGGCTTCAAGCTGCCGCTGGCCGACCGCACGCTGCAGCTTAATGCCGCGGGCTTCTATTACGACTATTCGGACAAGCAGGTTCGCGGCCGTATCCTCGATCCGATCTTCGGGCTGCTTGAACGGCTGGTAAATATCCCGACCTCGCACATTTACGGTGTCGAGGCGGCGATTGACTGGCGCCCCGTCGAAGGGCTGACCGCCAATTTGTCGGGCACCTATGTGAAGAGCCGGATCGACGAATTTACCGGCTATAACGGCACCGGCGTTTTCGCCGATTACGAAGGGTCGGCTTTCCCGTTCACCCCGAAGTGGCAGGCGACCGCCGACGTCCAGTATAAATGGCCCGTCAGCGATCGCTGGAACGCGGTGATCGGCACCAACGTCAACTACAACAGCGCGACCAACTCGACCTTCGGCGATCCCGCGATCCTGCGGATCAATGCGCGGACGCTCGTCGATCTGCGCGCCGGGATCGAGAGCGAGGATGGCAAGCTGCGCGTCCAGCTCTGGGGCCGCAACGTCTTCAACGAATATTACTGGAACTCGACCTTCCAGGCCGACACCGCGTGGCGAATGGCGGGCCGCCCCGCGACATATGGCATCTCGGTCGGCTGGCGCCTGTGATCCCACCCGCCTTCCGTACGATCGCCACCAACGGCATCAACCTGCGCGTGGCGACAGCCGGCGAAGGGCCGTTGGTGGTGCTCGTGCACGGCTTTCCCGAAAGCTGGGCGGCGTGGCGGCATCAGATCGGACCGATCGCGGCAGCGGGCTATCGGGTTTGCGCGATCGACTGCCGCGGTTACGGCGGCAGCGACAAGCCGGACGCTATCGAATCCTATGATCTGGAAAGCATGACGGCCGATATCGCGGGCGTCGTCGATGCGATGGGCGATGGCGAGCCCGGCATTTTGATCGGTCACGACTGGGGCGCGTATCTGGTCTGGCACACTGCGCTGCTGCACCCCGATCGGGTCCGTGCGGTCGCCGCCCTGTCGGTGCCGTTCATCGGCGTCGCCGAGGTCGCTTTGATCGATGCGCTGAAGCCCGTCTATGCGGATCGGGGCCGCTTCTTCTATCAAGACTATTTTCAGGCTCCCGGTACCGCCGAAGCCGAAGCGGAAGCCGACCTCGACGCCTTTGTTCGCCGTTTCTATTTCTGGTTGGCGGGGGAAGCGCCCGACGGTCTGGGCGACGACCGGCCCGCCGATTCCCGCTTGCTCGACGGATTGCCTGACCCCGAACCTTTTCCGGCGTGGCTGCCCGAGGCGGACATTGCGTATCTGGTCGGCGAATTTCGGGCCAGCGGCCTTCGCGGACCGCTCAACCGTTATCGCAACCAGCACCGCGACGTCGCCCATCTGGAGCCGTGGCGCGGACGGATGATCGACCAGCCGGCGCTCTATATCGGCGGCACGCGCGATCTGGTGCTGTCGATGCTGCCCGGCTTCGACATGATCGCGGCGATGCGGGCGCAGGTACCCAATCTGTCCGATGCGATCCTTCTCGATGGATGCGGACATTGGACACAGCAGGAGCGGCCGGAGGCGGTGACCGCGGCGCTTCTGACCTGGCTGGAACAAGTGAAAGAAGGACAGACGCGATGAGATTTGCAGGCAAGACCGCGATCGTCACCGGCGGCGCTTCGGGGATCGGAGAGGCCTTTGTGCGCCGTTTCGTTGCGGAGGGGGGATCGGTGATGATCGCCGAACTCGATGTCGAGCGCGCCGCCGCGCTCGCGGCCGAGCTGGGCGAACGTGTCGCCTTCGAACTGGTCGACGTCGCCGATGCCGACGCTTTCGCGCCGCTCGCCGACAAGACCGTCGAACGCTTCGGCGGGATCGACATATTGTTCAACAACGCCGGAATCGGCAATTTCGGTCTGACCCCCGATATGGACGTCGAACAGTGGCGTCGCTGCATCGCGGTCAATCTCGATGCCGTCTTCTATGCCTGCCGTGCGATCATCCCGCATCTGAGGGCGCGTGGGGGCGGGGCGATCGTCAACACTGCGTCGGCCTCCGGCATGGCCGCTGACTATGGCTTCACCGCCTATAATGCAGCGAAGGCAGGGGTGATCAACTACACCCGGTGCCTCGCGATCGACCATGCGCGCGACAATATCCGCGCGAACTCCATTTGCCCGGGCCCCGTCGACACACCGCTGCTGACCAGCGGCGTCGATGAGATCGAGGGGCTACGCAGCGAATGGGAGCGGATCGTGCCGGCCCATCGCTTTGCGCGTCCAGAGGAGATCGCCGCCGTCGCGCTTTTCCTCGCGTCGGACGATGCCAGCGGCATGACCGGCGCCACCGTTCCGGTCGACGGCGGGCTGACCGCACATACGGGGCAGCCCGACCTCCGCGACGTTCTGGGCGCCGTGGATCAAGCGTGAAAGGTAAGACGATGACTGCCAAGAAGACCAACTTCCAAGTCTATCGCGCCGCCGATGCGCCGCCGTATAGCGAGACGTCGTGCATGGAATATTCGGGAATCACCCCGGTGATCGAGGACGGCATCGTCCGTGCGACTGCCGAGGGCGCCGATGACGGGAACGAGGTGAAACTGCTCTTCTCGATGCCGGGGATGAGCCTGACCTATGCCTGGTTCAAGAGCGGTTTTCCGTTGCCGCTGCACAGCCACAACGCCGACTGTCTCTATTATATCATCGCGGGCTCGCTGAAGCTCGGCACTGAGGTGCTCGGCCCCGGCGACGGCTTCTATGTCGGCACCGACGTACCCTACACCTACAAGCCCGGGCCGGAGGGCGTCGAGGTGCTGGAATTCCGCACCGCCGATGCATTCGATATCCGTTTCCGCGGCAATACGGCTGCGTTCTGGGACAAGATCGTCGACGGGCTGCGCAAGGAAAAGCCAGGCTGGGAAGGCCAGCGCAAGCCGACCGAACTCGCAGGCGCAAAATGAGCGGAGCCACGATGCGCGCGGCGGTCCGCCGCGGCGCCGCGCTGACCGTCACCGACGTTCCCGATGTCGTGCCGGAAGCGGGGCAGGTCGTCGCAAAGACGCTCGCCTGCGGCATCTGCGGGTCGGATCTGCACGCCGTCCGTCATCTGGAACATGGGGTCGAGATCGGTCGCCGCTGCGGCGCGCCCGACACGATCGACCCGTCGCAGGATCTGGTGCTGGGGCATGAGTTCTGCGCCGAAATTCTCGACCATGGCCCCGGAACCGAAAAGCGGTTCGCAGCGGGAACGCGCGTCGTTTCGACGCCCTTCGCCTTCGGGCCGCTCGGCGCCGAACTGATCGGCTTTTCGACCCGCTACCGCGGTGCGCTCGCCGAGCGCGTGGTGCTCACCGAGGCGCTGCTGTTGCCGGTGCCGAACGGTCTTCCGTCCGAGATCGCGGCACTGACCGAGCCGCTCTCGGTGGGCACCCATGCCGTCGCGGTCGCCAATCCGGGGCCGGGCAGTGTCGCGATGGTCATCGGTTGCGGCCCGATCGGGCTCGCGGTGATCGTGGCGCTGAAACGCCGGGGCATCGGCCCGATCATCGCCGCCGATTTCTCGCCCGCCCGCCGCGCACGCGCCGAGAAGCTGGGCGCCGACATCGTCGTCGACCCTGCCGCGACCTCGCCCCACGCTCATTGGGAGGCGCTCGACGTCCCGACGACGCTTGCCTCCTTCGGCGTGGCGCAGTTGTCGGGCCGGTCGATGCGCGACGCGATCGTCTTCGAATGTGTCGGCGTGCCGGGGATGCTGCAAAACCTGCTCGAACAGGCGCCGCCGCTCGCGCATATCGTCGTGGTCGGCGCGTGCATGGAGGATGACCGCATCCTGCCCGTGCTCGGCATCAACAAGCAGATGCGCTTCAGCTTTGTCTGGGCCTATTCGCCAGATGAATTCGCGGAAACGCTGCAGGCGCTGGGTGAAGGCGCGATCGACGGATCGGCGTTCCTGACCGATCAGGTCGCACTGGCCGGTACGCCTGCGGCCTTCGAACGGCTCGCCTCGCCGGGCGATCAGGTGAAGATCGTCGTGGAGCCCTGGCGATGAGCGACAAACCCGCGCCGGCAATGGCGAGCGGACAGGCGGCGGTCGTCACCGGCGGCGTCGTGCTGCTGATCGCCGGGTTCATCGCGTTCGGCCTGCTGCTCGGGCTGACGCCGCTCTATGCCGGTTTCCTGCTGCTCTGGTATTGGGGCAGCGTCGACATGGTCGAGGGCAAGGCGCTGGCGCCCTTGCTCGTCGGCGCGTGCGGCGGGACGGCGACGGCGTGGCTGCTGCAATATGGCGCGGTGCAGGGCGGGCTGGCCGGTGCAGCGCCCGTGCTCGGCCTGATCGTCGCCGCGATCTATTGCCAGCTTCGCGGCTGGCTGCCGCTGCTCATCAACCGGCCCTATATGCTCTATCTGACCGTGATGGCCGCCCCGCTGCTGCAGGCGGGAGAAAGCTTTGCGCATGTGATGGCGGCGATCGCCCTGGCGACGCTCTACTTTGGCGGCATCGTGACTGCGGGGCGGATGGTGATGGCGCGGCGGTCGGCGGTGTCCGCATGACCGGGCTGTCGATCACCCAGCCTCTACACCGCGCCGCGCGCGAAACACCCGATCGCATCGCGACCGTCGATGCGGGGCGCACGCGAACATGGCGCGAGGTTGCCGATCGGACGCGCCGCATCGCGGGCGTTCTGCAGAATCTTGGCGTCAAGCCGGGCGACCGCGTCGCGCTGCTGGCGCCGAATGGTGGCCTGTTTGTCGATTTCCTGTTCGGCAGCCTTTGGGCGGGCGCGGTTTCCTGCCCGGTCAACACGCGCTGGACCGCGGCCGAAATCGCCTATGCGCTCGCCGATTGTGGTGCCGAGGTGCTGATCGTCGATCCGGGCTTCCGCGCCATGCTGGCGGATATCCGCCGCGAGGCACCGAAGCTGCGCGAGGTCGTCGTGGTCGGTCCCGTATTCGAGCAACTGATCGCGGCGTCCGACGAACCCGACGAGCATCTGCGTCACGGCGACGATCTGGCGATGATCCTCTACACCGGCGGTACGACCGGGCGGTCGAAGGGCGTGATGCTCTCGCATCGTGCGCTGATGGCCTATGCGCTGTGCCTTGCCGGCGCGGGGGATGCGGCGCCCGGCGAATGCATGCTGCATACGGCGCCGCTGTTCCATGTCGGCGCAATCTCGGGCTTCCTCGCCTGCCTGCTCGGCGGTGGGCGGCATATCTTTCTGCCCGCGTTCGAGGCCGAGGCGGTGATGGCAGCGGTAGCGGGGCAGGGCGTCACCGATATCTTCCTTGTCCCGACGATGCTGCAGGCCGTGCTCGATCACCCGCGCTTCGGCGAGCATGACCTTACCAGCGTCGAGCGCATCTATTATGGCGCCGCGCCGATGCCGCCTGCGCTGATGGACCGCGCCATCGCCGCGATGCCACGCGTCGGTTTTGTGCAGGGTTATGGCATGACGGAGACCTCGGGCTCGATCTCGCTCCTGAAGCCTGCCGACCACCGCGACCCCGCGCGATTGCGCTCGGCCGGGCGCGCGGTGGTGGCGATCGAGGCGCGAGTCGTCGATGCCGACGACAACGAAGTGCCGGTCGGCGAGATCGGCGAGATCGTTGCGCGCGGCGAGGCGGTGATGACCGGCTATTGGAACCGGCCGGAAGAGACCGCAGAGGCGCTGCGCGGTGGATGGATGCACACCGGCGACGTCGGGCGGATGGATGCCGACGGCTATATCCATATCGTCGACCGGCTGAAGGACATGATCATAACCGGCGGCGAGAATGTCTATTCGGTCGAGGTCGAGGCGGTGCTGGCCGATCATCCGGCGGTGTCGCAATGCGCCGTCGTCGGCCTCCTCGACCCGCGCTGGGGCGAACGTGTCCACGCAGTGGTCGTTGCAAAGCCCGACGTCGTGCCGGATGCCGACGATATCATCGCGCATATGCGAACGAAGCTCGCTGCCTATAAATGCCCGCGCTCGGTCGAGTTTCGCAGCATCATGCCGCTGTCGGCGGCAGGAAAGATCCTGAAGGCCGAGCTGCGCGGCTGATCAGTCTTCGATGATCGAGGCCAGGGCGCGCGCTACGCGGCCGAGCGTGCCGGGATGCGACCACATCGGGTGTTCGCGTGACCGGTCGGCCAGCTCGGTCTCGCGTCCTGCCAATATGCCGCCGATCGCGCCGCCCATGAAGACGAGGCGCTGGTTGAGCAGCTCGGCGGGCATGCCGGGCATCAGCCGGCGCACTTCGTCCAGGCAACGCTGATATCCGGAGTTCCAGCGCCCCGCGAGCGCGTCCATGAACAGCGCCCGATTCGACAGCTGCAGCCCGACGACAAAGCGGTTGTAGCATTCGCCCCAGGCGGGCGGGTCGGGGTCGACCGAGGTTTCGACCAGTATCTCCATCACTTCGAGGACGCTGTGTGGACCGTTCGTCGCATTCGCGCGGTCGAGCGCGGCGTTGCGGCGCGCGTCGATGGCTTGTGCGCCGTCGACGACCAGTTCGCGGATCAGCGCGTCCTTCGATCCGAAATGATAGGTGATGGCGGCGTGGTTCTTTTGCCCCGCAGCTTCGGCGATCTGGCGCACCGTGACGCCGTCGATCCCGCGCTCCGCAAAGAGTTTCATCGCGACCGCCTTCAGATGCTGCGGCGCTTCGGAATGCGCGGTCGACGGGTCGCGGGCCATGGCTTGCATTTGCCATTGACAGCGGGGGGCGTCAAATGCATTTATCCAAATGGATAAAAGAGAGGGTTGAGGATGATCGAGGGAGTCGACCTCGCAGCGCTCGAACGCTGGATGGAGGGGCGGGGCGTCGGCACGGGACCGATCGCCGACGCGCGGCTGTTGTCGGGCGGCACCCAGAATATCCTGATGCGCTTTCGCCGCGGCGATGCCGCCTATGTGCTCCGTCGCCCGCCACCGGTGCCGCGCGCCAATTCGAACGACACCATGCGACGCGAGGCACGAGTGCTCGCGGCGCTCGACGGCACCGCCGTGCCGCATCCGCGGTTGTTGGCAGCCTGCCCGGAAGAAGATGTGCTGGGCGTCGCCTTTTACCTGATGGAGCCCGTCGAGGGATTCAATCCGACGCAGGGGCTGCCAGCGTTGCATGCGGGTGACGCGGTTGTCCGCCACCGTATCGGCCTGTCGATGGTCGAGGCGATCGCCGCCTTGGGCGCCATCGATTATCGCGCGGTCGGGCTCGACGGCTTCGGCAAGCCCGACAATTATCTCGAGCGGCAGGTCGGCCGGTGGAAGGCGCAGCTCGCCAGCTATGCCGATTTCGCCGAATGGCCCGGTCCCGATGCGATTCCCGGGGTCGAGCGCGTTGCCGACTGGCTCGACGCGCATCGCCCCTCTGACTTCCGGCCGGGGATCATCCACGGCGACTTCCATCTCGGCAATGTCATGGTGCGTCCCGACAGCGGCGACCTGGCGGCCGTGGTCGACTGGGAACTGAGTACGATCGGCGATCCCTTGCTCGATCTCGGCTGGTTGCTCGCGACCTGGCCCGAAGGCGACACGCCCCGCGCCACCGACGTCGCGATCACGCCGTGGGACGGGTTTGCGACCCCGGGCGAACTGGTCGCGCATTATGCCGCGGTCAGCGGCCGCAGTCTCGGTGCGCTCGACTGGTACGTCGTGCTCGCCTGTTACAAGCTCGGGATCATTCTTGAGGGCACGCATGCCCGCGCCGCTGCCGGCAAGGCGCCGAAAGAAACCGGCGACCGCCTCCACGCCCACACACTCGACCTGTTCGACCGCGCATTGCGTCGCATCAACTGAAGGAATGACGATGAAAGACGACACCGATTTCACAGGCCGACGGGTGCTGGTCGTCGGCGGATCGAGCGGCATCGGCAATGGTGTTGCGCACGGCTTTCGCGAGCGCGGCGCCGAGGTTCATGTCTGGGGCACGCGTGCCTCCGCAGCGGATTACGACGCGGCCGACGGATCGAATATGAGCGGACTCGGCTATAGCTGCGTCGATGTTGGCGATCCCGACGCGATCGAGGCGGCGGCGCTGCCGTTCGACGGGCTCGACGTGCTGATCCTGTGTCAGGGCACCGTCGTCTATCGCCGCGGCGAGTTCGAGCGCGAGGGGTGGGACCGGGTGATGGCGGTCAATCTCGACAGCCTGATGCACATATCGCGCAAGTTCCGGCCGCAGCTCGCCGATGCGGGCGGGTCGATCGTCATCGTCAGCTCGATCTCGGGGCTGAAGGGCAATATCGGCAACCCCGCCTATGCCGCGTCAAAGGCAGGAGCGATCAGCCTGACCAAGACGCTGGGGCAGGCGTTCGCCGCCGACGGCATCCGCGTCAACGGCCTCGCCCCAGGCCTCGTCGATACCAAGCTGACCAAGGTCACCACCCAGAACCCCGAGCGGCTGCAAGGCACGCTCGCCCATATCCCGCAGCGGCGGATGGGCACGCCCGAGGATATGGCGGGCGCCGCGATCTTCCTCGCCTCGCCGCTCGCTTCCTATGTCACCGGCCACACGCTCATCGTCGATGGCGGGCTCTCCCTCTAACGAAAGGCAGACAGATGAATTTCGAATATAGCGACAAGGTCGCCGGGCTGATCGCGCAGGTCGAAGCCTTCATGGACGAGCATATCTATCCGAACGAACAGGCCTATTACGATTTCGTCCATGACCAGAACAATCGCTGGCAGGAATGGCCGGGGATGGAGGCGTTGAAGGAAAAGGCGCGCGCGCAAGGACTGTGGAACCTGTTCCTGCCGCACGAATATGGCGAATTCTCGCCCGGCCTCACCAACCTCGAATATGCGCCACTGGCCGAGATTTTCGGGCGCGTGCCCTGGTCGAGCCAGGTGTTCAACTGCTCGGCGCCCGACACCGGCAATATGGAGGTGCTGGCGAAATTCGGTTCGCCCGAGCAGCAGGAGAAATGGCTGAGGCCGCTGCTGAACGGCGAGATCCGCTCGGCCTATGTGATGACCGAGCCGCAGGTCGCCTCGTCCGATGCGACCAATCTCGAACTGTCGATCATCCCCGACGGCGACGATTATGTGATCAACGGCCGCAAATGGTGGATTTCGAACGCGATGCACCCGCGCTGCGACCTCTTCATCGTGATGGGCAAGACCGATTTCGACGCGCCGCGCCATGCCCAGCATTCGCAGATCCTTGTCCCGCGCGACACACCGGGGGTGACCTTCGTCCGCCATCAGACCGTTTTCGGCTCCTACAATTCGCCGGGCGGCGAGTCCGAACTTCGGTTCGACAATGTCCGCGTGCCGAAGAAGAACCTGATCCTCGGCGAAGGTCGCGGGTTCGAGATCGCGCAAGGCCGCCTCGGGCCGGGCCGCATCCATCACTGCATGCGCTCGATCGGGCAGGCGCAGCGCGCGCTCGAACATATGGCGCGCCGCGTCGACAGCCGCGTCGCCTTCGGCAAGAAGCTCGCCGACCAGAGCAGCATCCGTCAGGACGTCGCGAAAAGCTTCTGCGAGGTCGAAATGGCGCGGCTGCTGACGCTGAAGGCGGCCGATGCGATGGACCGCTATGGCAACAAGCAGGCGAAGGACCTGATCGCCGCGATCAAGGTCGTCGCGCCGACAATGGCGCAGACCGTGTCCGACCGCGCGATTCAGGCGCATGGCGGCATGGGGGTCAGCGAGGACACGCCGATCGCCTATTTCTTCACGCTCAACCGCTACGTCCGCATCACCGACGGGCCGGAGGAAGTGCATATGTCGCAGCTCGGCAAGCAGAAGATCGCCGAATATGTCGCCGCGAACCGGCGCTGATCGGGAAGGGGAGGCAAAGCCATGAAAGCCCTTCGCTATTACGGCGCACACGACATCCGCTACGAAAGCATGGACGATCCGACGCCGCAATCGGACCGCGACGCGATCGTCAAGGTCACCGCCTGTGCGATCTGCGGTAGCGACCTGCACATCTATCATGGCCATGGTTTTTCGGAGGATGTCGGCTTCTGCGTCGGGCACGAGGCGGTGGGCGAGGTCGTCGAAACCGGGCGCGGCGTGTCGCGGCTGAAGGTCGGCGACAAGGTGATGATCCCTGCCGCGGTCGGCTGTGGATCGTGCCGGTCGTGCCTCGCCGGGGTCGTCAATCTCTGCGAGTTCGGCATGGGGTCCTGCTACGGCCTGTCGGCAAAGCTGCAGGGTTCGCAGGCCGAGGCGGTGCGTGTTCCTGCCGCCGACGTCAATGCCGTGCTTATCCCCGACGGCGTGTCGGAGGAACAGGCGCTGTTGATGACCGACGCGCTCGCGACCGCCTGGTTCGGTGCCCGCAATGCCGATATCGTGCCGGGCAGCAGCGTCGCCGTGATAGGGCTTGGGCCGATCGGCCTGATGGCGGTCGAGAGCGCCTTCGTCATGGGCGCGTATGTCGTCTATGCGATCGATCCGATTGCCGAACGCCGCGCGCTGGCCGAGGAGGCGGGCGCGATCGCGCTTCACCCCGGTGACGCAATCGAGACGATCCGCGAGGCCACCAAGGGACGCAAGCTCGACTGCGCGATCGAGGTCGTCGGGCGCGACGAGACGGTCGATCTCGCGCTCCGCCTAGTCCGCGCGCGCGGCACCGTGTCGGTGATCGGGGTGCAGCAGTCGCGGCGCTATGCCTTCCCGCTCGAACGCTTCTTCGCCGCCGGTCTGACCTTCCGCGCCGGCACCTGTTCGGTGCCCGAGGAGCTGCCCACGCTGTTCCCGCTGGTGCAGTCGGGGCGGCTGAGGCCCGAGAAATATATCAGTCACCGCTTGCCATTGAGCGCGGGAGCCGAGGCCTATGCGCTGTTCGATGCGCGCGATGGCGGCGCCCTCAAGATGATCCTGACGCCAAACTAGGCATACCATCCTCGCGCAAGATTGCCTTCATCTGCTGTATCAGCGATGGATAGCAGACTTACCATTTTGGTGCCTTCACCTACGTTTCATTGCGAAGAGTTTATGGGAACCGATCAAGCGGCGCGTTTGTCCGCTTTTCGAGGCACGGGCTGCAAAGAAGACGGCCCGCTAGCGCCCAGAGGTCGCCGCGCGAGTTTAGCGCAATGGGCATCCGGCTTGAGCGGTCCGCTTCTTTCCTGATCGTTCCTGACGCCGGTCTTTCTATCCTGCAGTCTGATCGGCCAATTTCGCCTTTGGAGAGCGAGGCAAGCCACGATAATTTACGGGCAAATAGGACCGGCACCTATCGACGACGCCGGTAGATCAAATTGAGGCCCGATTGGCCGCAGACCACGCAAGGCTAAGGTGGTTTGGCGCAGGCTTTCGTATGTCTGGAAAGAAATGGCTCCCCGGGTAGGATTCGAACCTACGACCGATCGATTAACAGTCGATTGCTCTACCGCTGAGCTACCGAGGAACACACCGCCGTGGCGGGCAAGGCGGCCCCTTTGCCGTCGCCCGAATGATTTTGCAAGACCTCAAACGATAAATTGTTCCATCGCGATGCGTTCGTCCAATCCCTGATCGGGATCGAAGAGCAAAGTCAGCGGCCGGCTGCGGTCGGTCGTGACCAATACGGTCTTCACGTCGCGGATTTCGCGCTGGTCTGCGACTGCGCTGACCGGGCGCTTTGCGGCCTCGCGGACGTTGAAGCGGATGCTCGTCGATTCGGGAACGAGCGCACCGCGCCAGCGCCGCGGGCGGAAAGGGCTGATCGGGGTCAGCGCGAGCATTGCCGAATCGAGCGGCAGGATCGGGCCGTTGGCGCTGAGGTTGTACGCCGTCGATCCGGCAGGGGTCGAGACGAGGACGCCGTCGCAGGCGAGTTCCTCAAGCATTGTCTTTTCGTTGATCATCACCTCGAGTTTTGCCGCCTGGCGCGTTTCGCGGAGCAGCGAGATTTCGTTGATCGCGGGCAGGATGTGCCGCTCGCCGCTGATCGTCGTGATGTCGCCCGACAGCGGATGAATCAGATAGGGGCGTGCGGCGGCAATGCGATCGAGCAGCCCTTCGACCCGGAACTCGTTCATCAGGAAGCCGATCGTGCCGCGGTTCATCCCGAACACCGGCATGCTGCGCCGCTGGTCGAGCAGCTGGTGCAGCATGTGCAGCAGAAAGCCGTCGCCGCCGAGAACGATCAGCATGTCAGCCTCGTTCAGGTCGACGAAGTCGTAGAGCGGACGAAGTTCGGCCTCGGCCTCCTCCGCCACGGGCGAATTCGACGCGACCAGCGCGATCCTGCGTTGCATTATGGTCCCCCTTGGCCCGGCTATCCTAGCCGCCCGTTGCACTCATATGACGCGCGACCGCCGGTTGTGACTTTCGTTCGATATGAAAGTCATGCGCGCGGGGTTTGCCAGCCAATGCGACATCAATCAAGCCGTCGACATCGTCGCCGTCACGCAGCGCTGCGCGGAGGTCGACATGGTCATCCTGGCCGAGGCACATGTAGATGCGCCCCTCGACGGTCAGGCG
Organism: Sphingopyxis sp. BSN-002; assembly: GCF_022024275.1. NCBI lineage: Bacteria > Pseudomonadati > Pseudomonadota > Alphaproteobacteria > Sphingomonadales > Sphingopyxidaceae > Sphingopyxis > Sphingopyxis sp. BSN-002. The sequence goes on from NZ_CP091804.1 coordinate 3,324,340, forward strand.
GATGCGGTTGCAGGTCGAGCAGAAATTGTCGCTGAGCGGGGTGATGAGGCCGAGGGTGACGGGGCTGTCCTCGATCGCGAAATAGCGCGCGGGACCGCCGGTCGCCTTGTCGACCGGCCAGATCGCGCGCGCCGCGCGCAGCGGTGCGATGAACTGGTGGAGCGGGATATAGTGATCGCTCCGGTCTCCTTCGATCTCGCCGAGCGGCATCGTCTCGATCAGCGTCAGGTCGCAGCCGTTCGCGCTACAGAAATCGAGTATCGGGAGCAGCTGATCCTCGTTGAGACCCGCGAGCGCGACCATATTGATCTTGACCGCCAGACCGGCGCTCCTCGCTGCGTCTACCCCGCGGAGCGCGACCCCGAGATCGCCGACGCGGGTGATGTGACGAAAGGCTGCCGGATCGAGGGTGTCTAGGCTGACGTTGATTCGCCGGACGCCGGCGGCGGCGAGCATCGGCGCATGTTCGGCGAGCCGCATGGCGTTGGTGGTCAGCGTCAGCTCGTCGAGTCCGTGGCCGATCAGCGCGCCCAGCCGCATTGCGAGCGTATCGATCCCGCGGCGGACGAGCGGTTCGCCGCCGGTCAGCCGGATGCGGCGGATGCCCCGCGCGACGAAGCGCTCGGCCAGATCCCCCATTTCCTCGATATTCAGAATCGCCGATTTCGGCAGGAATTGCATGTCTTCGGCCATGCAATAGCGGCAGCGCAGATCGCAGCGGTCGGTCACCGACAGGCGCAAATAGCTGATCCGGCGGCCGATGCCGTCGATCAAGGGCGCGGTCGAAGCCGCAGGCGGAGACGAAATTACGGCCATTGCGGGGATTGTGATGCAAAAGGGAAGGGCTTGGCAAGTAATCGCTGCTATGGCGGCGCTCATGAATCGGATGATTGACTCGGATGCGGCAAGCGTCCGGCAGATTGAATTGCTACAAGAACAGGCCGGCGCGGATATCGGCGTGATCCTCGTGCAGGTCGACCAGCTCGCGCGCATCAACACGAGCGCGGGGACCGAAACGGGTGATGCGTTGCTCGAAGAGGTGGCGCGACGGCTCGAAGGTTTCGCGGGCGACGAGTTCGGGCAAGGCTCAGTGGTCGAGCGGATCGGCGGACCGCGCTTCGTCATCGTGCCGGCGACGTCATTGTCGCTCGGGGCGCTGCGGGTACAGGAACGTGCGCTGCATGTGGCGCTTGCCGAGCCGATGGTCGGCGACCCCAATGGCCGGCTCGCGATCCGGATCGCGGCGTCGCTGATCACGCGCGACGAGGATATTGCCGCTCAGCTTCGCATTGCGAGCGACCAGCTTGGCCGTCCGGCATCGGCCCGCGATGGTGCCATGGTCAACGCGGCGCTCTCGCACGACGAGGTCGTCGTCTTCTATCAGCCGCAATATGATGTTGCGACGGGCGAAATGACCGGTGTGGAGGCGCTGCTGCGCTGGCAGCATCCCGAACTGGGCCTGCTCGGCGCGGGGCCGCTGGTCACCGCCGCGCGCGCGGCGCGCCTCGAGCGCGAACTGACCGAGCATGCACACCGCGTCGCGCTCGCCGAAATGGCGAAATGGCCGAAGGCGCTCGGCAAGCTGCGCGTTTCGCTCAACATCACCGCCGCCGATCTTGGCGATCCGGATTTCGCTGATCGTTTCGCAATGATGGCGAAATGGGCCGGAGTCGATCCTGACCGGATCACGCTGGAGCTGACCGAGCAGGCGATGCTCAGCGATCCCGCGAGCGCGGCGGCGCAGCTGGCGCAATTGCGCGCGCTCGGTTGCGCGATCGCGATCGACGACTTCGGGACGGGCTATTCCAGCCTGTCGCTGCTCGCGCGGCTGCCGATCGACTATCTCAAGATCGACAGCGGTTTCACGCGGAGCCTCGACGGCAGCGACCGCGACCGGATCGTCGTGCGCGCGATCGTCGATCTCGCGCGGGCGCTCGGCCTTCTGGTCGTGGCCGAGGGGATCGAGAAGGAGCAGCAGCTCGACCGGCTGAAGGAGCTTGGCGTGGCGACCTGGCAGGGCTTCCTGAAATCGGGACCGGTGCCCGGCGACCAGCTTCCGGACCTGTTGACCGCCTAGGCAGCCTGCTTCGCGAGTTTCCCCAATCCCTTCGAGAGCTGCAGCGCGCCGTTCAGGCGGGCGCCCGTGCTCACCCAGTCGCCGCTGATCGACAGCTTGTTGTCGGGGCGGATACGTGCGCGGCCTTTCAGTCGCTCGACATAGGCGATCAGCCCGGGGACGTTGGCAAACTGGTCGCCGTGGAAGCTGACGAGCGCGCCCTTGGTGCCGACATCGAGCTTGGCGATGCCCGCCGCCTTCGCGTTCGCCTTGATTTCCATCAGCTGGATCAGGTTCGCGGTCTCGGGCGGGAGCGGACCGAAACGGTCGATCATTTCGGCGGCGAAAGCATCTAGCGCCGGACGGTCGCCGGCGTCGTTCAGGCGGCGATAGAGCGCCATGCGCAGCGGCAGATCGGGGACATAATCCTCGGGGATCAGGATCGGTGCGTCGACGGTGATGATCGGCGACAAGGCTTCGCGCGGCGGCGCGGCGCCCATGCCCTCGGCCTTGGCGACGAGGATCGCCTCCTCCAGCATCGATTGGTAAAGTTCGAAACCGACCTCGCGGATGTGCCCCGATTGCTCGTCGCCGACGAGATTGCCCGCGCCGCGGATGTCGAGGTCGTGGCTCGCAAGCTGGAAGCCTGCGCCGAGCGTGTCGAGGTCGCCGAGCAGTTTCAGCCGCTTTTCGGCGGTATCGGTGATCGCCCCGCCCTCGGGCGTCGTGAGGTAAGCATAGGCGCGCGTCTTCGAACGTCCGACGCGGCCGCGGAGCTGATAGAGCTGCGCGAGACCGAAACGGTCGGCGCGGTGGACGATCAGCGTATTCGCGCTCGGGATGTCGAGACCGCTTTCGACGATCGTCGTCGAGACGAGCACGTCATATTTGCGGTCATAGAAGGCGCTCATCCGCTCCTCGACCTCGCCCGGTGCCATCTGGCCGTGTGCGACGACATATTTGATTTCGGGCACGCGATTGCGCAGGAATTCCTCGATGTCGGGGAGGTCCTTGATCCGCGGTGTGACGAAGAAGCTCTGGCCGCCGCGGTCGTGCTCGCGGAGCAGCGCCTCGCGAATGACAACGGGGTCCCAAGGCGCGACGTAAGTCCGCACCGCGAGGCGATCGACCGGCGGCGTCTGGATGACGCTGAGTTCGCGGAGGCCCGACATCGCCATCTGCAAGGTGCGCGGGATAGGCGTAGCGGTGAGCGTCAACACATGGACGTCGGCCTTCAGCTGCTTCAGTCGTTCCTTGTGGACGACACCGAAACGCTGTTCCTCGTCAACGATGACGAGGCCGAGATTCTTGAACTCGACCGCTTTCGCGATGACCGCGTGGGTGCCGACGACGATGTCGATCTGGCCGCTCGACAGGCCGTCGCGTGTCCTCTGCGCTTCGCCAGGGGGCACGAGCCGTGAGAGACGGCCGATATTGACCGGGAAGCCTTTGAAGCGCTCGACGAAGTTCGTGTAATGCTGGCGCGCAAGGAGGGTCGTAGGCACGACGACGGCGACCTGAACCCCCGCCATCGCCGCGACGAAAGCGGCGCGCAGCGCGACCTCTGTCTTGCCGAAGCCGACGTCGCCGCAGACGAGCCGGTCCATCGGGCGGCCCGCGGCGAGGTCTTCGAGCACGTCGCCGATCGCGCGGTCCTGATCGTCGGTTTCCTGATAGGGAAAGCGGTCGGCGAAGGCGGGGTAGGCGGCGTCCTGTGCCAGCACCTCGCCGGGGCGGAGCGCGCGCTGCGCCGCGGTCGCGAGCAATTCGCCCGCAATCTCGCGGATTCGCTCCTTCATTCGCGCCTTGCGACGCTGCCAGGCTTCGCCGCCGAGCTTGTCGAGCGCGACCCCGTCGCTCTCGCCACCGTAGCGCGAGAGGACGTCGAGATTTTCGACGGGGACGTAAAGCTTGTCGCCGCCCGCGTAAGTGAGCGCCACGCAGTCGTGCGGGCTGCTCCCGACCGGGATCGATGTCAGGCCTTCGTAACGGCCGATACCGTGGTCGAGGTGGACGACGAGGTCGCCGACGCTGAGCGTCGCGAGCTCGGCGAGGAAGGCGTCGGCGCTTTTGCGGCGCTTTTGACGACGTACCAGCCTTTCGCCGAGGATGTCCTGTTCGGTGAGCAGGCTGATCGCGTCGCTGGCGAAGCCATGGTCGAGCGGAAGGACGACCATCGCGGTCGCGCCGCCGCTTTCCGCCGAAGCGGTGCCGAGCGCGTCTTGCCAGCTTTCCGCCGGAGCGAGCGAGGTGACGCCATGGTCGCGCAGCAGCCCCGACAATCGCTCGCGCGCGCCGCCAGAATAGCTGGCGATGATCGTCTTGCGCGCCTTGCGGCGCTCGTCCGAGAGATGGTCGGCGACCTTGTCATAGACGTTGAGATCGGCCGTGCGCTCGGGCGTGAAATCGCGCGCGGCGAAGGTTTCGAGGTCGATCACCGTCGCCGATGGCGGGACGTCGAACGGCGAGATCATATGGATCGGGCGTGCGCGTTCGGCGTCGGACCATTCGTTGCGGGTCAGATACAGCGTTTCGGACGCGAGCGGTCGATAGCTGCCGGCCTGCTCGCGTTCGGCGGCGACGCGGTTCGCGTGATAGTCGGTAATCGCGTCAAAGCGCGTCTCGGCGGTCGCGTCGGTGCGGTGACCGCGGAGCACCGGGGTCGCGGGGTCGATATGATCGAACAGCGTCGCCAGCCGCTCCTCGAACAGCGGCAGCCAGTGATCCATGCCCGCCTGCCGCCTGCCTTCGCTGACCGCCTGATAGAGCGGATCGCCGGTCGCCTGTGCGCCGAAGATTTCGCGGTAGCTCGAGCGGAAGCGCTTGATCGTCGCCTCGTCGAGCAAGGTTTCGGCGGCGGGGAGCAATTGCAGCGCCTTCGCCGGACCGAGGCTGCGCTGGTCGGCGGGATCGAAGCGGCGGATGCTCTCGATCTCGTCGCCGAAGAAATCGACGCGGAGGCCCGTCTCCTCACCCGCGGGGAAGAGGTCGAGGATGCCGCCGCGTACCGCGAACTCGCCCTGATCGGCGACGGTATCGACGCGGCTGAAACCGTTCGAGACCAGCAGCTCGGCGAGCGCGTCGCGGTCGATCCGTTGCCCCGGCGCGAGGGTGGTCGCGAGCTGGCGGATGCGGAAGGGGGTAAGCGTGCGCTGGGTGATCGCGGCGACGGTGGTCAGGATCAACTCGCCGCGTTTCGGCGCTTGTTGCAGCGCCGACAGGGTCGCGAGCCGGTCGGCGCTGACGCGCATCGACGGGCCGGCGCGATCATAGGGCAGGCAGTCCCACGCCGGAAAGCGGTGGACGATCAGGTCGGGGGCAAAGAAGGGCGCGGCGTCGGCAACCGCCTGCATCGCGGTGTCGTCGGTCGCGACATAAACGAGCCGCTTGTCGCTGGCGCGCGCCAGATCGGCGAGCAGTAGCGGCAGGAAGCCGTCCGCCGTCCGCGCGAGCGTCAGCGGCGCCGGAGCCGACGCAATGGCGGCGAAAATATCGGCGGCAGGGCGGGTCATGGCAGCGGAATATAATCCAGCCGGCGCATCGCGGCGATCAGCGGCGGGTTGTCGAGATGTGCCGGCGGATGGCCGGTCCCGAGTGCCCACGCCATGATGTCGACATCATCCTCTTCGACGACCGCCTCGTACCAGTCGAGTTCGGCTTCGCCCCATTCGGCCGAGTAGCGGTCGAAGAAGCCGCCGATCATATAGTCGGCCTCGCGCGTGCCGCGGTGCCAGGCGCGGAATTTCAGGCGTTTGAGGCGGTCTTGCATGGCGATTCTTCTTAAGCGGCTCAGCGCGGTGCCGACGAAGTTTCCTCAACCCGTTCGCATCGAGCGAAGTCGAGATGCCCATCGGTCTGGCCTATGCCATCGGGGTGTCTCGACTTCGCTCGACACGAACGGAAAGACGAGGCTAGACACGCCCTAGCGATGCGACCCGATATACTCAATCCGCTCTTTGCCGCGCTGACCGACCTGAAAGGGGTCGGGCCGCAGCTGGCCAAGCCGCTGACGCGGCTCGGGCTGGAGCGCGTGGTCGATGTGCTGTTCCATTTGCCGACGGGACTGATCTCGCGCTTTCCGGTCGACCGGCTCGATCAGGCGCAGGCGGGGCAGACGATCATCGTCGAGCTGACCGCGCAGGATTATCGCCCGGGTCGCAGCCCGCGCGCCCCCTTCGGGGTCGAGGCGTTCGATAGTGCGGGCGATCATGTGCGGTTGACCTATTTCGGGCGGACGTCGGGGCTGGCGCGCAAGCTGTTCCCGCTCGGCGAGAAGCGCCGCGTGTCGGGCCGGCTCGACCTCTATGGCGATATGCGCCAGATCGTACATCCCGACCATGTTGCCGAACCCGAAGACGAGGCGGGCATCGCCGAACACGAACCGGTCTATCCGCTGACCGAGGGGCTGACCAACGCGCGGCTGTCGCAACTCGGCGCCGTGGCGCTGGAGCGGCGGCCGGAACTGACCGAATGGATCGACGCGCCGCTGCTCGCGAGCCGTGGCTGGCCGGCGTGGCGCGAGGCGATCGAACGGGCGCACGCAAGCCCGCGCGACGAAGTGGCGCGCGACCGGCTCGCCTATGACGAGATTTTCGCTAGCCAGGTTGCGCTGATGCTGATCCGGCAAGGGCTGCGGAATCGGAAGGGCAGGGCGATCGTCGGCGACGGGCGCCTGACCGATGCGCTGCAACTTCCTTTCGGGCTGACCGGAGCGCAGGAGCGCGTCGGGCGCGAGATTGCGGGCGACATGGCGCAGGACACGCCGATGCTGCGGATGCTGCAGGGCGACGTCGGGTCGGGGAAGACACTCGTCGCACTGCGCGCGATGCTGACCGCGGTCGAAGCGGGGACGCAGGCGGCGCTGCTCGCGCCGACCGAGATCCTAGCGCGCCAGCACTATGCGACCCTGCAAAGGATGCTCGGCGGCCTGCCCGTGAACCTCGCGATCCTGACCGGGCGCGACAAGGGGAAGGTTCGCGAGTCCACGTTGATGGGGCTCGCCGACGGCAGCATCGACATCCTTGTCGGAACGCACGCCATTTTCCAGCAGGCGGTAAACTACAGGGATCTCTCGCTGGTCGTCGTCGACGAACAGCATCGTTTCGGTGTCGCGCAGCGATTGATGCTCACGGCGAAAGGCCAGCGTCCGCCGCACCTGCTGGTGATGACCGCCACCCCGATCCCGCGCACGCTGCAATTGGCCAATCATGGCGAGATGGACGTGTCGCAGATCGACGAAATGCCGCCGGGGCGGACGCCCGTCGACACGCGGGTGATCTCGCTCGACCGGCTCGACGATGTCGTCGACAGTCTCGATCGCCACCTGTCGACCGGCGCGCAAGCTTATTGGGTGTGCCCGCTCGTCGCCGAGAGCGAGGGGAGCGAACTTGCCGCCGCCGAGAACCGGGCGGCGCTGCTTCGCGCGCGGTTGGGCGACTCCCGCGTCGGGCTGGTTCACGGGCGGATGAAGGGCCCGGAAAAGGATGACGTCATGGCGCGCTTTCAGGCGGGCGAGATCGGCGTTCTTGTCGCAACCACAGTGATCGAGGTCGGCGTCGATGTCCCCAGCGCGAGTCTGATGATCATCGAACATGCGGAGAATTTCGGGCTTGCCCAGCTCCACCAGCTGCGCGGCCGGGTCGGGCGCGGTGCGGCGAAATCGGTGTGCCTGTTGCTGCGCTCGCAGAATCTTTCGGAAACCGCGCGCGAGCGGCTGGCCCTGATGCGCGACACGAACGACGGCTTCGTGATCGCCGAGAAAGATCTGGAACTGCGCGGCGGCGGCGAGTTGCTGGGGCTGAAGCAGTCGGGCGACGCCGATTATCGCGTCGCGACGCCCGAGCAGCTGGTACGGCTCTTGCCGGTGGCGCACGACGACGCACGACTGTTCGTCGAGCGCGACGGCGGCATGGAGGGAGCGCGCGGCGAAGCTGTTCGCCTTTGTCTCTATCTGTTCGAACGCGACGCCGCGGTGCCGCTGCTTCGGAGTGGGTAATAGCTCCCCTCCCGCTTGCGGGAGGGGTTGGGGGTGGGCTGCACCGCTTCAGGTACCCACCCCGCTGCGACTAGCGAGCAGGCTCGCAAGTCTCGCTGCCCCTCCCGCAAGCGAGAGGGGAAAACAGCTTTCAGTTGTAGCGCTGACTTAGTTGACGTCCCCGCGCGCGCCCATGGCGCGGATCATCGGCAGATAATCCTCGGCGGCGATCGACTTTTCGAACTGTACACCGGTCTTGCCGCCGAGCGACCAGACGACCTTTGCGGCAGTGCGGCCGATGATCGGCATGCGGAAAACGACGAGGTCGCCGATTTCGAGCCCGCGCTCGTACCGCATCAGCATACCGTCGGCGCTGATGTTGACGCAGGTGCACATTTCCTGCCGCCCGTCGGGCAGCACGAAGGGCAGGCGGCAATAGACGTCGCTACGCGGCGCTATTCGCTGGTCGAGGCCGACATAATGGGCCTTGCTGGTATCGATCTTGCGCATACGTCCCGGACCTTTGTGGTTTGCCATGCAGCATTGGTACGAATGCTGAAGAAACCGTAAAGGGCTTTTCCCGGTTCAGCGCGTGACGAGGCCGTGTTTCTTCGACCCGAGGCTGACCGGAACATCGCCTGTCCCTGGCTGGATCAGATGGTGCGGATCGCGAACGACGACGCCATCGACCTTGACCGCGCCCTCGTCGAGCTTGCGCCGCGCTTCCTTGTTCGACGCGGTAAAGCCCAGCTCGCGAAGGGCGTCGACGATGCTGATGCCGCCGGCGCTTGCCGACACCTGTGGCAGGTCGCCGCCAATCTGTCCCTTTTCAAAGGTTTGGGTGGCGGTCTCGGCAGCGATCTTCGCGGCCTCGGCACCGCGGCACATCGCGGTCGCCTCGTTCGCGAGGATCTTTTTCGCCTCGTTGATCTCGGCGCCTTCGAGCGCTTCCAAGCGCGCGATTTCGTCCAGCGGGAGATCGGTGAAGAGCTTCAGGAATTTGCCGACGTCGCGGTCGTCGCAATTGCGCCAATATTGCCAATAGTCGAAATGGGGCAACTGTCCCGAATTGAGCCACACGGCACCCGAAGCAGTTTTGCCCATTTTGGTGCCCGCGGCGGTCGTGAGCAACGGAGTCGTCAGGCCATAGAGCTCGGCGCCGTCCATCCGGCGGCCAAGTTCCATGCCGTTGACGATATTCCCCCACTGGTCCGATCCGCCCATCTGGAGGCGCACACCGCGCTCCTTCGACAGGTAGCGGAAGTCGTATCCCTGCAGGATCATGTAGTTGAATTCGAGGAAGGTCATCGGCTGTTCGCGGTCGAGCCGCAGCTTGACCGAATCGAACGTCATCATGCGGTTGATCGTGAAGTGCGTCCCCACTTCCTGCAGCAGTTCGATATAGCCGAGCTTGCCGAGCCAGTCCTGATTGTCGACCATTACGGCGTCGGTCGGACCGTCGCCGAAGGTCAGATACTGCTGGAAGATGCTGAAGATCGAGGCGATGTTTGCGGCGATTGTCTCGTCCGACAGCATCTTGCGGCTCTCGTCGCGTCCCGTCGGGTCGCCGATCCGCGTCGTCCCGCCGCCCATCAGCACGACGGGCTTGTGCCCCGTCTGTTGCAGACGACGCAGCATCATGATCTGGACGAGGCTGCCGACGTGCAGGCTCGGCGCGGTCGCGTCGAAGCCGATATATCCCGGGACAACCTGTTTCGCGGCAAGCGCATCGAGCCCTTCCGCGTCGGTCGTCTGATGGATATAGCCTCGCTCGTCGAGCAGGCGCAGCAGGTCGGATTTATAGTTCGTCATAGCGGGCGGGCGCTTAGCATGGGGTTTGATATTTGGATAGCATGCGCAAAGAGCTGATCTGCCACCCCGACACCCCGGCGCGTGCGGTGCGGTCGATCGCGGTCGAAGTGGACCTGTCGTTCGAGGAGGGCTTTGCATTGCGCTTCATCGTCGAGGGCGAGATCGGCGCGATCGTGCTGCCGCAGGGCGAGGGCGAGCTGGTCATCGCCGACAGCGTCACCGACGGATTGTGGCAGAGTACCTGTTTCGAGGCGTTCCTGACCGAGGAGGGCCAACCCGACTATACCGAGTTCAACTATGCCCCCGACGGGCGCTGGGCCTGTTACCAGTTCGACGACTATCGCTCGCTGCTGCGTCCCGACGATCTGGCGCCCTGGCTGATGGAGAGCGAGCGCGAAGTCGGTCGTTATGTCCTGCGTGTCGAGCCGGGTATCTTTCCCGACACCGGATCGAAGCTCGCGCTGTCGGCGGTGATCGAGGAGGTCGACGGGACGAAGAGCTATTGGGCGCTGCGGCACCCCGCGGGCAAGCCCGACTTCCATCATCCCGATTGCTTTGCGCTGACGCTTGAGGCACGCGGGCGGGCATGACGACCCACTTCGGTATCGACCGCCTGCTCGCCGACCCCGCGCTTCGCGCGCCGCTGCAAGGGAAGCGCGTCGCGCTGCTCGCGCACCCCGCCTCGGTCACCGCTGACCTGACGCACAGTCTCGATGCACTGGTCGCGGCGGGGATCGACGTCACGGCGGTGTTCGGGCCGCAGCACGGCGTGCGCGGCGACCTGCAGGACAATATGATGGAGTCGCCGGACTTCACCGATCCGACCTATGGCATGCCGGTGTTCAGCCTCTATGGCGAGGTGCGGCGCCCGTCGGGGCAGTCGATGCATACGTTCGACGTCATGCTGGTCGACCTGCAGGATCTGGGCTGTCGCATCTACACCTATGTGACGACGCTTTTGTACGTGCTCGAAGCCGCGGCGGAGCATGGCAAGGCGGTGTGGGTGCTCGATCGCCCGAACCCGGCGGGACGTCCCGTAGAGGGCACGCGGCTTCTTCCCGGCTGGGAAAGCTTCGTCGGCGCGGGGCCGATGGTGATGCGCCACGGGCTGACGATGGGCGAGATGGGGCACTGGTTCATCCGCCACTTCGGGCTCGACGTCGACTACCGCGTGATCGGGATGGAGGGGTGGGACCCCGAAGGGCCGGGGTTCGGCTGGCCCGTCGAACGCGTCTGGATCAACCCCAGCCCGAACGCGGCGAACCTCAACATGGCGCGCGCCTATGCCGGGACCGTGATGGTCGAGGGCGCGACGCTGAGCGAAGGGCGCGGCACGACGCGCGCGCTCGAACTCTTCGGTGCGCCCGATATCGACGCGAAAGCGGTAATCGCCGAGATGAAGCGGATCGCACCCGAATGGCTTGCCGGCTGCAAGCTGCGCGACATCTGGTTCGAGCCAACCTTTCACAAACATATGAAGCAGCTCAATAACGGCATCCATATCCACGCCGAGGGCGGCTGGTATGATCATTTGGCGTTCCGGCCATGGCGCGTGCAGGCGCTGGGCTTCAAGGCAATCCGCTCGCTCTATCCCGACTATCCGGTCTGGCGCGGTAAGGATTTCAAATATGAGTACACCGACGACGTGCTCGCGATCGACGTGATCAACGGCGGACCGGGTCTGCGCGAGTGGGTCGATGATGCCGGCGCTGCGGCGGGCGATCTCGACGCGGTTGCGGTGCCCGACGAAGCGGCGTGGCGCGAAGAGATTGCGGACCTGCTGATTTACTGAGGAAGGGATGGCGATGCATCGGCGGCAATTTCTGGGTACGGCGGCGCTCGGCGGTCTGGTTGCAACCTTGCCGGTTTCCGCGCTTGCAGCTGACACCGCCGGCCTGCCGAACCTTGCTGCCCGAGCCGTACCGATCGGCAAGGCCGAGCGCCTGGCGCGCATCGCCAAGGCGAGGGAGTTGATGCGCGCGAACGATATCGGCGCGCTGCTGATCGAGCCGGGGTCGAGCCTCATCTATTTCACCGGGGTCGAGTGGTGGCGGAGCGAACGGCTGACTGCCGCGGTGCTGACGCGCGAAGGCGAGGTCGCGATCGTCACGCCCTTTTTCGAGGAGCCTTCGGTGCGTGAGAGCCTGGGAATCGAGGCCGAGGTGCTGACGTGGAACGAGGACGAGAACCCGCTCGCGGCGGTGGCGGCGTGGCTCGGCAAGCGCGGGCTGACAAAGGGCAGGATAGGCGTCGAGGAAACGGTGCGCTATTTCGCGGTCGACGGGCTGGAAAAGGCGATGCCGGGCGCGACCGTCGTCAATGGCGCGCCCGTCGTGCGCGGATGCCGCATGCACAAGTCGCCCGCCGAAATCGCGCTGATGCAGATCGCCGCCGACATTACCATTGCCGCCTATCGCCACACCGCGCCGCGGATCGAAGCGGGAATGACGCCCGCTGATATCGGCGCGATCATGAAGGCTGCGACGACGGCTCTTGGCGGGCGCAGCGAGTTCGAGCTGATCCTGCTCGGCGAGGCGAGCGCCTATCCGCATGGCAGCGGCAAGCCGCAGGCGGTAAAGGATGGCGAAGTCGTGCTGATGGACTGCGGCGCGACGGTCCACGGCTATCAATCCGACATTTCACGGACCTTCGTCCATGGCAAGGCGAGCGCACGCCAGCGGCAGGTGTGGGACCAGATGCGCAAGGGGCAGGATGTGGCGTTCGCCGCGGCGAAGCTGGGGACGCCGGCGGGCGCGGTCGACGATGCGGTTCGCGCTTATTATCAGGGCCTTGGCTGGGGTCCCGGATACAAGTTGCCGGGCACATCGCACCGCACCGGGCACGGCATCGGGCTCGACGGGCACGAGCCGGTGAACCTCGTCCATGGAGAGACGACGAAGCTCGCGCCGGGTATGTGCTTCTCGAACGAGCCCGGCATCTATATCCCCGGCGAATTCGGCATCCGGCTCGAGGACTGCTTCTACATGACCGACAGCGGCCCGAAATGGTTCAGCGAACCGCCGCCGTCGATCGATCAGCCTTTCGCCTGATCGGGCGCTGTCGGTCGCTGTACGAGGCTGACCAGCACGAAGCTGATGATCATCAGCAGATACCAGCTGCCGAGTTTCTCCAACCCGACCATGTGCCAGCCGTCGTTCTGGCTGGGATAGGTCCATGCGCGCGCGAAGGTGCCGATATTTTCGGCGAACCAGATGAAGAGCGCGACAAGGCCCCAGCCGACGAGCAAAGGCATGCGGCGGTGCGTGTGGAGCGGGCGGAACCAGACCTGACAGCGCCAGAAGAGCAGCGCGGTCGCGGCGAACAGGAACCAGCGGATGTCATAGATCCAGTGGTGCGCGAAGAAATTGACGTAGATCGCGGCAGCGAGAAGATAGCTCGTCCAGACCGGCGGATAGCCGGTGTAGCGGAAATCGAAGATGCGCCAGACCCGCGCGATATAGCTGCCGACCGCGGCGTACATGAAGCCCGAGAAGAGCGGCACCGCGCCGATGTGGAGCAGGCTCGCTTCGGGATATTGCCACGAGCCCGCCGCGGTCTTGAACAGCTCCATGATCGTGCCGACGATATGGAAGATCAGGATGACGATCGCTTCCTTCGGCGTCTCCAGCCGGAAGGCGAGCATGCCGAGCTGGATCAGCACCGCGCCGATCGTGATAGCGTCATAGCGATGCAGCGGGGCGTCGTCGGGCCAGAAGAGATGCGTGCCGAGCAGCAGCGCGAGCATCAGCCCGCCGAACAGGCACGCCCATCCCTGCTTGAATCCGAAGGCGAGGAATTCGAGGAACGAGCCACGCGGCCCGGGCTCGACCGCCATCGCCTCGAGGCGCGCGCGGACCGCATGGAAGCGGCTGTGGCTGCGCGCCGGTTCAGACATGCACGGAGACGTAGGCGATCAAGTTCGCGGCGGGCAGCAGCAGCGCTTGCGCGAGGACCGTCCCCGCAAGGCGGCTCAGCGAAATGAAGGTGATCGCGCGGCGGAAATCGCTCTCGTCGACTTTGCCCTCGACCGCATCGTCGGTCATCACCGACAGCTGCGGGTCGATGAAGGCAAACAGCAAAATCGTCGCGAAGCCGTTGATGAGGGCCGAGAGTTGCGATGCGGTGACGCGGAATTCGGGAGCGAGGTAGCCGGCGTAGAGCGACGCGACGACCCCGACCGCGATCAGCGATTGGGCAAGACAGTTGGCAATCAGCACGCCCCAGCCGATCCCTTTCGGCATCTTCCAGGCCTTCAGATGCGACAGGCTGGGGAGGGTCAACGACTGGCGCAGCGTGCGCAGCCCGCTCGGGCTCATCGCCTTGACCGCGAGTTTCGTCGTCGAACGGTTGTTCTGGTACCAGCCGATCGCGGCCGCGAACATCCGCTGACCCGTCGGTACGAGCAGGATGCCGACCAAAGTCGCGACGCTCGCCGCCGCAAGCACCATCTGCATGTCGAAGAACAGCTGGCCGCCGCTGCCGTCGTGGATGCGCGTCTCGATCCGCTTGGCGAGGAAGGGACCGAGGAAGCTGTTCGATGTGCGCGAGAAGAGCACGAGGATGTTGAACAGCGCGAAGGACATCGCAATGCGCCGCGTCCGGACACCAGCGATGCGCGCGGCATAGGCGAGCGCACCGATCAGGTTGATGAAGCCCGTGAGCAGCAGGATGGTAACGAGGGGGAGGTCGATCATCTTCGCGCCCCTACACCCCGCGTACGTGGCGTCAATGCTTTCGCGTCAGCTCGCGCATTGCATCATCGAGTCCCGCGAGAGACAGCGGGTACATGCGGTCATTCATCAACTGTTTGATCAGCTTCACCGACTGTGTGTAGCCCCAATGCGCCTCGGGCACCGGGTTCAGCCACACCGCAGCCGGATAGACGTGCGTCATGCGCTGGATCCAGACCGCGCCCGACTCTTCGTTGAAATGCTCGACGCTGCCGCCCGGATGGGTGATTTCATAGGCGCTCATCGACGCGTCGCCGACGAAGATCAGCTTATAGTCATGGCCATATTTGTGGAGGATATCCCACATCTGGTGCCGTTCCGACCAGCGGCGCTTATTGTCCTTCCAAACGCCTTCGTACGGGCAGTTGTGGAAATAGAAGAATTCGAGATTCTTGAACTCGGTCGTCGCGGCGCTGAACAGTTCCTCGCAGAGCTTGACGAAGGGGTCCATCGAGCCGCCGACGTCGAGGAACAGCAACAGCTTCACCGCATTGCGCCGCTCGGGACGCATCCGGATGTCGAGCCAGCCTTGCCGTGCCGTGCCGTCGATCGTGCCCGGAATGTCGAGCTCGTCGGCCGCGCCCTCGCGCGCGAACTTGCGCAGGCGGCGGAGCGCGATCTTGATGTTGCGGGTCCCGAGTTCCTTGGTGTTGTCGAGATTCTGGAACTCGCGCTTTTCCCAGACTTTCAGCGAGCGCTTGTGCTTGCTCTCGCCGCCGATGCGGACGCCCTCGGGGTTATAGCCCGAATTGCCATAAGGCGACGTGCCGCCGGTGCCGATCCACTTGTTGCCGCCCTGGTGGCGCTTTTGCTGTTCCTCGAGCCGCTTTTTCAGCGTCTCCATGATCTCGTCCCAGTCGCCGAGCGACTTGATCGCCTCCATCTCCTCGGCCGTGAGATATTTCTCGGCCACGGCTTTCAGCCATTCCTCGGGAATGTCGACGGGGTTCTGGCCATAATCGGTGAGCAGGCCCTTGAAGACCTTGTTGAAGACCTGGTCGAAGCGGTCGAGCAGGCCCTCGTCCTTCACATAGATCGATCGGCTGAGATAATAGAATTGCTCGGGGCTGCGGTCGATGACTTCGCGGTCGAGCGCCTCCAGCAACAGCAGATGCTCTTTCAGGCTGGCGGGAATGCCCGCGGCCCGAAGTTCGTCGAGAAAGCCCAGAAGCATGGGGCAGGCGTACCGCTTTGGCGGCGCGCGCGCAATCACTTTACGTGAACGTAAAGCGGTCCCCGAGTTGACGCCGCGTTAACCATTGCCCGTCATAGCTTTGCGATCAATTTGGGGTGGGTAGCCTGATGAAATTCGATCCGATCAATCCGGCGGCGCAGATTCTCGACCAGTCGGTAGCCAGCGACTGCGGCGAGCTTGCCGTCGGCTGCAGCGATGCAGCGGGGCGCATCAAGCGCGCGACCGACCAGATGGATCGTCAGATTTCGGAGCTCGGGAGGCTCGAAGAGTTCGTCGTCAGTTTGGAAAACGATCAGCGCCAGATCGCCGATTCGACCGATGAAGCGAAACTGCTGTCGGCGCGCGCGTGCGAGCAACTCGACACCGGAGCCGAGCGGGTCAACGCCGCGGTCAGCGAATTCCGCTCGGTGATCGACCTGGTCGCACGGCTCGGCACGCACGTCACCAATTTCGCCGCGGTGATGGAGCAGGTGCAGCAGGTCAGCCAGTCGATCGAGTCGATCGCCAAGACCACGAACATGCTGGCTCTGAACGCCGCGATCGAGGCCGAGCGCGCCGGCGACGCCGGCCGTACCTTCGCGGTTGTTGCCGCCGAAGTGAAGAAGCTGGCCCAGAACACGCGCGGCGCGACCGACGAAATTCGTCGCAGCATCGGCAGCCTCGCGACCGAGGCATCGGGGCTTGTCGCCGAAATCCAGTCGGGCGTCGAACAGTCGAGCCGTGCCGAGGCGCAGTTCGAGACGATCACCGATGCGCTGCACGACGCGACGCACCTTGTCGCGCTGCTCGACGACCAGAGCGACCGGATCGCGCAAAGCTCGGCCATGGTGCATGCCAATGGCGCCAAGGTGCGCGAGGCGATGGACCGCGTCGTCACCTCGGTGCGCGACAACAGCGCGACCCTCGACGGGACGCGCGATTCTATCCTGTCGATGGAGCATGTGTCGAACCGCATGTTCAATGCCGTGATCTCGGCGGGAGTGTCTCCGCAGGATTCGGCAGTCGTTGCACTGGCTGCCAAGGTCCGCGACGAATTTGTCGGGCTTGCCGAACGCGCGGTGGCGCGGGGCGAGCTGTCGATGGACCAGCTGTTCGATACCAATTATGTCCGGGTTCCGAACTCGAACCCCGAACGCTTTCGCACGACGCTCTGCGACTGGGCCGACGCCCACTGGCGCCCGCTGTTCGACCGCATCGTCGCGGAGCATCCCGAGATCAAGATGTCGTCGGCGGGTGACATGAACGGCTTTCTGCCGACGCACATCACCGATTGCTCGCGCGCGCCGACCGGCGACCTCGAGCATGATACCGCCCACTGCCGCAACGGCCGTTTGCTCTATGACGAAACCGACGCAGCGGCGAAGCGCAGCACCGCGCCCTTCTTCATGACCGTTTACCGGCAGGAAGGTGACGGGATCAATTACCTGACCGTACGCAACGTCTATATGCCCGCGGTGATCAACGGCCGCCGCTGGGGCGACGTCGAGGTTGCCTATCAGCTCTGAGGCGCCGGCGGAGCCGGGGGCTGCGCCGGGAACTGCTCGATTGCCGGGTCGAGAACCGCCCAGCCGGGCGCTTCGCTTGTCCAGATTGCCATCGTTGGTTTGAGCTCATGCCCCTGATCCAGCACGCCGAGGCGAACGACGCGCATCTGCGGCCGGGCCGAAGACCCTCCCAGGATCGGGGTGCCGCAGGCGGGACAGTGGGTGCGCGTCAGCGTGTTTCCGCTGTCGGCGACATAGTCATGCGACGCGGTCGGGCCGTCGATGATGATATCGGCAGTCCGGAAAATCGCATTGTTCGTGGGGCCGCCCGCCGCGATCTTCTGGCAGCGGCGACACCAGCACTGGCGCACCGCGATGGGCTCGGCATCGATGCGCAACTCGACCGCGCCGCACGAACAGCGGCCGGTATAGCCCATCAGCTGCCCTGACGGCGCGCCATGAAGGCGAGCTTTTCGAACAGCATCACATCCTGCTCGTTCTTGAGCAGCGCGCCGTGGAGCGGCGGGATTGCCTTGCCGACGTCGCGGTTCTGCAGGACTTCGAGCGGCATATCCTCCGCAAGGAGGAGTTTCAGCCAGTCGATGAGCTCGCTGGTCGAGGGCTTTTTCTTGAGGCCGGGGACATCGCGCACGTCGTAGAAGATGTCCATCGCGCGGCTGACCAGCGTTTTCTGGATGCCCGGGAAATGGACATCGACGATGTTCGCCATCGTGTCGCGGTCGGGGAATTTGATGTAGTGGAAAAAGCAGCGGCGCAGAAAGGCGTCGGGCAGTTCCTTCTCGTTGTTCGAGGTGATGACGACGATCGGGCGTTCCTTGGCGCTGATCGTCTCGTCGGTCTCGTACACATGGAAAGCCATGCGATCGAGTTCCTGGAGAAGGTCGTTCGGGAATTCGATGTCGGCCTTGTCGATTTCGTCGATCAGCAGGACGGGAAGCTTGGGGCTGGTGAAGGCCTCCCACAGCTTTCCCTTGCGGATATAGTTGCGGATGTCGTGGACGCGCTCTTCGCCGAGCTGGCCGTCGCGGAGGCGCGCGACTGCGTCATATTCGTACAGGCCCTGCTGCGCCTTGGTGGTCGACTTGATGTTCCAGGTGATCAGCGGCGCGTCGAACGCCTTTGCGATTTCCTCGGCCAGCACGGTCTTGCCGGTGCCGGGTTCGCCCTTCACGAGCAGCGGGCGGCGGAGCATCGTCGCGGCATTGACCGCGACCTTCAGGTCGTCGGTGGCGATATAGGCGCTGGTACCTTCGAAACGCATCGGCTCTTTCCCTTAACGTGAACGTCAAGTGAAATGGCACAGCGGGGCAGGGGGCGCAAGCAAAGTTGCGTTCCTCTGGCTGGCAGAAGCGTTCAGGGGTGCGCGCGGCTCGCGGCGCGGGCGGCGAGGAGATCCCAAAGGCCGCTGTGCTGGGCGACCAGCTGTTGCGCGCCGAATGCGATCGCGCGCTCGGTGGCCGGACCGTCGGCGACCTCGCCGGCGAGACGTGCCGTATCGCGAAGGTCGGGTAGCGTGCAGCGCGGCACATTCATGTCGAGGCGCTGCGCGCTGATGTCGAGCAGGACGCGGATCGTGCGCCAGTCGAGGGTCAGGGCGATTGCCGCGCCGACCGCGCAGCCGTGGCGATCGGATTCGGCGAGCATGTCGAGCGCCTTGCGTTGCGCCGCGACTGCGGCCTCGCACTGCGCCTGACCCTGCGTGCTCGGGACGGGGCCGACTGCCGAGGCGATCTTGGTGAGGAAGGCGCGCTCCTGTGCAAAGGCCTGCGCGGCTTCGTCCATCCACCGGCGCGAGACGGGGTCGACCGCCTTGCGCGCGGCGCTGTCGATGACACCCGGATAGCGGCCGTGGAGGAGGCCGAGGAAATGGACGGCGTCGGCAAGGTTGCGCATCGCTTGCGGGTCGCTCGACAATGCGCCGGACTTGACGTGCGGATGCGCACCCGTGCCTTCGCTGGCGACGAGAGTATCGAGCAGTTCGGCGACGCCGCGTGATTGCGGCTGGGGCTGGGTCGACTGGCTCAACGCATCATCCTTGCCTGTGGCGGCACGCCGATGCGCCCCACCCGTGATTTCGAGCGTCCAGCCTTAGAGCAACGTCGTAAACGTCGCGTTTATATGGACCCCGGCGAATTCGGCGGAAGCTGTGCCGGATAGAGACAGCGGGGAAATCATGACGCAAAAAGACCGGCAAGCACGGAGGGCTTGCCGGTCCTTGGTTGCGGCGCCGGGGAGCGCCATCCGGAGGGAACGAGCGGGGCGACGAGAGGGAAAGTGCCCGGCCCGTTTCCCGTCAAGCTGCGAGAGCGAATTCCTCGGTCTTCTCTTCCTTCGCCGCGGCCGGTTCGGCCACCGTCAGGGCGTGCTGTCCGGCCGCCGCCGCTGCCTTGTTCGGGAAGAGCAGGCGCGAGGCGAGAACGATGAAGCCGAGCGCGAAATAGGCCGCGAAGGTCTGCACCGGGAAGAAGAAGAGCGGCGCGATGAACGCGAGACGCAGATACAGCGGATTGAAGCCGAAATCCTGGCCGACGGCCTCGCAGATGCCGAAGAAGGTATCGCGGCGGCGGAAGAGATTGGTGGTTTCGGTCTGCATCTTCTTGTCTTTCCCTTTGGCCGCGGCGGGGAGCGCCGCGTCATGCCCACTGCTAAGCAACGCGCGTGCCAATTCGTACATTCTCTCACTTTTCCGGGATTTTTCGGATCAGCCGGAGCGGCTGCCCTCCTCGGACTATGTTCTATATTCCCACTATGTGGGATGGATTGCCATTTAGCGGTTCTGGATGAACGGTTGCTGAAAATCGCGCCCCAAATCCCTCCGCCGGATGGCTATCTGGTTCGGAAGTATGAAGATTTGAAGTAGGGGCACGAAATTTTTTGTGCGGCGCACAATCGGATGCTCCCAACCGATACGAAAGCGCCCCGCCCGCACGGGTGCGGACGGGGCGAGCGGTCCAGTGGTTGGACGTTCGTTGGCCGGACGGCCGGCGTATCGCTTACTGGTCGAGGAAGCTGCGCATCTTGCGGCTGCGGCTCGGGTGCTTCAGCTTGCGGAGCGCCTTCGCCTCGATCTGGCGGATGCGTTCGCGGGTCACGCTGAACTGCTGGCCGACTTCCTCGAGGGTATGGTCGGTGTTCATGCCGATGCCGAAGCGCATGCGGAGAACACGCTCCTCACGAGGAGTAAGCGACGCCAATACTCGCGTAACCGTTTCCTTGAGGTTCGACTGCACCGCGGCATCGACCGGGATGACGGCATTCTTGTCCTCGATGAAATCGCCGAGGTGGCTGTCTTCCTCGTCGCCGATCGGCGTTTCGAGGGAGATCGGCTCCTTGGCGATCTTCATCACCTTGCGGACCTTTTCGAGCGGCATCGACAGACGCTCGGCCATTTCCTCGGGTGTCGGCTCGCGGCCGCTTTCGTGGAGGAACTGGCGGCTGCAGCGGACCAGCTTGTTGATCGTCTCGATCATATGGACCGGGATGCGGATCGTGCGCGCCTGATCGGCGATCGAGCGGGTGATCGCCTGCCGGATCCACCAGGTCGCATAGGTGCTGAACTTGTAGCCGCGGCGATACTCGAACTTGTCGACCGCCTTCATCAGGCCGATATTGCCTTCCTGAATGAGGTCGAGGAACTGCAGGCCGCGGTTCGTATATTTCTTGGCGATCGAGATCACGAGACGCAGGTTGGCCTCGACCATTTCCTTCTTGGCGATGCGCGCTTCGCGCTCGCCCTTCTGGACCATGTTCACGACGCGGCGGAATTCGGTCAGGCTCATGCCCGCGGCTTGCGCGATTTCGCTGATTTCGATGCGGATGCGGTCGACGGCGCCGGCTTCATTCTCTGCGAAGGCGGCCCATTTCTTGTCGATCGAGCCGACGTCCTCGAGCCAATTCTCTTCCAGTTCGCGCCCGACATAATTGTCGAGGAAGGCCTTGCGCGGCACCTTGTGGCGCTCGGCGAGGCGCAGCATCTGGCCGCCGAGGGCGGTCAGGCGACGGTTGTAGCTGTAGAGCTGGTCGACGAGATATTCGATCTTGGTGCCGTGGAACTGCACGCTCTCGACCTGCGCGGTGAGCTCCTCGCGCAGCTTGTGATATTTCTTCTCCGACGCCGAGGGGAATTCCTCGCCGCCCGACAGCGATTCGAGGCGCGCTTCCTGCAGCTTCTGGAATGCCTTGAAGCTCTTGGTGATGTTCGCGAACTTTTCGAGCGCATCGGGCTTCAGCAGCTCTTCCATCGCGGCGAGGCTGAGGGTGTTGTCTTCTTCGTCCTCCTCGAAGGTTTCGCGCTTGCCCGACGAGCCTTCGCCGTCCTCGTCGTCCTCGTCGGCCGAGGGCTCTTCCTCGACCTCGTCCTCGTCCTTGAACGAGACGCCGGCATTCTTCTCGCTGATCTCGCCGTCGTCCTCGGCGCCTTCCTCGTCGAGGTTTTCAGGCGCCGGGTCTTTCGACAGCATCGCTTCGAGATCGACGATCTCGCGCAGCTGCATGTCGCCGTTGTTCAGCGCGTTCGACCATTCGATGATCGCGTTGAAGGTCAGCGGGCTTTCGCACAGCCCGAGGATCATCGTGTCGCGGCCCGCCTCGATGCGCTTCGCGATCGCGATTTCGCCCTCGCGGCTGAGCAGCTCGACCGCGCCCATTTCGCGCAGATACATGCGAACGGGATCGTCGGTGCGATCGACCGTTTCCTTCTTCTTCTCGATCGCGGGGTTCGAAACCGATCCGGTGCCCGCCGAAACATCGACTTCGTCGTCCTGTTCCTGCTCGGCCTCTTCCTGGACGTCCTCGTCGCTTTCGACGATGTTGATGCCCATGTCGCTGATCGCCGACATGATGTCCTCGATCTGCTCCGACGACATCTCGTCCTGCGGCAGCGCTTCGTTGAGCTCGTCGTAGGTCAGGTATCCGCGCTTCTTGCCGCGCGCGATCAGCTTTTTGACGTCGGCCTCGTTGAGGTCGATCAGCGGAGCGTCGGTATCGGCTTCGGTGTTCTTCGTGGCCATTAATTCTTCCTGGTCATTGCCCAGCCGGGGGGCATAAACGGGTCGGTCTTTACTGGTTCGTGCTGTCGGACAGCGCGGCCAGGCGGCGGGTCAGGTCCTCATCCATCGCACGCAGCTTTTGCTGACGCGCGAGGCCTTCGTCGTCCATCGTGCGCTGAAACTCCGCGGTGGCTTCTGCCAGCCTTGCGCGGATTTCGGGCTGGGTGACCAGCACGCCGATATATTCGTCGAGGTCGCGCAGCGCGATTTCACGTGCTGCATCAGCCTCTTCGCCTTCGAGCCTTCGATTGAATGAGAAGTGCATTCCGTCGGCTCTGAGCAATGTCATCGCCCTATTATACACTTTCATGGGCTCCAATATGGCAAGCAACCCCTCGCAATCAAGCCCTTCTTGGGCATTTGCGCTGTCAAGCATTACGCCGAGCAGTTCGGCGTCGCCGGAATCGGGGATCGCGAGGCGGAAAAGCTCGTCCTCGTGGCGCCGGATCGCCTCGGGATAGCGGAGCAGGCCGCCAAGCAGCGCGGCTGCATAAGGGCCGCCGATGCCGGCTTGTCCCAGTGCGCGCGTTTCGTCGGCGGGTGGCTGAAGGCGCGGGTCGGGCTGGAAGCGGCGGCCGCCGCGCTGCGGCTGTGGTGCCCAGGGCACGCGCGGGCCGCGTTCGGGCTGCTTGCGCGCGAAGAGCGCGTCGAGCTTTTCGCGGAACGCCTCGCGATAATGGTGGCGCACGTCGGCGTCCTGAATGGCGTCGGCGTGCGCGAGAAGGCGCGTCTTGAGTGCGGCGCGTTCCTCGGGCGTTGCGAGCGGTCCCGCTGCGACCTCGTGTGCCCAGAGGCGCTCGACGAGCGGTTGGGCGTCCTCAAGGATTTCGACGAAGCCGGTCGCGCCGCGCGCGCGGACGATGTCGTCGGGGTCCTGTCCGGCGGGCAGCGTTGCGAAGGCGAGGCTGAAGCCGGGGCGGAGCAGGGGGAGCGCGCGCATCGCTGCGCGCATCGCCGCTTTCTGTCCGGCATTGTCGCCGTCGAAGCAGAGCACGGGCACCGGCACCATCCGCCAGATCATGCCGAGCTGGTTCTCGGTGAGCGCGGTACCGAGCGGCGCGACCGCATCGGCGATCCCCGCCTCGGCGAGCGCGATCACATCCATATAGCCTTCGACGACGATGATCCGGTTCGTCTGCCGCGACGCCGGGCTCGCCTTGTCGAGGTTGAAGAGCGTACGGCCCTTGTCGAAGAGCGGGGTGTCGGGCGAGTTCAGATATTTGGGCTCGCCGTCGCCGAGGATGCGTCCGCCGAACGCGATCACGCGCCCGCGAGCGTCGCGGATCGGGATCATCAGGCGGCCACGGAAGCGGTCGTAAGGGTCCTTGTCGTCGACCGCGATCAGCATCCCCGATTCGACGAGCATCGCGGTCGGGAATTTCTTGAGCGCTTCTTTCAGCGCGCTCCGGCTCTCGGGCGCGAGGCCGAAGCCGAAGGCCTTGCGCGTGGCGTCCGAAATGCCGCGCTTCTTCAGATATTCGCGCGCGGGCGCGCCGTTGCTGCTGTCGAGCTGCTGGGTGAACCAGTCGGCGGCGCCCTGGGTGACATCGCGGAGGCTCGCCTGCTCCTCGGCCTTTTTCGCGGCGCGCGGGTCGGCGGCGGGGACTTCCATTCCGGCTTCGGCGGCGAGTTCCTTGACGGCGTCCATGAACGACAGGCCACGCTGGTCGGTCATCCAGCGGATGGCGTCGCCGTGGGCGCTGCAACCGAAGCAGTGGTAGAAGCCCTTTTCGTCGTTGATCGTAAAGCTGGGCGTCTTTTCGTTATGGAAGGGGCAGCAGGCCTTATACTCGCGCCCCGCGCGCGTGACCTTCACCGTCCGCCCGATGAGCGTCGACAGCGTGATCCGCGATCTGAGTTCGTCCAGCCATTGCGGGGTGAGCGTCATTTAGCTCCCCTCCCTTTGGCGGGTTGTCATTTCAATCCCGTTCGTGTCGAGCGAAGTCGAGACACCCATCGGACGAGAAACCGCCTCGATAGGCGTCTCGACTTCGCCCGACGCGAGCGGAGAGGGGGAACGTTCATGTGGGGGCCTGGCGAAATGGCTCACCATTTTCCAATCACCGCGGATCAATGCCTCTTTCTTAGCTTGAGACCATTTCTTGATTCGCATTTCGGCATCTAAGGCTTCGAAGCGACTGGCGAAGTCCTGCGACCACATTAAGCGGACTGGCAAACGAGACGATGTAAAACCCTTGATAAGACCCGATTGGTGCTGGCCGATCCGATATTCGAGATTATCGGTATGGCCCGTGTAATAGAGCCCATCGTTGCAAAGCAGGATGTAGGTCCAGAACGCCATCCTACCCCTCTACCCGTTCGCATCGAGCGAAGTCGAGATGCCCTCAAACCTGCACTGTCCCGATGGGTGTCTCGACTTCGCTCGACACGAACGGATTTTCAGGCTGGCTCTTCCCGGCTGATCAGCTCAGCGCCGCCTTAACCCAGCCGCTCGCCTTGCTCATGTCGAGTTGCGAGCCGAGCCGGTCCTTCACCGCGGCCATCACCTTGCCCATATCCTTCAGGCTTTCGGCGCCCAGCTCGACCACGATCGCCTTGATCGCCGCCATCGCGTCGTCGTCGGAAAGCTGCGCGGGCAGGAAATCCTCGATCACGACGACCTCGGCCGCTTCGATGTCGGCAAGTTCCTGGCGGCCGCCCTGTTCGTACATGGTGATCGACTCGCGGCGCTGCTTCACCATCTTCTGCAGCACGTCGGTGACGAGCACATCGTCGTCGGCCGGCGCGGTGCCGGTGCGCAGTTCGATGTCCTTGTCCTTGATCTTGGCCAGCATCAGCCGGATGGTGCCCAGACGCGCCTTGTCGCCGCTCTTCATGGCAGCAACCTGCGCAGCCTTGATGTCGTCACGAATCATGCGTGTCCCCATGCGCTGCAAATTTCGGAAAGGCCCTCTCTAGCGGCAAGTTTTCGAATCCGATAGCTTGTGAATCACTTTTTTGGCTCCTACTTGGTCGGCCGTTTAGCCCCCCGTCCGGAGCAGTTTAAATGGCACCAGCCAACCCATCAGTCGCGCCTGAAAAGCAACCGCAAGGGGCCACCGGCGTCCTCGTTCTTGCCGACGGAACCGTCCTTTGGGGCATAGGATACGGCGCCAGCGGTGCGGGCGTCGGCGAGATCTGTTTCAACACGTCGATGACCGGCTATCAGGAAATCCTGACCGACCCGAGCTATGCCGGGCAGATCATCACCTTCACCTTTCCGCATATCGGCAATGTCGGCGCGAACCCCGAGGATATGGAGCGCGAAAAGCGCGCTGCGATCGGATGCATCACGCGCGAACTACCGACGCACCCGAGCAGTTTTCGCAGCGTCCAGACGCTGCCCGACTGGATGGCGAGCCAGGGCCTGATCGGCCTCGCGGGCATCGACACGCGCGCGCTGACGCGCCGTATCCGCGACGGCGGCGCGCCGACCGGCGTCGTGGCGCACAGCCCCGAGGGCAAGTTCGACCTCGATAAGCTGCTGATGCTGGCGCAGGGCTGGCCGGGGCTGGAGGGCATGGACCTGGCCAAGACCGTGACGCGCGAGCGGCAGGGAAGCTGGGACGCGGGCGTGTGGCATCTGGGATCGGGCTATGAAGGGTCGGACCACAAGCGCGCGGGCGATCCCGCGCCGCATGTCGTCGCGGTCGATTATGGCGCGAAGGACAATATCTTCCGCAATCTGGTGAAGGCCGGCGCACGCGTCACGGTGGTACCCGCCAAGACCAGCCTCGACGAGATCATGGCGCTGCGCCCAGCGGGCGTGTTCCTGTCGAACGGCCCGGGCGACCCCGCGGCGACGGGCGAATATGCGGTGCCGGTGATCAAGGGGCTGCTCGAGCGCAATGTGCCGATCTTCGGCATCTGCCTCGGTCACCAGATGCTCGGCATCGCGGCGGGCGCGAAGACGGTGAAGATGCATCAGGGCCACCGCGGCGCGAACCATCCGGTGCAGCGCGCGGAAGACGGCGTGGTCGAGATCACCAGCATGAACCACGGCTTCGCGGTCGACGCGGCGACCTTGCCCAAGGGCGTGGTCGAAACGCACAAGAGCCTGTTCGACGGATCGAACTGCGGCATCGAGGTGACGGGCAAGCAGGCGTTCAGCGTGCAATATCACCCCGAGGCAAGCCCGGGGCCGCAGGACAGCTTCTACCTGTTCGAGAAGTTTGTGCAGGGTCTTGGATGAAGGCCCTGCTGCTCTCATTTCTGATCGGCGCGCTCGCCATCTATTCCTATGCGGCGTTAAGCGGCTATGGAAATCCTTGGCGTGACGTAACCTATTCAGGCGGCAATTGGACGGTTCTTAAAGGCAGAGCGTTCTTTCTCGATAAATGCGTTTCAAACGCAAGGGGCGAGATATGCGAGTTGCGGAAACAATACGCAAAGACCCTGATGTTTGTGCAAGGCGACGGGGTTCAGGGCTTTCCGGGCGCCATTCGAGGCGAAGGTAAGCCGCCAATCAAGCTGTTCGCAAAGCTTCGCCGGAAAGCCTTCGGTGATCCGGATTTGCTTCTGGAGGCAGTAAAATCCTGCACAGATTCGCATATCCATGTCAATTATGGCTGGCACTACGAAACCGTAATCGTCCCTCAGGCTTCAGATAATTTGTCGACGGTCAAATGCGTGAAGTCGGGCCTTTACGGGGCGTTTTCCGCTGGCCTTGGAAACCCACTACGCGGCGAGCCGGACACAACCCTCTTCAAGAGTTTAGAGACAGCAAAATAATGCCCAAAAGAACCGACATCCAATCCATCCTCGTCATCGGCGCCGGCCCGATCGTTATCGGTCAGGCGTGCGAGTTCGACTATTCGGGGACGCAGGCGATCAAGGCGCTGAAGGAGGAGGGCTATCGTATCGTCCTCGTCAACTCCAACCCGGCGACGATCATGACCGATCCCGACCTCGCCGACGCCACTTATGTCGAGCCTATCACGCCCGAGATCGTCGCGAAGATCATCGCGAAGGAGCGCCCCGACGCGGTGCTGCCGACGATGGGCGGACAGACCGCGCTCAACACCGCTCTCGCGCTCGCGCAGGACGGGACGCTCGCCAAGTACGGCGTCGAGATGATCGGTGCCGATGCCGAGGCGATCGACAAGGCCGAGGACCGGCAGAAGTTCCGCGATGCGATGGACAAGATCGGGCTCGAAAGCGCGCGCTCGGGCGTCGCGCATACGCTCGACGAGGCGCTGAAGGTGCTCGAACGCACCGGCCTGCCGTCGATCATCCGCCCGTCATTCACGCTCGGCGGCACCGGTGGCGGCATCGCGTACAACCGCGAGGAATTCGAGCATATCGTCCGCGGCGGCCTGATCGCCTCGCCCACCACCGAAGTCCTGATCGAGGAATCGCTCCTCGGCTGGAAGGAGTTCGAGATGGAGGTGGTGCGCGACCGCAAGGACAATTGCATCATCATCTGCTCGATCGAGAATGTCGATCCGATGGGCGTGCATACGGGTGACAGCATCACCGTCGCGCCGGCGCTGACGCTGACCGACAAGGAATATCAGATCATGCGCAACGCGAGCATCGCGGTGCTGCGTGAAATCGGTGTCGAAACCGGCGGGTCGAACGTCCAGTTCGCGGTCAATCCGAAGGACGGCCGCCTGATCGTGATCGAGATGAACCCGCGCGTGTCGCGCAGTTCCGCGCTCGCGTCGAAGGCGACGGGCTTCCCGATCGCCAAGGTCGCGGCGAAGCTGGCGGTCGGCTACACGCTCGACGAGATCATGAACGACATCACCGGCGTCACCCCGGCCTCGTTCGAACCGACGATCGACTATGTCGTCACCAAGATCCCCCGGTTTGCCTTCGAGAAGTTCAAGGGCGCCGAGGCGACGCTGTCGACCGCGATGAAATCGGTCGGCGAGGTGATGGCGATCGGGCGGACGATCCATGAGTCGTTGCAGAAAGCGCTGCGCGGGCTGGAGACCGGACTTTCGGGCTTCAACTTCGTCGACCGCCTCGTCGGCGCGAGCCACGAGCAGCTCAAGAGCGAGCTGGCAAAGCGCACGCCTGACCGCCTGCTCAACACCGCGCAGGCGATCCGCGAGGGGCTGCCGCTTGCCGAGATCAACCGCATCGCGGGTTACGACATGTGGTTTCTCGAACGCATCTTCGAGATCGTCGAGGCCGAAAATGAAGTCATGGCGAACGGCCTGCCGCGCGACGCCGAGGGGCTGCGCAAGCTCAAGGCCATGGGCTTCTCCGACAAGCGGCTCGCCTATCTGGCGCTCCAGTCGGCGAACCTCCACCCCGGCACCCGCCGCGCGACCGCGCGCGGGTCGGGCCTGATCCACGAAGCCGTCAAGGCGATGACCGGCGGCGTGACCGAAGCCGAAGTGCGCGCGCTGCGCCACAAGCTCGGCGTGCGGCCGGTGTTCAAGATGATCGACACCTGCGCCGCCGAATTTCAGGCGCAGACGCCCTATCTCTATTCGACCTATGAAGCCCCGACCTTCGGCGAGCCCGAGAATGAAGCGAACCCGAGCGACCGCCGGAAGATCGTCATCCTCGGTGGCGGTCCGAACCGGATCGGGCAGGGGATCGAGTTCGACTATTGCTGCTGCCACGCCTGCTTCGCGCTCGAAGAGGCGGGTTATGAAACGATCATGGTCAACTGCAACCCCGAGACGGTATCGACCGACTATGACACGTCGGACCGCCTCTATTTCGAGCCGTTGACCGCCGAGGATGTGCTTGAAATCCTGCATGTCGAAATGTCGAAGGGCGAACTCGTCGGCGTGATCGTCCAGTTCGGTGGGCAGACGCCGCTGAAGCTGGCGCAGGCGCTGGCGGAGGCGGGGATCCCGATCCTCGGCACCTCGCCCGACGCGATCGACCTTGCCGAAGACCGCGAGCGCTTCGCCGCGCTCGTCAACAAGCTTGGCCTGAAACAGCCCGAGAACGGTATCGCGCGCAGCCGCGAAGAGGCCGTCGCGGTCGCGGCGCGTATCGGTTATCCGGTGCTCACGCGCCCGAGCTATGTGCTCGGCGGCCGTGCGATGGAGATCGTCGACGATCAGGCGCAGCTCGAAAATTATATCGAGACCGCGGTGCAGGTGTCGGGCGACTCGCCGGTGCTGATCGACCGCTATCTGCGCGATGCGATCGAGGTCGATGTCGATGCGCTCTGCGACGGGACCGACGTCGTCGTCGCGGGCGTGCTCCAGCATATCGAGGAAGCGGGGGTCCATTCGGGCGACAGCGCCTGCTCGATCCCGCCGTACAGCCTCTCGGCCGAGATCGTTACAGAGATCGAACGACAGGCCGATGCGCTGGCGCGGGCGCTGGGCGTTCGCGGCCTCATGAACATCCAGTTCGCGGTCAAGGGCGACGAGGTCTATCTGATCGAGGTCAATCCGCGCGCGAGCCGCACCGTGCCCTTCGTCGCGAAGGCCGTCGGCTCGCCGATCGCCAAGATCGCGGCGCGCGTGATGGCCGGCGAGAAGCTCGCCGACCTGCCGAAGATCAATCGCGACATCGCGCATGTCGCGGTGAAGGAAGCGGTTTTCCCCTTCGCGCGCTTCCCCGGTACCGATCCGGTCCTGTCTCCCGAGATGAAGTCCACCGGCGAAGTCATGGGAATCGATCGCGATTTTAATCTCGCCTTCGCGAAGGCACAGCTCGGCGCGGGCGACCGGTTGCCGACCGACGGACGCCTGTTCGTGTCGGTCAAGAACAGCGACAAGCCGCGCATCGTGGGTTCGGTGAAGCAGCTTCGCGCCTGGGGCTGGAAGGTCGTCGCGACCGGCGGGACCGCCGACTATCTGGCCGAGCAGGGGATCGAGGTCGAGCGCGTCAACAAGGTCGCCGAGGGCCGCCCGCATATCGTCGACCGGATCAAGGACGGCGATGTGCAGTTGATCTTCAACACGACCGAGGGCTGGCAGTCGTTGCAGGACTCGCAATCGATCCGCGCCTCGGCGCTCGCCGCCGACATCGCCTATTACACGACCGCCGCGGGAAGCGATGCCGCGACCCACGCGATCGGGGCGCTGCGCGCGCATAGTCTTGAAGTAAAGCCGCTTCAGGACTATTATTGAGGATACCGCTCCACCTCCCGACATTGATGGACACAGCGGCTCAGCCGCTCGGCGCTAAACCGCCGAGGCAGGATTATTGACGAAGGACAACAGGATAATGGCAAGCGTTGAAAAGGTACCGATGCTGCAGGAAGGCTATGAGAAGCTGAGCACCCAGCTCGCGACTCTCAAGGCCGAGCGCCCTCTGATCGTCGATGCGATCGAGGAAGCGCGTGCGCATGGCGACCTTTCGGAAAATGCCGAATATCACGCCGCGAAGGAGCGTCAGGGTCAGGTCGAAGCCTCGATCGGCGACCTCGAAGACCGCCTGTCGCGCGCGCAGATCATCGACCCGACGACGCTGTCGGGCGACCGCATCGTCTTCGGCGCGACCGTCACCCTCGCCGACGAGGACGACAAGCCGGTGAAGTATCAGATCGTCGGTCAGGCCGAGGCAGACGCCAAGGACGGCAAGATCAGCTATAACTCGCCGCTCGGCCGCGCGCTGATCGGACGCCGCGTCGACGACGAGGTCGAAGTGACCGTGCCGTCGGGCGACAAATATTATCTCGTCACCAAGATCGAATTCGTCTGACGCCGGGGCAGATCGCATGAAGCCGCAGGAAGCCCCGGTCATCACGGGTTATGCGCTCGCCTGCGTCATCATCTTTCTGCTGCTGACGATCACCGGCTTCCAGTATGACGCGATCATCCGCGCGGGCTTCATTCCCGCGCGGTTCGGCGCGGAGGTCATCGCGCCCCCGGGCACGATGGTGCCGTTCCTGCTGACGCCGCTGACCGCGACCTTCCTGCACGGTGGCTGGCTGCACCTGATCTTCAATATGGTCATGTTGCTGTTCATCGGCCGCCAGCTCGAGGCGCCGCTGGGTGGCAAGGCGATGGCGGTCCTGCTGCTCGTCGGAGCCTATGCCGGCGCGCTGGCACAAGGATTGGCCGATCCGCAATCGACGGTCCCGATGATCGGTGCGAGCGGTGCCATTTCGGCGTTGCTCGCGGTTTTCGCGCTGATCTTCAGCCGCACGCA
Source organism: Sphingopyxis sp. BSN-002 (assembly GCF_022024275.1). Lineage (NCBI taxonomy): Bacteria > Pseudomonadati > Pseudomonadota > Alphaproteobacteria > Sphingomonadales > Sphingopyxidaceae > Sphingopyxis > Sphingopyxis sp. BSN-002. The sequence continues at coordinate 3,355,735 of NZ_CP091804.1, forward strand.
GACCTCTGCGATCGGGCCGATCCCGGCGCACTGGGTGCGAGCGCTCTGGCTCGCCGCGGCGTGGATCGGGTTGCAGCTCGCGATCGGTTTCGCGGGCGGCGGCGAGCTCGGCGCCATCGCGATCTGGGCGCATGTGGGAGGGTTTCTTGCAGGCCTCCTGCTTGCCCGCCCCCTGCTTCGCTGGCGCTTCGGCGCCCGCTAGGCCAGCAGCCCGCTTACCAGCAGCGTCGCGACCCGGACGTCGATGCCGCATCCTTCGGCGCGCTTTGCCGTGACGAAATCCTCGATCCCGTTCAGCGGAACGCGGTGGACGACAATGTCCTCACCCTCGACGCCGCCGCCGTCGCCGACCTTGGTGAGGCCGGTTGCGACGAGTAACGTGAAGCTTTCGCTGACCATGCCCGGCGAGCTGTAGAATTCGCCGACATTGCGCCAGTTTACGGCCCGATAGCCGGTTTCTTCCTCCAGCTCGCGCTGCGCCGCCACCTCGGCCGCCTCTCCCGCGACCTCGTCACCGACGAGCCCCGCCGGCAGTTCGATGCACCGGACCTTCAACGGCACGCGATACTGTTCGACGAGGATCACATGCCGCCCGTCGGCCGCTTCATCGATCGCGAGGATCACCGCGGCATGCATCCCGCGCGAGCGCGAGACATATTCCCACGTGCCTTGCTGCTTCACCGTGATGAACCGGCCTTCCCATCGCGTTTCGATGGGCGTGTCGGAGGAGGGGCGGCTCATGGCGTTTCCTTCTAGAGTTCGATCAGACGGTCGGGCAGTTCGTTCGGGTTCTCGCTGCCGCGCGGGAAATGTTCGGCGAGGACGACGCCCATCTGGCGCACCGCTTCGGCCATGCCTTCGCCGGGCTTGCCCTTGCGGACAAGCTCGATCAGCGACGCCATCGCGTCGCCCCAGACTTCGGGCGCGACTTTCGACGCGATGGCTTCGTCGGCGACGATGTCGGCGCGGTGTTCGCGCAGGCTGACGTAGAGCAGAACGCCCGTGCGACCGAGCGTCTTTGCCTCGGTCCCGACCTTGAACAGATCGACAGCGCGGGCGCGGACACGCCCCGCAAGGATCGCGCGCGGGGTCAGCCACAGGCGCAGCGGGCGCCAGAGCAGGATCAGCCACACGCCGATCCACTTGAGCACCCCGATCGCGATCACCGTTCCAAGCCATTGGTTGGACGTGAGTTCGTGGCCCCAGCCACCGCTCAGGCGATAGTAGAGGCCCTGATAGAAATCGGGGAAAAGAGCGACGATCGACATCGCAAGGAAGGCGATCACGCTCGCCCACACGAGCGCGACGTCGTCATAATCGTTCGACTGTGCCGCGATGACGGTGACGATCTCGCCGCTCGTATGCGTTTCGGCCGCGGCGACCGCGGCAGTAACGATATCGTGATCGGCGGCGCTGACGTGACTGACTTTCATGGCCTGTTCCCCTTACCAGCCGCCCGATGCGCCGCCGCCACCGAAGCTGCCGCCGCCGCCCGAAAAGCCGCCGCCGCCACCCCAGCTCGATCCGCCGCCACCGCCCCACGAGGAGCCGCCGCCCCACGAAGATCCGCCGCTGCCTCCGCCCCAGTCGTCGTCGCCCCAGATGATGATCGGACCGCCGCCCCACGGCCGGTTGCGGCGATGCTTCTTGCCACGCCGTCCGAAGGCCGAGATCATCGGCAGGATGAAGAAGAAAAAGACGATGAAGCCGATGAAGACCAGGCCGCCGATATCGCCGTCATCGGCGCGATCGCGCTCGGCCTTGTCCGCAGCCGCGGCGCGTGCGGCGGCTTCTTCGGGCGGCAGCTGGATCTGCTGCGCGATCGCATTGACGCCGTCCTGGATGCCGCCGGGCATGTCACCCGCCTTGAACTTCGGCGTCACGACGTCGCGGATGATCCGGCCCGACAGCGCGTCGGTCAGCACGGGTTCGAGGCCATAGCCCACGGCGATGTGCATCCGCCGCTCGTTCGGCGCGATCAGGAAGACCACCCCGTCATTGCTGTCCTTGCGGCCGATCCCCCACGCACGTCCCAGCTTGTAGCCATATTCGCTGACGTCATAGCCTTCGAGGTCGTTGACCGTCGCGACCGCCAGCTGATGCCCGGTCGTCTTTTCAAGCTGCTCGAGCTGGATATTGAGATTGGCTTCCTCGGCAGCGGGAATGATGTCCGCCTGATCGACGACGCGGCCGGTCAGCTTGGGAAAGGTTTGAGCAGAGGCAGGCGCGGCGAACAGCGAGAGGCCCAGCGCCCAGCCGAGCAGGATGGACTTCATTGCGTATCTCCGGTCTGGGCAGCGATGGCCTCGACGGCAGCCGACAGGCCTCCCGCGAAGTCGTTCGATCTGAAATGCGGTGTCATCTGGTCGATCGCGGCCTTTGCTTCCTCGTCGGTGAGCATCGATTCAAGCCCGCTCCCGGTCGAAATACGGGCCCGCCGTTGGTTGGGCGCGACGAGTATCAGGATTCCGTCGTTGCGATCCTTGTCGCCGATGCCCCAACGATTGCCGAGGCAGTCGCCGACCGTGGCAACGTCGAGGTTATTGAGGGTCGGTGCGGTAGCGATGACCATCTGATGCGTCGTCCGTTGCTCATATCGTGCGAGCCGATCCGACAGGCGAGCTTCTTCGGCCGCCGGAAGAATGCCTGCAGCGTCCGTGACACGGCCTTGCAGCGCCATGTCGGGGACGCCCGCGCAGCCCGCGATCGCCGGGGTCGGTGCCGACGACGCGGGCGCTTCCTTGCAGCCGCCCGCGACCAACAGGGTCGCAAGCGGCACGGCAAGGACGGCGCGGCGCATCTTATTGACCGAAATTCACTTTCGGTGCTGTGTCCGCGTTCGGGCTGATGGCCTTGTACGGCGTCATCGGCTGCGCGCCATGGACGATCTTGGCGCCAATGATATCGGGGAAGGTACGGATCGTCGTATTATAGTCCTGAACCGCGCCGTTATAATCGTTGATGGCGGTCGTGATACGGTTCTCGGTTCCCTCCAGCTGCGTCTGCAGGTCGGCAAAACGTCCCTGGCTCTTGAGGTCGGGATAGGCCTCCATCGTCACGAGCAGCCGGCCGAGCGAGTTCGACACCTGACCCTGCGCCTGACGGAAGGCTTCGACCTTTGCGGGGTCGTTGAGGTCGTCGGTCGACAGTTTCACCTGCGTCGCCGATGCACGCGCCTGCACGACGCTTTCCAGCGTCGATTTCTCAATTCCTGCCGCGCCCTTCGCGGTTTCGACGAGGTTGGGGATCAGGTCGGCGCGGCGCTGGTAGGCGGCTTCGACGTTGGCCCATTTGGCCTTCGCGGCCTCTTCCTTGGTGGGAACGCTGTTGATGCCGCAGGCGGACAGCGACAGTGCGGCAACCGGGACAATCAGCCAGCGGGCGGAACGATAGGTCATGGTCATCAATGCTCCCTCGCGCGGCGTTTTGCCGCAACAACACACATAATAGGATCGCGCTTGCCTTTGTGCAATCGTCGCGGCACGGTCGGCGCGCAAGATCCACGATCCGGGGAGCAGCAACATGTTGAGCGAATTCAGGGAATTTATCGCCAAGGGCAATGTCATGGACCTCGCGGTCGGTGTCATCATCGGCGGCGCCTTCGCGACGATCACGACGTCGCTGACTGCCGACCTGATCATGCCGCTGGTCGGCTGGCTTTTCGGCGGAGTCGATTTTTCGAGCAAGTTCATCCTGCTCGGCAGCATCCCCGACGGCATCGGCGCGACCGATTATGCCGCGCTGAAAAAGGCGGGCGTCGCGATGATCGGCTATGGCGCTTTCATCACCGCGGTCATCAACTTCCTGATTCTCGCCTTCATCATCTTCCTGCTGGTCAAATGGGTGAACAAGGTTCTCCGCCGTGGACCCGACGCGCCAGCCGGTCCGAGCGAAGTCGACCTGCTCACCGAAATCCGGGACGAATTGCGGAAGAAATAGGGCCCCCAGCCCAATTCGGGACGAATGACCCGCCTGCGCCCTTCCAAAGCGCGGGCGGGTTTCCTATATGGGTCATGCCGGTTTCGGCCGGCTATGAGGATAAATGGTGTCGTGGAATAGACACAGCGGACCCGGGGGCAGTACCCGGCGGCTCCACCACAAACCCGCGCGCTCCCGAGGGGATCGCGGGCTTCTGACGGGGCCGAACCAGGATCGACGTGTGTTCAAAGACGATGTTTTCTTCCGGGCTGAGTAACCCGTTCAAGGCTCAAACCTATAAGTGCTAACGATAACGAAGCACTCGCTCTTGCTGCCTAACCGATAAGCCTCACGGCCTAAGGTTAGACAAATAGAACGCGGTTCGGACCGAACCGGGCAACAGAATCGGATACCAGCGGCTGGGGACGAGCCGGGCAACAGAATCGTCCCACCTTTCCCTTTTTACGTCGGGACGTTCGCTTCGGCACAGGGAGTGGCGGCTGTCGTCGGGCGTTCACCGTCGAGGCCTGCCTGAAAATCGGCGCCCCACGATCGCATGCTGAGCAGCACCGGCTTGAGCGTCCGGCCGAGCGGCGTCAGCGCATATTCGACGCGCGGCGGCACTTCGGGAAAGACCGTCCGCTCGACGATCCCGTCCGCCTCCAGCTCGCGAAGCTGCAGGGTGATCATGCGCTGCGTCGCGTTCGGCGTCAGCCGGCAGATCGCATTGAACCGGAGCTTGCCGCCGAGCAGGTGAAACAGCAGCACGGGCTTCCAGACGCCACCGATGACCGAAAGCGTGGCCTCGACGCTGCATCCCGTCCGCCCGGCCCGGCGTCGGACTGCGCGCGATTTTCCTTCATTTTCTGCAATAGATACATTCATGATAGTACATGTCCAAATTGTACGTACTTATGAAGATCGTCATAAACGCCTACATCCGCAACAGCAATCTTGAACATCGAAAGAGGAATGTGTTGTGGAAAAATCCGTCATGAAGGCCGCCTGGTACGATCAAAAGGGAAGCGCCGCCGATGTGCTCGTCGTCGGCGAGCAGCCGGTGCCGGTAGCGCAGGCCGGCGAACTGTTGATCCGCGTCCGCGCCTCTGGGGTGAACCCATCGGACACGAAGGCCCGGCAGGGCGCGCGTGGACGCACCGACATGCCGTTTCCGCTGATCATTCCGCATCAGGACGGCGCGGGCGAAGTCGTCGCGGCCGGATCGGCTGCGGACGCAGCATGGATCGGCAAACGCGTCTGGTTCTATGAAGCACAGCTGGGCAGGCCGTTCGGCGCCGCCGCCGAATATGTCGCGCTGCCGGTTCGGCAGGTTTCGGAACTGCCCGACGCTGCGTCGTTCGAGGAAGGCGCGAGCCTGGGCGTGCCGGCGATGACCGCGCATCGCAGCATATTCGCCGACGGCCCTGTCGCCGGGAAGACCGTCTTCGTCTCGGGCGGTGCAGGCGCAGTCGGGCGCTACGCCATCCAGTTCGCCAAGCTTGGCGGTGCGACGGTCATCGCAAGCGTCAGCCGCGACGAGCAGGCGCAGTCGGCGCTTGCGGCCGGTGCGGACTTCATCGTCAATCGCAAGACCGACGACATCGTCGCGCGCGTCCGCGAGTTCACCGGCAAGGAGCGCGGTGTCGACCGCTTCGTCGAAGTCGCGTTCGGCGCCAATCTCGATGTTATCGCCGCTCTGCTCGCGCCGCGCGGCGTTGTCGCAACCTATGCATCGGATGCGGTGCCCGAGCCGGCACTGCCCTTCTGGCCGCTCGTCATGCTCGATGCGACGATCCGCTTTGTTCTCGTCTATGTGATGGATGCTGCCGCCCACGCAGAGGCTCAGCGGGCGATTGCCGAGGCGTTGGAGGCGGGGGCGCTAACCCACAATATTGCCGCGCGCTATCCACTCGACGACATTGTTGCTGCGCACGAATTTCTCGAAAGCGGCAAAGCGCTCGGGAAGGTGATCGTCGCCAGTTAGTGCCGGCTTTCGCACTGCCCGTGATCGCCCAGCGCTTCGATTACGCGGCAATCGCCTGCAAGCCCGCCGCGGCAGCGGCCGACGATACGCTGGAGCTCGTCGCGCAGCAGCGACAGCTGCACGATCTTCTCCTCGACCTGCTCCAGATGCGTCGTCGCGATGCGGTCGGCCTCGCCGCAGTCGCGGTCGGGGTGATCCGACAGATCGAGCAGCGAGCGGATTTCCTCGATCGTGAAGCCAAGATCGCGCGAATGGCGCACGAAGCTGAGCCGCGAGCGGTGCTCGGCGCCATAGCTTCGGTAATTGGCATCGGTGCGCGCGGGTGCGGGGAGCAGGCCGATCCGTTCATAATAGCGGATGGTTTCGATGTTGGTGCCGGTGGCACGCGACAATTCGCCGATTTTCATCGCTTGACCCTGTAGTTGCTACAGGCTCCATATAGGAGGTCGACTCGAAGATGTAAGGAGGCTTTCCCCGGAAAGCCGACCGATGAAGAGGAGCTTCGGCGAATGGCCGATCAATGCTGTTCCGGCAAAAGCGGCAAGACCGCGCTCAACGATCCGCGCTGGCGGCGCGTGCTGTGGATCGCGCTGCTGATCAACGCCGCGATGTTCGGGGTGGAGATCGTAGCAGGGGTGGCGGCCGATTCGCGCGCGCTGCAGGCCGATGCGCTCGATTTTCTGGGCGATGCCGCAAATTATGCGATCAGTCTTGGCGTCGCCGGCATGGCGCTCGCGTGGCGCGCCCGGGCGGCGTTGCTGAAAGCCGGGACGATGCTGGCGTTCGGCCTCTGGGTTTTCGCGTCAGCGGCGTGGGGCTTCATCACCGGGACCGCGCCGCATGCCGAGACGATGGGGCTGATCGGCGCCCTAGCGCTGGTATCCAACGTCGCTGTCGCGCTGATGCTCTATCGCTATCGAACCGGGGACGCCAACATGCGCTCGGTCTGGGTCTGCTCGCGCAACGACGCGATCGGCAACCTCGCGGTGATGGCGGCGGCGCTTGGCGTGTTCGGAACGGGGCAGGGCTGGCCCGATCTCGCGGTGGCGGCGATCATGGCCGGGCTGGCGATATGGGGCAGCCTCGACGTCTTTCGGCACGCGCGCCGCGATCTCAGCTCGGGGACAGCCGAAGCCGCCTGACGGACCAGGCGGTCCGACTGTTTTCGGTACTAGGCCAATCGTGTTCGCACGCCTATTGTGCGGTGCAATGCAGGGCACGCTTGCCATACAGATGAAGTCGATCGGCAACGGGCGTGGCTGACGCGCGCGCATCCGGCGAATATGTGCTCAAGCCGCACGAGCAACCCCTCATCCCGGGCTCGCCGGCGAACCCCGACCACCCGCTGCATCGCCGCTATTTCTATTTCGCGATCGGCCTGTTCCTTGGCCTCGTCAGCGGATTCCAGAACGGTCTGCTGCTCGCGAACCTGACGCTGCTCCAGAGCCATATGGGTCTGACGCCGGCCGACGCCGGCTGGGTGACAGTCGCCTATAACATGACAAACACCTGCATGAGCATATTGCTGTTCAAGGGACGCCAGCATTTCGGCATCCAGCGGTTCGTTCGCCTGACGATGCTCGCGCTGGTGATCGCGAACTTCCTTCAGCTGTTCGACGCAGGGTACCGGCTGGAGCTGATCGCGCGGGGCATTTCCGGAATTGCGGCGAGCGGGCTGGTGACGATGGCCATCTTCTACATGATGCAGAGCCTGCCGGGACCGAAGAAGATGATCGCGCTCATCCTTGGTATCGGCATGGTGCAGTTGGGGACGCCGCTGGCGCGGGCAATTTCACCGTTGCTCGTCTATGACGGCGATATCACCAGCCTGTTCGCGTTCCAGTTCGGCCTGTCGCTGGTCGCGGTCGGCGCAGTAAACATCCTGCCGCTGCCGCAGGGGATCAAGGTCAGGGCCTTCGGGGTGCTCGACATGATCAGCTTTCCGTTGCTCGCGATCGGCGTCGGACTGCTCTGCGCCTTCCTAGTCCAGGGGCGGATCGTCTGGTGGCCAACGCCCTGGCTGGGCGGTGCGCTCGCGCTCTCGGTCGTGCTGATCGGCGCGTCCTTCCTGATCGAGCATAACCGTGCCAACCCGATGCTGCTGACGCGCTGGATCGCGAGCAGCGATCTGGTCAAGCTCGCCTTTACCGGGGCGCTCGTCCGCGTCGTCCTGTCCGAACAGAGTTTTGGCGCGAGCGGCCTGCTCACCAGCCTGGGGCTCGTGAACGATCAACTTGTGACCTATTATGTCGTGACGGCGGCGGCGGCGCTGCTCGGCGTCTTTCTTCCGCTCGTCCGGCTGAATCCGCTCGATCTGCGTACATCGCGGCTCGTCTCGCTCGCGATTATCAGCATCGCAGCCTTTGCCGACACGCATTCGGGGCTCAACACCCGGCCGATCAACCTCTATATGTCGCAGGCCGCGATTGCCTTTGCCTCGGTCTATTTCATCGGCCCGATGCTCATGGAGGGTTTCCTGCGTGCGCTGACGCGCGGTCCGGCCTATGTCGTCAGCTTTCTCGCGATCTTCAACCTGTCGCAGACGATCGGCGGACTGTTCGGGACGGCGGCGCTGTCGGCCTTTTTTACCATACGCACCAAGGCGCATCTGATGACGCTGGCTCCCAGCCTCCAGACCGACGATCCCGCCTTGGCGCAAGCGATCAACGGTCTTGCCGCGAGCCTCAACGGTACGATCGGCGATCCGGCGTTGCGGGCGGCCGTCGCAGGCAGCAACGTCGTTCGCGAAGCCGCGCGCCAAGCGGCGGTCCTTGCGTATAACGACGTATTTTTCGTCATCGGCGCCTTGTCGGGACTTGCCTTTGTCATCATGTTCGCGCGCTGGCTGTACGACCGCCGGCGCGGCTTCAACCCGCTCGCCGCCGATCTCTTCCGACTCCAGCAAATGTTGGCACAAAGACAATGACCGACACCGAAGACAAGAAAACCCCGCCGCCTGCAGAGGCTCCGGCACCGCAGCCCGAGCCGGCGCCCGACACAGGGCAGCCCGCCTCCGCCGAAGCACCGCCGGCAGGCGGAGGAGGGTGGCGTCCCGACCGGTCGCGCCGGCAGATCGTGCTTTTCGCCGGACTGATCCTGATCGGCGCTCTCGCGATCCTCTATGCTTGGGGGCTGCCGCCCTTTCGGCCGGACAGCCAGACCACAGATAATGCCTATGTTCGCGGCCAGACGACGATCATCTCGCCGCAGGTCGGTGGCTATGTGACGCAGGTGCTCGTGCAGGATTTCGAGCGCGTTGCGGCGGGGCAGATCCTGGTGCGCATCGACGACCGCATCTATCGCGAGCGCGTCGCACAGGGCGCGGCGAACATCGCGGCGCAGAACGCGAGCCTCAGTAACAGCGAGCAAAGCCAGCGCTCGGCCGAAGCGCAGGTCCAGCTGCAGGATGCCGCAGTCGCGAATGCCGGTGCCCAGCTTCAGCGCGCGCAGGCCGACATGCGCCGCGTCAACGAACTCGTCGACGCGGGATCGGTGTCGCTGCGCGAGCGCGACCAGACGCTGGCGGCGCTGCGCCAGGCCGAAGCGGCGGTGCGTCAGGCGCAGGCACAGCGCCAGATCGCGCTGGAGCAGGTGCGTTCGGTTACCGTCGGACGCGGCGGGCTGAAGGCGGGCGTACAGAATGCCGAGGCAACCCGGGGCCTCGCAGACATCGATCTCGAGCGCACGGTGATCCGTGCACCGCGTTCGGGCCGGTTGAGCGAGGTTACGGTCCGCGTCGGCCAGCTCGTCAACCCGGGGACGCAGCTCATGTATCTGGTGCCCGAAACCCATTGGGTGGTTGCCAATTTCAAGGAAGCGCAAACCGCGACCATCCGCGTCGGCCAGAAAGCGCGAATGCGCGTCGATGCGCTCGGCGGCGCCGAGCTGAAAGGTACGGTCGAGAGTGTGGCGCCTGCGGCAGGCAGCGAATTCAGTGTGATCAAGCCCGACACCGGATCGGGCAATTTCGTGAAAGTGCCGCAGCGGATCGCCGTGCGTATCCGGATCGATCCCGGGCAGGCGCTTGCGAAGCGGCTCGGCCCAGGCATGTCGGTGATCGCCACCGTCGATACGGATAGCGGCCGGTGAAACGCGCCGCGCTGCTGCTGCCGCTGCTGATGGCGGGCTGCGCGCCTGCGATCAGCCCGCGGCCCGAAGCAAGTGTCGTTGCGCCACCCGCCGACTGGCGCACGCCGCTGCCCTCCGAAGGAGTGGTCGAACGGCAATGGTGGGGGCGTTTCGGCGATCCACAGCTCTCGGCGCTGGTCGAGCAGGCGCGCGCGAACAATACGGACCTTGCCATCGCGGCCGCGCGCGTTGCCGAGGCGCGCGCGCAGGAACGCGTTGCACGGTCGCTGCTGCTTCCCAGCCTGTCTGCAAGCCTCCCGGGATCGGAGGCGCGCACGGTCAACGCTTTCGGCCAGCCGAGCGAAAGCACGTCGGCGCAGCCGACCTTCCAGGCCGCCTACGAGCTCGACCTGTTCGGCGGTAACGCCGCGCGGCGGGATGCGGCGCGTGCCAGCGCCGCCGCTTTTGCTGCGGCGCATGAGGCTGCGACGTTGTCTGTCAGTGCCACGGCGGCGAGCGGTTACATTACATTGCTCGCGCTCGACGAGCGGCTGGGCTTGCTCAGGGAAACGCTTGTCCAGCGCGGAGAGGCGCTCCGCATCGCGCGCGATCGTGCCGAAGCGGGCTACACATCCGAACTCGAACTGCGTCAGTCGGAGGCAGAATATCGGGCGGCGGAGCAACAGATCCCCACGATCGAGGCGGCGATCGCGCGGCAGGAAAATGCGCTGTCGCTGCTGGTCGGCGACACGCCGCACGCGATCGCGCGCGGCGCCGACTTCGACGCGCTTGCGACCCCTGCCGTGCCGGCCGTCGTGCCGTCCGATCTCGTCAGGCGCCGCCCCGACATTGCGCAGGCCGAATATTCGCTGGCGGCGACCGATGCCAATCTGCGCGCTGCGCGGGCGCAGTTCCTGCCCCAGATTCGCCTGTCGGCGTCGGGCGGCGCGGCGATCTCGTCGCTGCTGGGCGATCCGATTACCATCTGGTCGGTCGGCGGCAGCATCCTCGCGCCGATCTTTTCGGGCGGGCGGTTGGAAGGGCAGTTCGACGCGGCGACGGCGCAGCGCGACCAGGCCGCCTTCGCTTATCGCAAGACCGTGCTCACGGCGTTTCGCGAGGTCGAGGATCAGCTGGCGCTGATCGACCGGCTGGGCGCGCAGGAGCAAGCGTTGCTCGCCCAGCGTACCGCAGTTGCCGAAGTGCTGCGCCACGCGACGAACCGCTATCGTGCCGGCTATTCGCCTTATCTGGAGCAGATCGACGCGCAGCGTGCGCTGCTTTCGGTCGACCAGTCGCTTATTCAGCTGCGCGCCGATCGCCTCAATGCCTATGTCGCGCTTTACCAGGCGCTGGGCGGAGGCATCGACGGCGCATGACGATGGCGTCGGCTACCGCCCTGCAGACGCGTGGCGACTGGCTGACGATGCTGCGGACGATCGTGGCGCCCGTCCTGCGCCATGGCGCCGCCGGAACGCTGAAGAGCGCGATGCCGGTCGAGGCTCCCACCGGCGGCGAGGGGCGGCGGCATTTTACGCATCTGGAGGCTTGCGGGCGAATGCTCGCGGGGCTGGCGCCATGGCTGGAACTCGAAGGGCTGACCGGTGAAGAGGCGGCGTGGCAGCATGAGGCGCGCGGACAGGCGCAGGCGCTGATCGCGTCGATTACCGATCCCGCATCGCCCGATCATGTCGATTTCGGCCTCGGGTTGCAGCCGCTGGTCGATGCCGCTTTCCTTGCGCAGGCGATCCTGCGGGCGCCGACCATCCTGTGGAACGACCTTCCTCCCGCTGTGCGCACCCATATCGTCCGCGAAATGGCGGCGACGCGGTGGATCACGCCGGCGTCGAACAACTGGCTGCTCTTCGCGGCGATGATCGAGACGCTGTTCGCCGCTCTCAAGCTGGATTTCGATCCCATGCGTATTGACCGGGCGATCCGGCAGTTCGACACATGGTATGTCGGCGACGGCTGGTATGGCGACGGGCCCGCCTTTCGTTTCGACTATTACAACAGCTTCGTCATCCATCCTTTTCTTGTCGATATCCTGCGCGTGCTGCCGCGCGAGCCGGAATGGCAGGAGTTCGGCGCGCGGCAGACGGGACGCGCGCAGCGCCACGCCGTGCAGCTCGAACGGATGATCGCACCCGATGGCACGATGCCGGCGATCGGGCGATCGCTCACCTACCGCTGCGGCAATCTGCACCTGCTCGCTCAGCTCGCCCTGCTCGGCAAACTGCCGTCCGGAGTGGCGGCGGGGCAGGTGCGGAGCGCCATGTCGCTTGCCATGACGCGCACCCTTGCGGCGCCGGAGACCTTCGATGACGAAGGATGGCTGACGGTCGGCTATTCGGGGCACCAGCCGGGGCTCGCCGAAGACTATATTTCGACCGGCAGCCTCTATCTCTGCACCGCTGCCTTCCTGCCGCTTGGGCTCGCGCCGAATGATCCGTTCTGGGAGGATGTTGGGGCTTCGCCCACCGCCGTTCGTTTGTGCGAGGGGCAGGATGTCGTGCGGGATCGCGCGATCGAGGGGTAGGCGGCACCGAGCCGCGGTCGGATGTGCGGTCGCGAAGGCTGTGCGTTGCAGTTTGCCCCGAAAGGGTTCAGAGAGCCGATCCGATGATCCCGCCCCCCGGGGCAGGATCCCGATGAGGCCACGTCCTCCCTGCATTTCGCGGGTTTCAGGTCCGGGACGGCCCGGCAGTCCATGAAGGAGGCTGTCATGCCCTGGATATATCTGACTGTAGCGGGATTTTTCGAGATCGTCTGGGCTTTTTCCATGAAGCAGTCCGACGGTTTCACGCGTCCCGTTCCCACCATCATCACCGTGGCCGCGATGATCGCGAGCTTCGCGCTGCTGTCGCTCTCGATGAAATCGCTGCCGCTTGGCACCGCCTATACGATCTGGACGGGGATCGGCGCGGTCGGCGCCTTCGTCGTCGGGATCGCCTGGCTTGGCGAGACGGCAAGCGCGATGCGTATCGTCGCGGCGCTGCTGATCGTTTCGGGTCTGGTGTTGATGAAGATATCGGCACCCGCTTGACTATTGACATGGCTGTCAACAGCTGAAACTCTCGGTGCCGAGAGGATCGCAGCTTGGCCACCATAGCCCAGTCTCCCACCGGCGCGGCGCCGGAACAATCCGCGCTGCGGCCACGGACGGTTGCTGCCTATGCCGCTACGGCGGGGCCGACCGCGATGCTCGCGCTGCCCTTCAGCGTCTATCTGCCGCCCTATATTGCAGAGGGCGGGGCGATCCCCGTGGCGCTCGTCGGGCTGCTCTTTTCACTGACGACCGTATGGGACGGCGTGGTCGATCCGTTGATCGGGACGATGATCGACCGCTTTCGCCCCGGTATGGGGGCGCACCGCCGCTGGATGCTGAGCGCGCTCGTGCCGCTTTCGCTTCTGCTCGCGGTGATCGTGATCGTGGGCAACACGCTGCCCTTTGCAGCGCTATTTCTGGTGATGGTGCTCTTCTATTCGAGTTTCAGCCTCTATGAGGTCGCCCAATTGTCATGGGGCGCGGCGCTGGTCCGCAGTCCGGCGGACAGCGCGCTTCTCTATGGGGCGCGCGACTGGTTCACCAAGATCGCGCTGATCGTCGCTTTCGCCGCCCCGGCGGCTGCGCAGATATTGATCCCCGGCGTCGACCTGCAGGGGCGGATCATGGCCTATGCGGCCATTTTCCTGATATTGGCGCCGGTTGCGCTGATCGCGATCGCCGGCGTACCGGCGCGCGCCGTGGTCGTCGAGCCGGGCATCGGCTGGCGGCGCGAGATCGGGGCGTCGCTGTCTTTCCCGCCGCTGATGCTGTTGCTGGGTGTCCAGTTTCTCAACAGCTTCGCTTTCGGATCGCTGACCTCGCTCTTCGTCTTCTTCGCCGCATCGGTGCTCGACCTCGACAGCCAGAGTGCCCTTCTGCTTTTCGCGAGCTTCATCGGCGGGGCGATCGCGTCGCCGGTCTGGACCCTGCTTGCGCGGCGGTTCGGCAAGCCCCTGATGATGATGGCAATGGCCCTGCTGATCTCGTCGCTGCTGTTCGCGACGCTCGTGCAGGAGCCGCGCGGCTTTGTGCAGGCGGCGATCTTTTCGCTGATGCTGGGCACCGGCTTCGTCGGATTGCTCTTCACCTATTCGATGCTCGCCGACCTGATCCCGCGCGACGCGGAGCGGTGCGGGCGGAATCGTTCGGCCTTCCTCTTTGCGCTGCTGAACCTGATGGCCAAGTTCGGCGTCGCCGCCGCGATCGCGGTCAGCTATGTGCTGCTCGACCTTGTCGGCTTCGATCCGAAGAATGGCGCAGCTGCGGCGCGCGAGCTGCATCTGCTGTTCGTGTTGCAGCCGGCGGCGAGCTGGATGCTGATGATCGGGCTGCTCGTCCTGATGCATCGTCATGCCGCGCGACGGCCTGCCAGCCTTTGACTTGCAATCGCCGTGGGGCACCGGTAAAGGCCGCATCATTCGGACAGATGCGCCGTTTTCCTTCCGCCTTTCGCCGACATGCTCGGGGAGGGTGGGCGGACTATTGCCCGAAGCGCGCTTGACGCGCCGGGGGCGGCAACCCATCTGGCCCGGATCATTGGACGTTTGAAGGACAGGACGCGCGACATGGCCAAGCCCAAAATTGGCGAATTCGTCAACCAGGTGAAGACCGAAGCCACCAAGATCGTGTGGCCGACAAGCCGCGAGACCGTGCAGACCACCATCCTGGTGCTGATCATGACCACGATCCTGTCACTCTTCTTCTTCGGCGTCGACACGATCTTCAAATTCATCGTCAGCTGGCTGACGTCGCTCGCGCGCTAAGTCGCGGGGCCACAGGACTCAAAAGGGATACGCAATCATGGCGCGCTGGTACATCATTCACGCCTATTCGGGCTTCGAGAACAAGGTGCGCGATTCGGTGCTCGCCGAAGCCGAGCGCATGGGCCTTACCGATTTCGTCGAATCGGTCGAAGTGCCGGTCGAAACGGTGACCGAAGTGAAGCGCGGCAAGAAGGTGCAGGCCGAGCGCAAGTTCTTCCCCGGCTATGTCCTCGCCAAGCTGACGATGACCGACGACGTCTATCACCTCGTCAAGAACACGCCGAAGGTGACGGGCTTCCTGGGTTCGATGGGCAAGCCGCAGGCGATCAGTGAAGCCGAAGCCGCGCGCATCCTGAACAGCAAGGAAGAGGCCGCGGCGCGTCCGAAGACCGAAATCCGCGTCGACTATGAAATCGGCGATCAGGTCAAGGTGCTCGAAGGGCCGTTCGCAAGCTTCAACGGCGTCGTCGAGGAACTCGATTTCGACAAGGCGCGCGTCAAGGTGTCGGTGTCGATCTTTGGTCGTGCGACCCCCGTCGAGCTCGATTTCGAGCAGGTCGAACGCATGAAGTGACGACCCCGACAGGTCGTCATCCCCGCGAAGGCGGGGGCCCAGCGAAAGAATGGATTGCCGCATGAGCCTGACTCCCGACGAGATTCAGGCCCGCATTGATCGCGCGCGCGAGATTCAGGCCGCCTTTTCGCCTGAAAAGGTCGTCGCGGCGGTGACGCGGCTGTTCGATCTGGAACGCGTTCCTGGCCTTGAGGACGAATTTACCTTTCCGGCGTTCAACAAGCCCACGCGGCAGCGCATCTTTGGCGGGCAGGTGATCGCGCAGGCGCTGGTCGCCGCGGCGCGAACCGTTGACCCCGACAAGTCGGCGCATTCGCTGCATGCCTATTTTCTGCGCGGTGGCGACGAAGCGAAGCCGCTGCATTTCCGCGTGCACCGCGACTTCGACGGGCGCAGCTTTGCCAACCGCCGCGTCGTCGTGCGACAGGACGGCAAGGTGATCTTCAACCTGACCGCGTCCTTCCACGCACCCGAGCAAGGCGTGACCCATCAGGTATCGATGCCCGACCTGTTGCCGCCCGAGCAATGTGCCGAATTCGTCGAGAATATGGCGGCCGACCCTAATGTCAGCGACGCGCAGCTCGATCGCATGGCTCGCCTGCGGCCATTCGAAATCCGCAGCTTCCGGCCACCGTCGACCGAAAAGGCGAGCGCGCATTATCAATGGTATCGGCTCGCTGCGCCGATCGGCGACGATCCGCTGCTGCATCGTGCCTTTCTGGCCTATGCGTCCGATATGGGGTTGCTCTCCTCTTCGCTGCTTCCCCACGGTTTCACCTGGTCGACCCCGGGCCTGTTCTCTACAAGCCTCGATCACGCGATGTGGTTTCACGACGATATTCGGGTCGACGACTGGTTCGTCTATGTGATGGACAGCGACTGGACGGGCGGCAGCCGCGGGATCAACCGCGGCCTTGTCTATCGTCGCGATGGAACGCTGATCGCATCGGCGATGCAGGAAGGGCTGCTGCGCGTCGCGCCGCCGCCTGACGCATAAGGCTTGTTTTCCGCGGCGTTTGCGCATATGGGCGCCGCTTCGCGTCAGACAAGGGCGTGATTCCGCGCGGGAGGAAGGGGTGATGCCTTTCTGTTCGACCGCTTATTTTGAGCCTTGGATCCCGGTCCGGGGCGACAGAAAGAAAGGAGGCCATCATGGCCAAGAAAATCAGCGGCTACATCAAGCTGCAGGTGCCCGCCGGCACCGCCAACCCCTCGCCGCCGCTCGGGCCGGCACTGGGTCAGCGCGGCGTCAACATCATGGAATTCTGCAAGGCGTTCAACGCCGCGACCGACGGCATGGAAAAGGGCACGCCGACCCCGACCATCATCACCGTCTTTGCCGACAAGAGCTTCTCGTTCATCACGAAGACGCCCCCGGCGACCTATCTGATCAAGAAGGCCGCGAACCTGAAGTCGGGTTCGAAGGAGCCCGGCAAGATCAGCGGTGGCAAGATCGCCCGCTCGAAGCTGACCGAAATCGCCGAGATCAAGATGAAGGATCTCAACGCGAACGATCTGGAACAGGCAACGAAGATCATCGAGGGCAGCGCGCGCTCGATGGGCCTCGAAGTGACGGAGGGCTGATCAGATGGCCAAGCTGACCAAGAAGCAGAAAGCCCTTGAGGGCAAGGTCGACGCGCTGAAGCTTCACGCCGTCGACGAAGCGATCAAGACCGTTCGCGAACTGGCCTCGGCCAAGTTCGACGAAACGCTCGAAATCGCGATGAACCTCGGCGTCGATCCGCGCCACGCCGACCAGATGGTCCGCGGCGTCGTCACGCTGCCCGCCGGTACCGGCAAGGACGTCAAGGTTGCCGTGTTCGCGCGCGGCGACAACGCCGACAAGGCGCTGGCCGCCGGCGCCGACAAGGTCGGTGCCGAAGACCTGATGGAAGACATGCTCGCGGGCAACCTCGACTATGGCCGCGTCATCGCGACGCCGGACATGATGGGCATCGTCGGCCGCCTCGGCAAGACGCTGGGTCCGAAGGGCCTGATGCCGAACCCGAAGCTGGGCACCGTGACCCCGAACGTCGCCGAAGCCGTGAAGGCCGCCAAGGGCGGTCAGATCGAATTCCGCGTCGAAAAGGTCGGGATCATCCACGCCGGCATCGGCAAGCTGTCGTTCGGCGAGGAAAAGCTCCGCCAGAACTTCGACGCCTTCGTCGATGCGATCGTCAAGGCCAAGCCGGCAGGCGCGAAGGGCAAATATGTCCGCAAGATCGCGCTGTCGTCGTCGATGGGCCCGGGCGTAAAGGTCGACACGGCCGACGTCACCGGCGCCTGATCGGCACCGCAACGATTCAGGAAAGGGCCGGGGGAAACTCCGGCCCTTTTCTTGTGCGCGGGCTGGAAGATGGTGAACCGCCGCCGCCTTGTGACATCGTCCCGGGATGCGGTCGGCGCGAGGGCCGTGTGATATTCCAAAGTTCAGTGAAGGTCAGCCCTGTGCGGTGCCGATCGGATCTCGTGGCAAGCCGGGTAGCAACCGTTTTATCTACCAGATGAAAGACCGGACGAAGGCTGACACAGCCGGATAATGTAGGAAAGGCCTATTTGAAGGCGACGGCGTCTTCGGGGTGGGAAGCGGACACCGCCCTCTTAGTCCGCAAACTCCCATCGCGCCCATTCACCAATTTTACTCGCGATTTCATGCCATTTGGTACCGGTGGCGTGCCGAAGGCGCTTGCGAACATATAGTTCCACCGCATCGGGATCGAACTTACGCATGAATAGCCTTTTGCCACCGGGCAGCACTGAGTGTCGATCGAGTTCGGAATCGAGCCAGCCTGGCGAGCAAACATCAAAATCGAACAGATCCGCTCCGACGCCGCCCTTAGTGCCAATTTCAGCGCAGACGGTGATACAGAACAAATCTCCGACAGGCCGGATGTCGGTCAGGAACTCCCCATGTTGCGTAGCAAGCGATCTAAGTTCTGCTTCCATTGCGCCAGACTAGGTTAGAGGCACAATGTTCGCAATCGGTCGATTGCTGTCATTCCGGCCGGCGAAACTCGATCAGGTCCCATTTGTTGCCATAGAGGTCGAGGAAGACCGCGACGGTCCCATAGTCGGCCTGCAGCGGTTCGCGCTCGATCCGCACGCCCTTGTCCAGCAGGTTCTGATAGTCGCGGGCGAAATCGTCGGTCTGCAGGAACAGGAAGACGCGGCCGCCCGACTGGTTGCCGATGAAAGCCGCCTGCTCCTCGTTTGCGGCGCGTGCGAGCAGGATCGTTGCACCGCCTTCGGGACTGCCCGGCGGGGCGACGAGAACCCAGCGCTTGTCCTGCGCCGGCTGATAGTCGTCGGCGACCAGCGTGAAGCCGAGGGCGCCGACATAGAAATCGATCGCCTCGTCATAGTCGCGCACGACGAGCGCGATGTGCGCGAGCGACTGGCGCGTCATTCGCGCAGGCCGCGGAGCGCCGCGCCCGCGGCGAACGGCCCGATTACGGTGAGAAGCAGGCTCGACGCCGCCAGCAGCTTCAATGCACCGCGCCCCGATGGATCGAGCATCCCGGCGCCGAAGATCAGCATCGGCACCGCGAGCGGCAGGATCAGCAGTCCCCCGATTGCGCTGCCGCCCTTGTGGTTCGCGGTCAGCGCGGCGCTCAGCACGGCGAGCGAGGCCAGCGCCGGAATCGCGATGGCGATGCCCGTCGCCAGCAGCTCGACGCGCCCGCCGTCCTGCGCGAGCAACGCCGACGCGGGCAAGAGGGCGATCAGCAGAGGCAGCCCGAATCCAATGGCATGTGCGCCGATCTTCACAGCCGCGATCACTTCGTCGGCAAAACCGCGCACCGCGAGCTGGTCGAGCACCCCTGCATCCTTGTCGGGCTTCACCAGCCGGTCGATCGGCAGCAGGGCCGCGAGCAGCGCCGCGACCCAGACCATCCCGCCGCCGGCACGGCGCAGCAGCGGCGCATCGGGTCCGACCGCGAAGGGAAAGGCGGTCGCGACGAGCAGGAAGAAGAGCACCGGCAGCCACAGTGCCCCGCTGCCCCATGCGCGGCGAAGGTCGCGCCAGAACAGGGCGATCAGCGCGGTCATGCCAGCGCCCCCATATCGAGCTCGGCCAGATCGGGAATCCCGAGCGCGAAATGCGATGCCAGCAGCACTGCGCCGCCGTTCGCGCGGTGCTTCGCGATTCCCGCGACCAGCCGCGCCTGTGCTGCATCGTCCATGCCGTTCGCGGGCTCGTCGAGCAGCCAGATCGGCGCGCCGCTCGCGATCACGCGCACCATCGCGGCGCGCTTGCGCTGGCCGGTCGAGAGCATCGAGACGGGCACTTCGGCGAGGCTGCCCAGCGCCATCTCGTCCATCGCGCGGTCGACCGCGTGCCCGTCGACCGTATCGACGCGCGCCCAGAAATCGAGGGCACGGCGCAGCGGCACTTCGGCGTCGAGCGCGGCGGCCTCGTCGATCAGCGCGACGCGCTCGCGGCGTTCGACCGTCCCTGCGGCGGGTCGCAGAAGCCCCGCGGCGAGGCGGATCAGGCTCGACTTGCCCGCGCCGTTCGGCCCGCGCAGCCACAGCGCATCGCCGCGGTTCAGGGTCAGCGACAGCCGCTCGAACAGCAGGCGGTCGCCGCGGATGCACGCCACGCTGTCGAGCCGCAGCAGCCCGGTCACGCCATATCTTCCAGAGCGTGCATGTCGTCGTCGCTGAAACCGAAATGATGGCCGATCTCGTGGATCAGGACATGGCGTACCAGCCAGTCGAGCCGCTCGCCCCCTTCGATCCATTCGACCAGGATCGGGATGCGATACAGCGTCACGCGGTCGGGCATGCCGCCGCTCTGGTCGATGCTGCGCTCGGTCAGGGGGCGGCCCTCATAGAGCCCTGTCAGATCATAGGGATGCTCGATGTCGAGCGATTTCAGCGTCTCGTCGTCGGCGAATTCCTCGATCTCGATCACGACGTCCTGAATATGCGGCTTGAACACATCGGGCAATTGCGCGAGCGCGGCTTCGGCCATCGCGAACAGCGCCTCGGCGTCCGGGGCGCCGCCGGTCCATCCGGCGGGCAGTGCGGTCAGGGCGGTCTTGTCGGTCATTGCGCCCTTCCTTATGGCGGGGGACACAGCTTGGCCAGCGGGAGATAGAAGATGGTCCAGAAACTCGACGATGCGCAGCGCGCCGCGCTGTTCGCACGCTTTCCCGACTGGACGCACGAGCCGACCCGCGACGGCATCACGCGGCAGTTCAAGTTCGACGATTTCGCACAGGCCTTTGGCTTCATGGCGAGCGTCGCGATCATTGCAGAGAAGATGGATCATCATCCCGAATGGTCGAACGTCTATAACAAGGTCGACATATTGCTGACGACGCATGATGCCGATGGCCTGTCCGGGCGCGACGTCGCGCTGGCAGAGGCGATCGAGGCTTTGCTCTGATCCGCCGATGATCCGCTTCGACCGGTCCCGTCAGTTGCTTGCCGTCGGGGTGGCGATCCTCGCCGGTTTTGTCGACGCGATCGGCTTTGTCGAATCGGGCGGCTTCTTCGTCTCGTTCATGACGGGAAATTCGACACGGTTCGCGGTCGGCGCCGCAGAATGGCAGGCGGCGGCGCTGATTGCCGGCGGCATCATCACGCTGTTCCTGACCGGTGTCGTGACCGGCTCACTCCTCGCCGCACGGGCGGGGGCGGCGCGGGCACCCGCCGTGCTTTCAGGCACCACATTGTTGCTTGCCGCCGCTGCGGCATTGCGGTTCGAGGTTGGCCAGTGGCCGGCAATCGCTTGCCTTGCCTTTGCGATGGGGCTGGTAAATGCGGCGCTGGAGGGGAAGGATGGCACCGTCGTCGGCGTCACCTATATGACCGGGACGCTCGTGCAGATGGGGCAAAAAATCGCCAACAGGCTGCGCGGCGAGGGTGACGGGCACTGGTTCCACCATTTCGGACTTTGGCTTTCGCTGGTCGGCGGTGCGATCGTCGGAGCGCGGACGATCCTTTCGTCGGTGCCGGCGGCATACGGCCTTGCGCTCCTGCTGGCTGCGGCGCTGATGCTTCGCGCATGGTGGCTGCCCCGCCGGACCGCATAAGCCATATCTTGCCTTCCCCGCGTGCCGGTTCCACAAGGGCGCAACAAAGTAACAAGGGGGATCGTCCACATGTCCGACAGCCTGCTGCGCCGCAAATCCATTGTTCCGGAGCAACAGGAAGGGCACGGGCTCGCCCGGACGCTGAGCTGGCCGCATCTGATCGCGCTTGGTGTCGGGGCGATCGTCGGGACCGGCATCCTCACGCTCATCGGCGTCGGTGCCGACAAGGCAGGGCCTGCGGTCATCGTCTCTTTCGCTGTCGCCGGTCTGATCTGCGCGTGCGCGGCGCTCGCCTATGCCGAGATGGCGACGATGATCCCCGCCTCGGGCAGCGCCTATACCTACAGCTACGTCGTGATCGGCGAACTGATCGCGTGGATCGTCGGCTGGAGCCTGATCCTCGAATATTCGCTCGTGGTCAGCGCGGTCGCGGTCGGCTGGTCGGGCTATGCGGCGCCGCTGCTGCACGCATGGGCGAGTGTGCCGATGAGCCTGATGCAAGGGCCGGAACTCGGCGGTATCGTCAATCTGCCGGCCATCGCGATCATCGCGATCGTGGCCGGAATGCTGCTCTACGGCACGCGCGAAAGCGCGACGGTCAACGCAATCCTCGTGATCGTGAAGATCATCGCGCTGGCGGTGTTCGTCGCTGTCGCGCTGCCGGCGTTCGACGCGGCGAACCTCGAACCTTTCAGCCCCTTCGGCTTTACCAAGCATGTCGGCCCCGATGGCGTCGAGCGCGGGATCATGGCGGCGGCGGCGATCATCTTCTTTGCCTTCTACGGCTTTGACGCGATCGCGACCGCCGCCGAGGAGGCGAAGAATCCCGACCGCGATCTCAAGATCGGGATCGTCGGATCGATGTTCGCGTGCGTCGCCATCTATATTCTCGTTGCGGTCGCGGCGGTCGGCGCGATTTCATACAGCAAATTCGCGAACAGCCCCGAGCCGCTGGCGCTGATCCT
Organism: Sphingopyxis sp. BSN-002; assembly: GCF_022024275.1. Taxonomy (NCBI): domain Bacteria; kingdom Pseudomonadati; phylum Pseudomonadota; class Alphaproteobacteria; order Sphingomonadales; family Sphingopyxidaceae; genus Sphingopyxis; species Sphingopyxis sp. BSN-002. Next base: position 3,378,100 of record NZ_CP091804.1, read on the forward strand.
GCGCGAGCTGGGCCAGCCGGGCGCCGCGAAATATCTCGCACTTTCGGCGGTGATCGCGCTGCCGACGGTGATCCTGGCCTTCTTCTTCGGGCAGAGCCGCATCTTCTTCACCATGGCGCGCGACGGGCTGCTCCCCAAGAGCCTCGCCAAGCTGTCGTCGCGTGGCACCCCGGTCCGTATCACCATCTTCACCGCGATCGTCGTCGCGATACTCGCGGGCTTCATTCCGCTCGACGAGTTGGCGGCGCTGGCGAATGCGGGCACGCTCGCGGCCTTCACGGCGGTGTCGGTGTGCATGCTCATCATGCGTCGCCGTGCGCCCGATGCGCCGCGCACGTTCCGCACGCCGATGCCGTGGGTGGTCGGCGGCATTGCGGTGCTCGGGTGCATCTATCTGTTCCTCAGCCTGCCGGCGAAGACACAGCTGTGGTTCGGGATCTGGAATGTTGCGGGGCTTGCGGTCTATTTCCTCTACGCCCGTAACAAGGCGGTTGCGGCGGGCGCGTAAGGCATAAAAAACCCCGCTCCGACCGGGGATGCGGAGCGGGGTCAGTCTTTTGCCGCGCTGTCTTCAGCTGTCGGCTTCGAACGCCAGCAAGTCGCCGGGCTGGCAATCGAGTTCGGTGCAGATCGCCTCGAGCGTCGAAAAGCGCATCGCCTTGGCCTTGCCGGTCTTGAGGATCGACAGGTTGGCGAGGGTGATGCCGATGCGGTCGGACAGGTCGGTCAGCGTCATCCGCTTCGCGTGAAGCAGGTCATCGAGTTTCACGACGATCGCCATCAGACGGTCCCTTCCAGCTCGTCGCGCATCGCCGCGCCGCGTTCGAACACGGCGGCAAGGACGAAGGCGAGCAGGATCGCGAGGATGCCCTCCAGATCGAGCCCGCCCATATTGGCGAACTCGCTCGTCGACACCGCGATACGGCTCGCGACCCACCCCAGCGGAAAGGCCAGCATCTGCGTCACGACCAATGCCCAGCCGATCCCGCGCAGGCGCGCGGCGTTTGCGGGGATGAAGGGATCGTTGGTCGCGCTTTTGACCAGCGCCTGCAACTGGCGCAGCACATAGACGGCGACCGCAAGGATCGCGGCAAGGATGCCGAGCAGCGCAAACAGCTGCGGACGCATGGCGTCGGCATCGATGAACACCTTGCTGTTCTTTGCCTCCACCGCAATGTCGGGCCACATGGCGACCAGCGCGCCGCCCGAGGCGATGACGAACAGAAACGCCGCTGCGACCAGCGCCAGCATCAGCCAGAGCAGGCCGCGGGTCGCGCGCAGCAGAGTCGAATGATCGGTAGGCATATCGTTCTCCGATGGTTTGCTTATCGAAGAACGATATATTTTGAGTCGACCTTATCGTCAATCGATAATATCGAAAAACGATAACTCTTTCGTCATCCCGGCGAAGGGCGTTCAGAGGCACGCGACTCTGAACACGATCTCGCCGGTGCATCGATGTCCGGCGGAGAGATTCCGGCCTCCGCCGGAATGACGATGCCTGTCGGGGCTGGCTGGCCGCTCAGGCCACCGCCCAGTCAAACCCCAGCGAGGCCTCGCGAAACGCGAAGCGATCGAGGTGACGGGCGACGACGCCCTTCATCGCCTCGACATGCTCGTCGCTGCTCGCGTCGATGCGCACCGACAGTGCGCCGGCTCCCGCATCGAAGGTGACCAGCGCGTCGCCCGCCCAACTCGCGCCGCGCGCATCCCTGGGGAAGGTCACGGTGCCATGTTCCGGGGTGAATTCGACGGCGAGATTGTGCTGCCAGTGCTTGCACAGCTGCTGCAGATATTTGCTCGCGTGCGCGGTGGGGACGTTGGCGACGACACTAACCATCACAGCCGCTCGATCTTCTGCGCCGCCTCGTCGATCAGCGCGACGACCTTGTGCAGCGTCGCCTCGTCGAGGTCGCGGTCGCCGAGCCGGTTCATCAGCACGGCCTTGAGATTGCCCATCGCGCGGCGGACCGACGCGCTGTCGGTGCGCTGGAGCTCCTCGCCGACTTCGGTCAGGCGCGCAATCAACGCATCGATAGCGTCCTTGTTCGCGTCGAGTTCGGTCTGGCCAGCTGCGGTGATCGCGAAGAGCTTCTTCGCGCCGTCGCTGTCGGCCGCTTCGATCAGCCCCATGTCGCCCAGCAGGGTGAGGGTGGGGTAGATCACGCCCGGGCTCGGCGCATAGGCGCCGCCGGTCAGCTCTTCGATCTGGCGGATCAGGTCGTAGCCGTGGCGCGGCTCGTCGGCGATCAGCTTGAGCAGCACGAGCCGCAGCTCGCCGCTGTCGAACATCCGCCGGCGGCGGCCGTGTCCGTCGTCGTCACGTCCGTGGCGCCCACCGAAGCCGCGCCCGAAACCGCGTCCGTGACCGAAGCCACCGTGGCGCATCGCTTCGCGCATCATATGGCGCATGGCGTGGCGTTCGCCGCAGCCATGCCGGTTCATTCCATGTCGCATCTTGTACTCCTTCATGCGATTCGATGCGTCTAAGATATATCTTGATGTGTTTTAGGCAAGAGGGTGCGATGATTTTTTTGCGCACCGCTGGAGTCCCGTCAGCTTCGCGGTGAGAAAAGGAGGTGGATCAAGGGATAGGGCCGGCCCTGACCATCGCGGTCCGAGCGGCCGGTGGCGGTGAAGCCCATACGTTCGTAAAAGCCCGCCGCTTGGTCATTCTGCTCGTTCACCTCGGTCGTGATCGTGCCGTGAAGGCCGATCGCGTGCTCGACGAGCGCCCTGCCGATACCCCGGCCGCGATGGGCGGGGTCGATGAAGAGGGCCTCCATGCTGCTGCCGTCGAGCAGCATGAAGGCGATCGGGCGATCGTCGGCGTCAACGGCAAGCCATAGCGGTGCTTGCGGCAGAAAGCCTTTTACCTCTTCCTCGATCGCGATCCGGTCTGCGGGCGTCAGAAAGTCGTGTGTGGCGTCGACTGCGGCGCGCCAGATATCGACGGCGCGGTCGCCGTCGGCGGGCGTGGAGGGGCGTATCCGGATCATGGATGCCGCCGTAGGGCTGTCGGTATCGCGCGCCAAGCCTGCTTTTCCGCCGCATGCGGCTTGACTCGGCGCGCGTTATCGCTATTAGCGCGCCCGTGTTGTCCGGGCTCCGGCCTTGGCAATTCCGTCCGAGACAGTTGGTGAAGGGAATTTGCCCTTCTTAATTTCCAACCGAGACGGGGACAGTCTTTTATCGGTCGCCCGCCTGGCATTCCCGGGTGACGCGGCTTGACCGACCCCATCGGACATCGTTGCGCAAGGGACAGGCGGGATTCATTCCGCATGGCTTTTGCGTGTGTTAGCGGCCCGGTTGCTTGCAGCCGGGCATGAGTGGAGAAACAGGCATGGATCGTGCTGAAAAGGCCGAAGCCGTATCCTCGCTGAACGCTACGCTGTCGAATGCAGCCTCGGTTGTGATTGTTCGCAACCTGGGTCTTACCGTCGCCCAGTCGACGGTGCTTCGCGAGCAGATGCGGAACGCGGGTGCAAGCTTCAAGGTCGCGAAGAACCGCCTGGCCAAGATCGCGCTCGATGGCACCTCCTACACCGGTATCAGCGATCTGCTGACCGGCCCCACGGCAATCGCCGCTTCGACCGATCCGGTCGCGGCTGCGAAGATCGCGGTGGAATTTGCCAAGACCAACGACAAGCTTGAAATCGTTGGTGGTGGCATGGGGGATGTGGTCCTCGACGTGGAAGGCGTGAAGGCGCTTGCATCGCTGCCGTCGCTTGACGAACTGCGTGGCAAGCTTGTCGGCCTGCTCCAGGCTCCGGCCACCAAGGTTGCCCAGATTGCGGCAGCCCCGGCTGGTCAGCTGGCGCGGGTCTTTGGTGCCTATGGCGCCAAGGAAGCGGCATAAACTTTTACCTACCGTAACAATTCACCGGGCTTTCCCGGTTCTGATGGAGAATGAAAATGGCTGATCTCGCAAAGATCGTTGAAGACCTGTCGGCGCTGACCGTTCTGGAAGCTGCTGAACTTTCGAAGCTGCTCGAAGAAAAGTGGGGCGTTTCGGCCGCTGCTGCCGTTGCGGTTGCCGCTCCGGCCGCTGGTGGCGCCGGTGCCGCCGCTGCTGAAGAGCAGACCGAATTCGACGTCATCCTGACCGGTGACGGCGGCAACAAGATCAACGTGATCAAGGAAGTCCGTGCGATCACCGGCCTGGGTCTGGGCGAAGCCAAGGCACTCGTCGAAGGCGCGCCGAAGGCCGTCAAGGAAGGCGTCAACAAGGCTGAAGCTGAAGAGCTGAAGGCCAAGCTGCTCGCCGCCGGCGCGACCGTCGAACTGAAGTAATTCGGTTCGGGTCCGGCGGGCTTGCCCGCCGTGCTTGCGAAAAAGAAAAAGGGCGGTGCTGCGAGGCGCCGCCCTTTTTCATTGCCCGGAAGGGGGCGTCAGTTGCGCGTCCAGCCGGGCTTCAGCTCCTTGCGGACGCTGCCGGGCTGGAGGCGGCGAACCTCCTGTTCGGCCGGCGCCGGGATTGTCTGGCGCTGGGCGATTTCCCATGCGCTGACCGGTTTGCGAACCGGGGCCTGTTCGGTTTGCGGCTCGCTGGTCGCGAGCGCGGCGTCATAGTCGGCGCGTTCCTGACGATCGAGGAAGCGCGCGCGGGCGAGGCGCTTGCTGAGCGTGGTGAAGGGGTTGTCGGGCGTCGGCCCCGCCATTGCCATCGCCTCGTGACGCCCCATGCTGCCCGAAGGCGCTGCCGCGAAGGCCGGCGTGGTCGCAGGCTCTGTCGGCTGCAGTTCAGGCGCAGGCGCGACGACGGTTTCCGCGCGGGTGAAGGCGGGCTCGGTGGCGGGTTCACCCGTCGGCACCCATTCGGCGTTCGAATTCTCGTTGAATTCCCAGACCTCCTTGGAGGCCTTGCGACGGCGCGCGAAGGCGATGCCCGCACCGCCGACGATCAGCAGCGCGGCTGCACCTCCGACGATTTCCCAAGGAAAGCTGTCGCTGGTAGCGGGCGCTGCCTTTTCAACCGCAACAGGTGCGGTCTCTACCGTCGGCTGGACCGGCTCAACGACGACGGGCGAAACCGGCGCAGCCTCTTCGATCGGCGCAGCCGCGGCGGCAACCGGCGCGACGGGCGCGGCCGCGACACGCGTGGGGGCTGCCTGTGCCGGGCGCGGTCGCGGAGCCGCGCGTTCGGCCCGGGCACGGGCGGGCGGGGCAGCGGCTTCACGCTCGGCTGCCTTCGGAGCGGGCGGCAGGTCGAGCGGGACGCGGATCACCGGCTGGGGCGCCGGTTGCGCGGTCGGGGCCGTCGCGGGCGCCGTCGTAGCGGGCGGCTGGACCGTCGGCGGAGCCGAGGCCGGCGGCACGCTGACCGGTGGCGTCATCGGTACCGTCGTTTCCTGCGCGAAGGCGGCGGGGGTGGAGAGGACCAGGAACGCGGCAATCGCGCTCGCGGCGGGGCGGAGGAGGGGAGCATTTTTCGTCATAGTGGAGGGCAAACGAACGGCGCCCGAAAAGCGCTGCTAAAATGCGTCCGATTCCACGATGAGCCGTGCCGCCGTGGCGGCGCGGCGAAGATTTCGGGCCCGTTCGTCGCGCCCGACGACCGCTTTCGGGGTCAGCCGATGGGGGCTGGCTGGGGCGAGGCGAGAGTCATCGCGCCCGCTGCCGAGATCGCCGCGCCGACCAGCGACATCTCGCGGTCGAGCCGCTCGTCGAGGGCGATATCGTCCATTGCGGCCATGTCGATAATCAGCGGCATCGACAGTGACAGGCGCAACGTCCCGGCCATTCGCCCGTCGGCGAGCGGGTGCGTCTTCACCGGCTGGCCGAGACGGATTTCCTGGCCGAGCCACTGGCGCGACTGGCGCGCGATATGGCCGTGCATCGTCTTCGCGGCATCGAAATCGCATTGCGGCCAGCGTGCCGACAGGTCGAGCGTGCGCAGCGTCTCGGTCGCAAGGCAGCTCGTGCCCGCGCCGGGGACCTCGGCAAGCTCGAGGCGCTTGACGATCCGCATCACATGATGGCTGAAACGCGCGGCGACATGCGTCGCGCGCCCGGCAGGAAGCGCAGCGAAGCGCTCGATCTCGATCAGCGCCGCCTGCAGGCGCAGGAGCAGGCCGAAATTGCCCGTAGCATGCAGAATGTCGGCGCCGGGCCAGTCGGCGGGCCATTCGGCGCGGTTGGCGAGGCGGCGGAAGCCCTCGGGAAGCGGCCTTGCGCGGTCGCGCGCGGCGGCGGGTGCCAGCGCGAAGCCGCTGAACGGCGGGCCGCCGGCGAATTTCGAGCCGGTCATCAGGACGGTGCAACCGAGCGCGAGATAGCTGCGGACGACATCGGGCGCGATGCGAAGCTGGCAGGCGTCGACGACGATCGTCATCGCGTCGCCATGCGTCGCGACGAGGCGCTCGACGTCGGCGAGCGCCGGGAGCGTGAGGCCCGATTTCGAGCCGTGGACGACATGGACGACCGCGCGGCGGCCGTTGGCGGCGGCGCGCTCGATGTGGAGCGACAGCTCGGCGGCAACCGCGGCCGAGGCGCGCGGGCGGCCGGCGGCGTCGCGCACGCCAACGTCGATCAGCTCGATCCCGGCAAAGGCCGGGTCGATCGCCGATTGCGCGACGACGCGCGCGCCGGTCGCGGTTTCCTCGGCAAAGAAGCGGCCTGCGGCGCTATGGATGCAGCCGCTGCCGACCTCGTCGCGGCCGAGCAGAACGGCGGTGAGCGGCCGGCCGTCCCAGGCGGCGGCGAGGCCGACATATTCGAGATCGGTTCCCGACGCGGCGAAGACGATCGCGGCATCGTCCGAACCGAAATATGCGGCGAGGCGGTCGCGGATCGCGTCGAGGCCCGCGGCATAATCGCGCGCGGCGACCGGCTGGTCGAGCCGATCCCTCCATTCGACGACCAACGTCTCGAACGCATGCTCCGAAATGCTGCTGATCGTCGACGACCCGTAGGCGAGCGCGTCGCTGGGCGCGGCGCTGGCATAATATTGGTTACGCCCCTGCGCATCGAGGCGGATGCGCCCGTCGCCGCCGCTGATCAGCGCTTCGGCGAGCCGCGCGGCATGGCGGCCGTCGCTGCGCAGTGCGTTTTTCTCATAGCTTTTCGGGTTCAGAAGCATGCGGATAAATCCGTTCCGGGGAAGACCATGACCCGCGAATTACCGGCGCAAGATGACAGAGATTTGGCGTTTTGGTTGCAGCGCAGTCATTGAAAAGTCATCGGCATGAAACCTGCGCGTGGTCAGAGCGTCACATGCGAACCAACGACCTTGCACCCACCAGGCTGCCCGATCGCTTGCGCGACACGCAGCGGCTTCTCTTCATCGCCAAGCACGCGAAATGGACCGGCGGGCTCCATAGCGAAGACGGCAACCACGCGCTCTATCACCGCGAAACGCGCGAGATACTGGAAGGGCTCGGCATCCCGCTGCTCGTCGCCGACAATTACGCCGACCTGTTCACCCGGCCCGACGCCGACTTCGTCTTTCCGCTGCTCAACCGCGGCGGCTTCTACAACAGCGAGATGCTGCTGCCGCTGCTCTGCAACCGGCTGGGGCTGCCCTATGTCGGCGCGTCGCCGATCGTGCGCGGCCTGTCCGACGACAAGCACCTGACCAAGCTCGAAGCGGCGGCGCGCGATATTCCCACCGCGCCCTGGTCGCTGTTCCGCCGCGGCGCGCCGGTCGATGCGTCGCGCTGTCCGCCGGCGAAGCGCTGGGTGATCAAGCCGAACAACAGCTCGGCTTCGTGGGGCATTCGCGACGCGCACGACCGGATCGAACTCGCGCAGGCGATCGCCGAAATCCATGCGCTCGATCATGACGCGATCGTTGAGCCCTTCATCGACGGCAGCGACGTCGAGGTGCCGGTGATCACCATAGACGGCGAGCCGGCGATGCTGCCGATGATGATCTTCGAGCAGGCCGACCCGAGCCACCTGCGCACCTATCAGGAAAAGCGCGATCTGGTCGACCGCAGCCAGAAATACAGCCTGAAGCTGTTCGACGACGCCGAAATCGGCGCGCGGCTGATCGAATATACGCGCGCGATGGCTGAAGTCTTCCGGCCTTTCGATTATGGCCGCTTCGAGTTTCGCGTCGATTTCGCGACCGGCGAGATCCGGCTGCTCGAGGTCAATCTCAACTGCAACCTGTGGTCCGAGAAGGTTTTCGGTCGCGCCGCGATTGCAGCCGGCTTTACCCAGGCCGACCTGATCGAGACGATCGTGTCCGAAAGCATGATCCGCCAGCTTGTCGGTTTTGCGCGGAGGGACGCGGCATGAGCGGCTCGATCCTGATCCTCGCGGGGCGCCGGCCGGGTGCGGTCGACGCGCTCGCCGAGGCGCATGGGGTGGGCGACAAGTGCCTCGTTCCCGTCGCGGGCCGCGCGATGATTGCGCATGTACTCGACAGCGCGGCGCAGACCGATGCGGCCCGCATCTTCGTCTCGACGCATCATGAGACCCTTCTTGATGATCTGGCCGACGAGGTGATCGAGAGGCTGGGCGAGCGCCTCGTCATCGTGCCGGCCGCCGACAACCTCGCGGACTCGGTTCTTGCGGTCGCCGGCCAAGCCGCGTTTCCGTTGTTCATCACCACGGCGGACAATTGCCTGCTGACCCCCGAAACGATCGTCGAGATCGGAAACGAGGCGGCTCGGCTCGGCGTGGGGGCGGGGGTTGCGCTCGCGCGGCGCGAGGATGTGCTTGCCGTGCATCCCGAGGGGCAGCGGCGCTTCTATGAATTTTCGGATGTCGCGGTGTCGAACTGCAACGCCTACTGGATCGGCGATCCCGCAGCACTCAAGGCCGCCGAGGCGTTTCGCGGCGGCGGGCAGTTCGTCAAGAAGCCGATCCGCGTGATGCAGGCGTTCGGGCTGATCAACCTGCTGCGTTTCCGCTTCGGGCTGGGGCCGATCCACCACATCTTCCAGCGCATTTCGCGCCACCTGAAAGTCGACATCGCCCCGCTGCTGGTGAGCAACGGGGCGACAGCGATCGATGTCGACAACGAGCGGTCGTTGCGGGTGACCGAGGCGCTGATGAAGCGCCCCGATATCGTCAATCCGCGACCCAGTTCCCGTGGAACCCCGGCGGCACGCGATGCGGCAGGTGAACCACAGCTTGCGGTGACCCGGTAAAGTCATCGGCATTCAGGATGACGAGATCGGTGGTCTCGTCGTTCATGTCGACGACGAGGCCGATCAGCCAGCCGTCATCCTCGGCGCCATCTGCGCTGCGCGGAACGAAGACGAACTCGCCGGGATGCCGGCCGGGGCCGAAATCGTGGGCATCGGTGACGCCCTTGTCGAGATCGTGGCGGAACAGGCGGGTATCGGCGATCTGCCATTCGGACGCCTCGGCCTCGGGGATCGCGACCGTGTAGGCATAGCGATAGGGCCTGGTCGTCAGTCTTTCGTCGTAGCGCGGGAATTCCTGAGCATGGTCGTGGATGACGGTGCGGACCGAGGTGCGCGCGGCGGGATCGAGCGTCCAGCGTTCCATGCGGGCCTTCTGGCTGTCGGGGCCGCGGGTCGATTCGGCGAACATCGTCTCGTGCGCGACGACGTCGACGATGATCTTGCCGTCGGCGGTCTCGAACGCGTTCGCGGGATGGAAGACATAGCAGGGCTCGACGGGAACCCAGATAATGTCGTCTGCGCTGCCCTTCCTGGGGAGGAGGCCGACGCGTGCCTGATGCTTCTCGTTCCAGGCATAGGGGAAGCGATAGCCTGCAAGCAGCCGCGACATCGAGAAGGTGACGGGCAGGTCGAGGACGAGCACGTAATTTTCGGTGATCGCGCAATCGTGGATCGACGGGCCGTCGCTGACCGGGATCGCAAGCTCGCGGATCACCTGCGCATGTTTGTCGACGACGACGTGCCAGACGGTGTTGAAGTCGTCGCCCTTGTAGGTGATCGAGTGCATCTCGCCCGTGGAGGGATCGAGGTGCGGGTGCGCGGTGTACGGACCCTTCAGCGTGCCGTCGAAGGGGTTGTGAGCGATGGTGTTGAGTTCATAGCCGAGCTCGACCGGCTTGCCGCCCGCCTCGACGATCGCGAAGGTCCGGCCGTCGACGCCGATGACATTGGTGTTCGGCGCGTCGTTGCTTTCGGCGCGCGGGCCGGGGGGGATTTCCTCGCCAAGGACTTCGCAAGCCTCGGCGCCGCGGACCCAGCGGTTGCGGTACCAGTCGGCCTTGCCGCCTTCGATGCGGATGCCGTGGACCATGCCGGCGCCGGTGAACCAGTGATAGCTCGCGGGGTCGGGTGCGACCGCGGGGTTCGGGCCGTTGCGCAGGTAGCGGCCGGTCAGGCTGGCAGGGATTTCGCCGTCGACGCGCAGTTCCTCGAGCGTGAATTCCTCGGTCATCGGGGTGTGGATGCCGGTGAGATAGGGGTGCGCGTCGGCGGGGCGGGGGAGGCGCTTGCGGTTGAAGTCGGCGACCTTGCCGATGCCCTTGGTGACGGCGCCGCGGATCAGGGTTTCCATATTGCTCGCCATGGGGATGCTCCTTAAGCCGAAGGTTTCAAAGGTGCCGCGCAGTGTGGAGGGGATTGCACTGGCGACTCGGAATGTTTACGGTGACAACATGAGCGAACAAGATAACAGTGTCAACATAGAAAATGCCGGAGCGAAAAGTTCGGGCTCCTACCACCATGGCGATCTGCGCGCGGCGGTGATCGCGGCGGGGCTCAAACGGCTGGAGGAAGGCGACGGCGCCGAGCTGGGGCTGCGCGCACTGGCGCGCGACGTGGGGGTAAGCGCAACCGCACTTTACCGCCATTTTCCCGACAAGGAGGCGCTGCTCGACGCGCTCGCCGACGAGGGGCTGCGGCGGTTGGGCGCGCTGCAGGCGCAGGCGTGGCTGAAAGCGGGAGGCGGACGTACCGGTTTCCTGGCGACGGGCGTCGCCTATGTCCGCTTCGCGCACGACGAGCCCGCGGTGTTCCGCCTGAGCTTCACGCGCCAGATGCACGAACGCAGCAAGGAAAGCGGCGACGGAGGGGAAGTTGCCTATAATCTGCTGCGCGCGGGCGTCGAGCAGACGATGCCGCACCTCGATCAACCCGAAATTGCCGCGCTTCATGCGTGGTCGCTCGTCCACGGCCTCGCGATGCTCGTCCTCGATCGCCGGATCGAATGGGACGAGGAACGGATCGGGCAAATCGTCGGCATGACCTTCGGTGGCGTCGACTAGAGGCTAAAGGTGCGTGATTTTGCTGTGAAATCGCGTTAAGCCGTGGCGGAATGTTAGCGGTTTATTTTCCAGTTTTCGGATAGATCCGGAGCATGACGCGGTCGCTCTCACCCGGAGTCGAAGCGGCTTTCTGGTCGCTGCTTACGGCGCTCGGCTATTTTCTGCTGGCGAGCCTGTCGCTCTATGCGACCAGGGGCGCGGACAATATTGCCGCCGTGTGGCCACCGAGCGGCTATTTCCTTGCGCTGTTGCTGCTGATGCCCGGACGCGCGCAAGCAGCGTCGTTCGTGGGCATGGGTGTTGCCAGCTTCGGCGCCAATCTGCTGGGCGGCACGCCACCGCTCGCGTCGGCCGCCTTCACGCTCGCCAACGCGTCCGAGGCCTATGTCGCGCTGTGGCTGGTCCGGCGCCGTCACGCGGGCGACCTGTCGTTCATGGTCCCGCGATCGGTCGGCGATTTCTGCATCGCGACGCTGTCGGCGAGCGCGCTGAGTGCCTCGATCGCGACCGCGCTTGCCGGAACCGGCATCGATTTCTTCTTCTCATGGCTGACGACCGTGGCGCTCGGCATGCTGATCGTGACGCCGCCGATCGTCATGCTGGCGCGCATGATCGGCACCAAGGCGCTCGACAACGCATCGTCGCGCATGAAGACCGAGGCAATCCTGATCCTGACCGCCGCCGCGGCGGTCACCGCTACGGCCTTTTCGCAATCGCATTTCCCGGTGACCTTCCTGCCGTGCATCGCCGTCGTCGCTGCTGCGTACCGGCTAGGGCCCTTCGGCGCGGCGACGGGAATGCTGATCGTGACGATCATCGCGTCGCTGCTGACCGGGCAGGGGCACGGGCCGATCGCGGCGATCGACGACAGCCAGAAGGTCCGGGTGCTGTTCCTGCAATTCTATCTGCTGGCGTTGCTGTTCACGACGCTGCCGCTCGCGGCCCTGCTGGTGGTCCAGCGCAAGCTCGCGCGCCGCCTCGAACAGAGCAATCGCTGGCTGGTGCAGGCCGAGGCTGCGGCGCTCGTTGGCCATTGGCGCGTCGATCTGGTCAACTGGACGATCAAATGGTCGGATCAGACCTATCGGGTCCACGGGCTGGAGCCCGGAACCCCCGTCGATGTCGACTATAGCGTCGAGCAATATGTCGAGGAGGATATGGAGGAGGTTCGCAAGGTGCTCGCCGAAGCGGTGCGCACCGGGCAGGCTTTCGAATATCAGGGGCGGATTCGCAGGCTCGACGGCGAGATCCGCCATGTGAAATCACACGGGTCGATCGAGATGGGCCGCGGGGGCAAAGCGATCGGCATCTTCGGAACCGTGCAGGATGTCACCGAGACTGTCGAGAACGCCCGCATCCTCGAAGCGGCGCGCAGTGCGGCCGAGCGGGTCGCGAACACCGACATGCTGACCGGCCTGCCGAACCGGCGCGCGACGCTGGCTTTTCTGGAAAAGGCGCTGGCCGGCGCGCGCGACAATGGCGCACCGCTGGCGGTAGCGATTTTCGACATCGACCATTTCAAACGGATCAACGACACGCACGGTCATGCGGTCGGCGACGATGTGATCCGCCGCGTGGCACAGCGGGCGAAGGCGGCCCTGCGCGACGGCGATCTGGTCGGCCGGATCGGCGGCGAGGAATTCGTCTGCATCCTTCAGCGGTCGAGCGCGCAGGCGGCAGAAATCGTCGCCGAGCGGGTCCGCAAGGCCGTGGAGACGGGAACCGCGGAGGAAGCGACCCTGCCCGACGCGACGATCAGTATCGGCCTGGCGCTCTATGATGGCGAACCCGACGCCGAGGAACTGCTCCACCGTGCCGACCAGGCGCTCTATGCGGCAAAGCGCGACGGACGGAACCGGCTGCGGATGGCGGCCTAGCGGCGGTAAGCGCTTGGGTGCGCATGGCTTTTCCGCTATCGTCCGGCCCGGACAATAGCGTGGGAGGCTTTCATGAACAGGGATGACATGGTGGCGAGACGGCACCTGCTCGCGGGGGGCGCTGCGTTGGCCGGCCTCGGGCTCGTGCCGGCCGCCTTCGCGAAGACCGCGATCGGCGGATTCAAGGGGCTTATCAGCGGGGCGTCCGACAATGCGCTCGACCGGCTGGCGCAGCCCGGTGCTTTCTATGCCGATACCGCGGTGCGTATCCTGTTGCCGGGCGCGAGCGGCAAGCTGGCGTCGAAGCTGCTCGGTGCGGGCGACAAGCTGGGGCTGACCACCAAGCTGACGAAAAGCCTGAACGACGCGGGCGGCAAGGCGGCGGGCGAGGCGAAGCCGGTGTTCCGCGCCGCGATCGACAATCTGGGCTGGAACGACGTGCCGTCGCTGGTGTCGAAGAAGGACGGCGCGACGCGTTATCTGCAATCGAGCGCGGGCGGGGTGCTGACCGAAAAGGTGCGGCCGCTGGTTACGGGGGCGCTTGAGAGCGTTGGAGCGTATCGCCAGCTCGACCAGTTGGGGCGGAACAACCAACTGCTGTCGCTCGCGGGGGTCAGCCACGACCGGCTGACGGATTCGGTTACCGAGCAGGCGCTGAAAGGCATCTTCCTTTACATGGGCAATGAGGAAGCGGCGCTGCGGAAGAATCCCGGGAAGTTGCTGAAAGGGGTATTCTGACGCGGCTGACGACCCGTTCGGGCATTGGCGCCGCCGCAAATTCGTGCATTGTGCGGTCCTGTTCCGGGAAAGCTGCGGGGCAGGACAGGGAGTCTTATGCAAATCGAGGGTGACTATCATCGCGACGGCTATGCGACGATCAGGGGCCTGATCCCTCCGGAGGTCGCCTTCAATCTTTTCAGGCAAATCCAGATCGACCTCGAGGCTTCGGGCAAGTCGTTCGAGACCTTTGCCCAGGCGCACGCGCTTTCACCGCGGCCGACCATCGAAATCTCGGGCCATTTCTACCG